>JANYKA010000035.1 GCA_025358315.1 Gemmatimonadota bacterium | reverse complement strand
GTACGAACTCGCGTCCTTTTCCGGCATGATCTGTACGCGCAGTTTCCAGCGCGGAAAGTCCTTGTGCTCAATGCTGTTGAACAGATCGCGCTGGTGGCTTTCGCGATCGCGGCCGACGAGGTCGGTGGCCTCGGCATCGCTCAGGTTCTTGATGCCCTGCATCGTCTGGAAGGTGAATTTCACCCAATGCCGCTCGTTGGCCGCATTGATGAAGCTGAAGGTATGGCTGCCAAACCCGTGCATATGGCGATACGATGCCGGAATACCGCGCTCGCTCATCACAATCGTGACCTGGTGCAACGCTTCCGGCAGAAGGGTCCAGAAATCCCAGTTGTTTTCGGCGCTGCGCAGATTGGTTTTCGGATCGCGTTTGACGGCGTGGTTTAAGTCAGGAAATTTTAGAGGATCCCTCAGGAAAAAAACCGGCGTATTGTTGCCGACCACATCCCAATTGCCTTCTTCTGTGTAAAACTTGACGGAAAATCCGCGGATATCGCGTTCTGCGTCGGCTGCGCCGCGCTCGCCGGCGACCGTGGAAAAGCGCATAAACAAGTCGGTCTTCTTGCCGACCGCCGAAAAGATTTTTGCCTTACTGTATTTCGTAATGTCGTGGGTGACGGTAAACGTACCGAAGGCGCCCGATCCTTTGGCATGCATGCGACGCTCGGGGATCACTTCACGGGCAAAATGCGCCAGCTTTTCCAGATGCCAGACATCCTGCAACAACACCGGCCCACGGGGCCCGGCGGTTTGGGTGTTCTGGTTGTCGACAACCGGTGCGCCGGCTGCTGTGGTCAATTTCTTCTTTGCCATGGTTCCTCACTGTTAACTAGGTTCGCCAAATCGCTATCAATATGAAAGGCCGTTTCTGACGTCGGGTTGGTCTTACGCGTTGAGAAACTCCAGGAGTTCTGCGTTCACCTTGTCTGCGAGAGCGTATTGCAGCGGCACGGTAAAGTGCCCACGCTCGACTTGCGTTTGTGAAGTCGCAGCGGAAATTGCATACAAGGGCTGCGGGAGATCAGTATTCACCGAGGAATATAGTGTCGTTATGAACTGAGAGTGCGACCCATCGCAGGTCCTTGTGCAGTTAGACCGGTCATCCCCCCCCGTTTCAATCCGGAGTTCACGTTTGCGGAAAACGATGTTCGACGCGGCGGCACGCCAAGCGCTACAGGAGCGCCTCAGCCGGCTCACTCCGGATACTCAGGCACGCTGGGGCAAGTTCTCGGCGCCTTTGATGGTCTGTCACCTCACCGAAGCCCTGCGGATGACGTACGGGGACCTTGTCATTCCGCAAAAGAAAATGATTGTCCGGTTTCCGGTGATCAAACAGCTCTTTGTCTACGTGCTGCCGATGCCCAAGGGCCTTCCTACGGCCCGTCAGCTTCTCGCAAGAACACCGACCGTCTGGCACGGCGAAGTCGAAACGCTGCGCTCGCTCATTGACCGGTTCGCAACGATGCAACTCGACCACGCGTGGCCAGCTCATCCGGCGTTCGGTGCGCTCACCGGGCGCGCCTGGGGAGCGCTCGCGTGGAAGCACATGGACCATCATTTTCGCCAATTCGCAATTTAAGTCGACATGCGAAACTGGGGGTCGGCACTCACCGTGAGTAGCCGACCCCCAGCTGTTTCGGGCGTTTAACGACTACGGCTTCTTCGCACTGCCGTCGAGCCATTCGGCAACACCACCGTGGCGACTGCAAGCGCCCGAGTGATGTTTGGCGTAAGACATCGTGCCGTCTTTGCATTTTGCAGTGGCTTTGCGCGCGAGCTTATCCGCGACTGTGTCCTCTGCTTTATCCGCTGCCCGGCCCGTTTTCTTTGCGACTTCTTTGGTCTTGTCGCCGACCTTCTCCGCCGCTTCGGCCGTAGCTCTCCCGGCTTTCTTTGCGCCTTCCTTGACGTCGTGACCGGTTTTCTTTGCGGTTTCCTTGACGTCTTCCCCGGCTTTCCTGACCGCCGATTCCTTCACTCCACCGTGGCCGCTGCACGCCCCACGTCCAGCGAGGGCATACGTTTCGTCTTTGCACTCAACCTTCTTTGCCGTCGTTTGTGCCGCCGCGCTTGCCGGCGTCGCAACGAACACCATTAAGACGGTTGCCAGAGCGAGCCCTGCTTTAAACATTTTCGTCATTGGGATCTCCAATCGTGCGTGGTGAAAGAGTTGAACGGTTTATAACTGTGACGTGCACTGGGGGCAACGCGTAGCAGCCAGCGGAATCTGCATCGCGCAGAATGCACAGGCTTTGGTTGAGGGAGCCGGGGCAGGGCTCTGCAGACGGGCCACCATCCTGACGACGACAAAGATGCAGATGGCAATAATCAGAAACGAAACGGTCTGATTAATGAAGAGCCCATAATTCATAGTCACGGCGCCGGCGGCTTTCGCTTCGGCAAGCGATGCGTAAGGCGCGACCGCTTTTGCACCGTCTTTCAAGACGATGAATTTGTTGGCAAAATCAATCCCACCGGTAGCGAGTCCGATGGGCGGCATGATGACATCTTCGACAAATGACTTTACGATCGCCCCGAACGCCGCGCCGATAATGACGCCGACGGCCAGATCCACCACGTTACCGCGCAGGACAAAGGTCTTGAAATCCTTGATCACAGCACTCCTCCACTAAGGCTAAAATTTCCAATCTTTGAACAAATCCAGACCGAACTGGTAGATATCCGAGAAATTCCCCACCCGGTTACACGGTGATGAGCCGGGGTCGAGCGAGATGATGGCACCCAGTGAATATCGTGGCCGATACTCGACGGAGATCCCGAACCAACCGGGCACGCTCCCTGCCGATGAGACCCGGCTACCGCTACAGCGGCCGCCGGAAAGATTGAGAAACGTATCAGAACCGATTTGACGGCCAGCGGTCAGGGCGAAGCTATTCAGCAAACCGTCGAGCGGATTGGTTGTGAGATTCTGCGGTCCTTCGCCAGCGATAGTGGTGACCTGCAAACTGTTGAAGAACGGCAGGAATGTACCGAGCACTCCTTCGAGTACGCCGCCGAGTGATGGTACGAGGGCGGCGGTCGCGGCCCTCACGGTGCTTGAGCTTTGCCCGTCGAGCGCGAAGCTGGGTGTGCCAAATACGAGATAACTGATAATCTCACTTTGAGCGACGGCGCTACCGAGGTCGTTGGTGGTGAGCGTCAGGACTTTCCGGTCGGTCGTACCGGTGAGGTGTGCGCCGATGGTGATGTCGTCGCGGTCGGCGCGGCGCACCACATACGATGTCCAAATATCGAGCGCAGGAGGCACCTCTTTCAACGTGCCAGCGAGTTGCACGGTGCCACTGTCGACGCGGAAGGTGCGCTTCAGTACGCCGAGGTCCACACGGTAGGTACCACGGTCGGCGTTCACGGTGCCGGAGACATAGGGGTTGTGCAATTGGCCGCCGACTTCGACGCTGCCACTGAGTTGCACGTTCGCTTCAACCGATTTGAGGCGCACATCGTTGCCCAGCGTGATCGTGAGCCCGGAGAGCAATGGCTCGCCAACTTTCAACTCCGAGTCGACGTCGGAATCATTGAGTATTGGCCGAACACGACGACGGGTATCGATCGTGAACACGGCCGAGGGCAGGAGCACGTCGCCGCTCACGTGGGGTTCCTTCAATGCGCCACTGACATTCAAATGCCAGCTGGCACTCACGACAGCCAGGCCTGGATCGTCCATCACCGTGAAGTTCCGGGCGAAACTTTCGCCGCTTACCAACCAGCCGTCTTTGGTGCGATAGAGGACACCGACGAGCGATGCCGTGTCGCCAGGCGAACTGGCATCGGCCATTCGCAAGTGACTGATGATGATGCTGTCCGGCGTCAACGAAGCGTCGAGCAGCACCCCTCGGGCGGCAATACCAGTTTTCGTATGGTCGAAGGTACCATTTCGAATATGCAGCGCGCCGGCACCGGCGAGTTTCTTCCAGGTGCCAGTGACCATCACGTCGGTTGAGAGCGTGCCGGAGAGTCCCGTCACTGCGGGGACGACGGCTTCGAATCCGGCGATCGATGCGGCGTCCGCGACGACATGCACGGAGACTGGCCCGTCGATCAGGCGCTTATCGACTTTGCGGAGCGTAAGATCGATCGGGACGGTGCCAGTCGCATTGAGCACCGTCTTTTTGCCGTCAGCGCCGCCGAGGGTAAACTGGGCCTTTTTATCCGCATACTTTCCTGACAGCGACAGTGCGGGCTCAAGTTGGTTGCCGACTTTGATCGAATCGACAGTGGCCAACAATGTGATCAGTGGTTGATCGCGCGTCCCTTGGACATCAACGGTGGCTGCAACTCGCCCAATAAAATCGGGTGAGACAATTCCGGTAAACGCCAGTTCATCCACGCCGAACGAGCGAACGTTGAGCGTCGCGCGGGCCGGGCCAATGTCCGGGAGCAACGCGCTCAGTGTCGCGACCGCGCCGCGCGAACTATGGAGCTGCGTGGAATCAATCGTGATGGCACCGGGCGTCACGACAACGTAGGTTGCCCGATCGAGCTTCCACGTGCCGTTGCCGAGTTTGAAATTCAATGTGTCAATGGCGATGCGTGTCGTGTCGCCGGTGACGCGTGCATCCGCATGGACCGCAGCCGCAAGGGTGTCGCCACGTGAGCCGTTCGCCGAAACGATGAAGCGCGTTCCGTCTGTAACTGTGGCACGAACGGCGGCCGAGTCGGCGGTAAACCCTGCGGCGATCAGTCCTTTCGCCGACGCGGTCACTACACCGGTTGCCGAGTGTGGCAGGTTGGCGAGTGCCAGGTGTCCGCTCACGGTATCGACCGAAAAGCCGGTCCAGCGCGCACGGCTCGCGTTGAAGGCGACGTCTGCGCTCAGCGTATCAAACGAACCAATCAGTACGCCCTTGGCGGCAAACGCGCCATGCAGCGAATCGACCAACGCCAAGCCGGCGGTGTCGAGCACGAGGGCGCGGAGCGGTGCCAGAGAATCGAATTTCACATCAAAGGTCAAACTGTCGTGCGTCACGCCTGTCTTGGCCAGACGTCCGTGCGCGCTCAGTTGCCAGGCGGCGGCATGAATTTCCGCGGTGTCCAGATGCAGTCCTTCCGAGCCGCCGCCGGCGCGCAGGTGCGCCATTGTGATGTGCGAGGTGCCAAGAACGCTAGTCGTATCGAGGACGATATCTACGTGGGTGTCGCTGTTGGACGGCCGAATGTCCACGTCGATCGTGGCGGTCCCGTCGAGGCGGAGCACCGGAATATCTTTGCGGGCGATCAGTACGCGGGGGTCAATCGCGTTGAGCGTTGAGGTCCCTTGTAGCCAAGTTCGCGTTGAATCGAGTAGCGAAACACCGATAAAGTGCGCCGTGCCGGCACCCGCATGGAGAAGCGCATCGATTTGCATGGTATCGCGCGTGGCCTCCAGGATGAGCTTGCCGTTTATCGAACCGCGCCAGGGTACCGTGCTCTTCGTGCTGGCCAGCGTTGCGACGGCGATCGTATCGAGAGCGAGTGTCGCGTCGAGCCAGTGCGTGTTGTGATCGGTGGCGAGACGGCCGCCGCCGCTCACATACGATCGCGCCAAGTCGCCGTCGACGTGCACGAGCGATAGGTCGTGGAACAGCAGATTGTTCGCGGGACCATCAAGCACTACTCGCCCGCGCAACACACCGTGCAGTGAATCGGCGGTTTTCGATACGGCGCCAAGGGTGCGCACGTCGAGGTCGTGCAATAGCACCTCGATCTGATGCAACTGCACCGGCTTTGCTTTCACATCAAGGACGCCCGATAACGACAGCTGTGAGGCGGCGTTATGTGCCCGGCGGTCGGTGAATGTGAGGTCCACTGCATTGAGCCTCAGCGCCGTTAATGGTCCACCGGCACCCCGCACGGTTCCGGTCAGGGCGCCCTGCCAAACCTTCGGTGGCAAGGAGTCACCGAAAATCTCGCGCACCAAATCGAGGTCGAAGGGCCGCGCATCCAGCGCCAGATTAACAATCGACACGCTCTTGCCGACAATGGCGGTGAATCCGCCGGCCAGTCGCGACTTGGTCATCCGGAGATCCATCTTCGAGAGGACGTATTCCAGATTTTGCGGATCTTTCCCGCTGCGGATGATCAGCTCGGTAGAACCGGTACCCCCGCTCTTCGGAATCAGTGTCGTGACCCACGCGACGTCGGCGAGCGACACGGAATCAGCGTTGATGCGCAGATTCAGTCGCGGCGGTCCGGTTTTGGCCCAATTGATTGAGCCGCGGAGGGTTGCACGCGACGCCGGGAGCCGGAATGACGAGAAGTCCATAAACAACGAATCCGACCACCAGTTCACCGTGCCAATCGCTTGACGCAACGTGAGCGGCGGGTTGCTGGAGTTCATCGCCATCGCCAGAATGGTCGCCGACCCGCCGACCTTTCCGGGATGCAGGATCTCGGTCGCGCCGAGCCGCATCTGCAATTGGGCAAAGTCTCGCCGCTTGGGGGGCAGTTTCGGCAGGGAGTCGGGCTGCACGAGTGCCAAGTGACCATCGCGAACGACGGCGCTGTCAATGGTCACCGATAGCGTCGAGCGCTGGGTCGGAAGACTCAGCAGTTTTTTTGGCGGGAAGAGTTTGTCGATGTTCCAGCTGCCGTTTTGATATTGCTCAAATACGACATACGGCCGGACGAGCAACAAGCGCGAGATGTGTATTCTGCCGCGCAGCATTCCGGCGATCCCTGCGTTTCCTTCAATGCGTCCGGCCGCTGCGACCAGCACGCCGGTGCTATCCGAAACGGCAACGGAGTCGAATGCAAAATTGCCGCCGAGTCCAATGGCGATATTGCCAACGTACAGGTGGCCTCGCCCCGCGAGCAGATTTGCCGCCTGCGAGAGAATTATTTTTCGCTGGAGTGCGTGGCCTCGGTCAGTCTCGAATATGAGTATGATCGCCAAGACAACCAGGCCAATCGCCGCCGCGATGAGACCAAGCGAAGACCAGAAGACCTTCGCACGCCGCCTCAGAACGCGTTCCCGATGCTGAAGTGGAACGTGAGGCGCTGCAGCCATCCGCCGTTCGGCAACGGCGTGAAGCTGGCCGGACAAAACTGCGTGCCAGAAGTCGCGTTGGGAACAATCGGATCGGTGGACCCGGGGCTGACGCAAATGACCCGACCAACGATTCCTTTTCGTACATCACCCGGGATGACGAAAAATGCCGGTCCGGCGCTCAGCGCATACGGGTTATAGCCGATGTCAACGCGGAACGGCCCGAGTGGAGTAACCAGTCGGACGCCAACACCTGGTGTGACGCGGACGCCGGCGTTGGTGACATTGAATACGTCATTCGTGTTCCACACACGTCCCGCGTCAACAAAAAGGACGTAGCGCAACAGCCCGCCCGGATACCCTTTTCGCGTGCGCAACTCGATGTTGGCCAGCCACATCGCGTTGCCACCGCTTGGTGCGATGCGGTCGTAATGGTTCTCCGGCCGGGCTACGCCGACCGCATTGCCGGCAGGTCCGAGGATCGTGTCAATCTTGCCAACGATATACGAGCCGGGGCCAAGTAAGTTCTGTCCGAATCCGCGCACCGAATTTTGGCCGCCGGAATAAAACCGTTCGGTCGGTGGCAGGAGCGATGACTGGTCGGATCGCGAGAGCACATATCCGCCCTGTAACCGCGTCGCGATGACGAGGGTAGGACCAAGCGGATAGTAACCCGCCACCTCGCCCATCAACCGTCCGAAGTTGAGCGTGGTTTTTCTCGCCAGCTGCGTGGTTCCAATTTTTGTTTCCACCTGCCATCGGAAATCACTGACAGGATCGGATGTGGGCAACAGCGGATTCTTCACAATGCCCAAGCCCACGCTGTGAAGAGGACTGGATTGCAAGAAGGTCGTAAGATCCTGGAGGCGGCAGAAACCAAAAATCGTGCAACTCACTGCTTGGTCGGCAATCGTTTTACCGTCCACGAACTGGTAACGCGCCGTCGCGCTGACATTGCGTCCAAGATCCCGGCCAACCGATGCGATCACGCCGATGTCCGTAGATTGCTCGTACGTCTGGAACTCGGACCGGCGTTCGCTGAATACGGTGAGCGTCGGTTGATACTTTGCACCGATGATGCCACGCAGATTCAGTGTGGCGCCCGCATAATAGTTGAGCCGCTGACTGAACGGATCGTTACGCACGCGCGGCGCGCAGAGGCCCGAGAACCCATTGAACGGATGCGCGAGGCCAATCTTCGACATCTTGCCGGTAAGTTCGAGCCGGTGGCCCAAGCCGAACATATTCTGATTGATAAATCGTTCTTGCGTTCGGAAGCAATCGAGCGTTCCCCATCCGCCACTCGTGCGCAGCCGATGCGGCGTGCCCTCCACGAGCTTGACGAGAATGGGCAGCCGGTTCGTCGTGTCGCCGGCCGCGGTCGTGCCGCTGTCTATCCGCACCGACGAATACAGTCCCATCTCGAATAAATCGCGCTGACTTTCTCCGATCGCCCGGGCACTGTATCGCTCGCCCGGCTTAAAGCGCAGGAGAGCGATAATATCGTGAACATGGAGTGCCGGTCGCGATCCGGCTGGCTTGATGTCCACGTGAATCGAATCGAAATAGACGATGGCGTTGGGATGAAACGCGAACGTCACCGCTGCACGGTTCCGGGCACTGTCGACCACCGTGAGTGGCAACGACGGTTTGCCGGCTCGCGCATAACCGCCGGCCTGAATCAGCGTTTGCATGGAATCGGCAACGAACGCGAGTACCGAATCATCTTTCGGCTGTCCGACCAGCCGGCGCACCATGGCGCTGGCGTTCACGACGTTCGGCGGCAAGCCGAGGAGCGTCACCGTGTCGATCAGGATCGGTACACTCTCCTTGATCGTAAACGTGACTTGGGCGCGGCGCGTGCCGCGCCGTGTCACGCTACTCGTCACGAGGGTCTTCGGATACCCTTGCTGTGCGTATTGATCGCGCAGGCGTTGCGTGTCGTCTTTCAGGGTCACCGAATCGAGACAGGTGAGGACTCCCGTTTTCCACCCGAACCAGCGGCGCCACAGGCCGGAGCTTTGCGTTTCAACAATTGGCGCAAGGCTGTTGGAGCCAATCGATTTGTTCCCGACAAAATTCACAGCGTCGACCATCGGATGCCGGGGGGTGCAAGAACCGGCTTGGGCAAAAGCTAGAGATGGAATTGCCAGCAGTAGCAGGACTCGAAGGACACCGACAGGCGTGCGGCGGGCAGCGTGAAGGGTGCGCCGAGGGTGCACAAAGGTGGGAAATCGCGCAATCATTATAGAAGCAAACTATTCCCGTGCCGCCGCTACCCACAACCTACACGAATTAGTGAGACGGCTTGACCCGCTTCGTCGGCGGGGCGGAGAGTGGATCGTCGGGCCAAGGGTGGCGCGGGTATCGCCCCCGTAAATCCTTGCGGACGTCGAAATACGAAGTGCGCCAGAACCCTGCAAGGTCCCGTGTGACCTGTACGGGACGGTTCGCCGGTGACAACAAATGAAGCGTCACCGGCACCCGGCCGCCACCGACCGTCGGCGTGGTTTGCGCGCCAAACATCTCCTGCAAGCGCACGGCGAGAATCGGCGCCGCTGGGTCTTGGTAATCCACCGCAATGCGCGACCCGCTTGGCACTTCGATATGGGTCGGGACCAGCACATCAAGCGCGGCCCGTTGCTGCCAGGTGAGACGGCTCAGCAACACGTCGCCAAGATTAATTCGCGTGAGATCGGAACGCTTGGTCATTCCGGCGAGGTGCGGCGCGAGCCACTGATCTACCTCGTCGAGAAGTGTGATATCGGACACACTCGGCCACGACGCGTTGAGCGAGTGCGCGAAGGCCAGGCGCTGGCGAATCGATTGCGCACCATCGCTCCACGGGAGCGCCGCAATGCCTTCGAGCCGAATCGCGTCGGCAAATGCCGCGGCGACCGCGGCCGGATCCGGACGATGTTGGGCCCGCTCGTCGAGGACGAGCGCGCCCAGGCGCTGGCGGGTCACCGCGCTCACGCGGCCGGTGGCGGCGTGGAAGGCCACGAGGTCTTCGCGAATGATCTGCTCGGAGAAGAGTTCGGCGATGGTGGCGCGGTCGATCGGTGCACCGAGATAGATGCGGGATTCGGTCGGTGCGCCATCAGTATCGGCGATGGCGAGCGCTTCACAATCGGCCAGCGTCGACGCATCGCTGATGCGGGCGCCACGCCCGTTCCGCAAGATGAAGCGTCCGCGCGAATGCTCGCGCGACAAGGCCACGCGGTCGGGGTAGGCGAGGGCCACGAGTGCCCCGGTCATTTCGATATCATCGATGGCGCGGTCTTCGCGGTCGCGCACGCCGAGCTCTCTCCGCAGTCGGCGCGACTCTTCGCGAATTTGGAACACGCGGCCGCGATCAGCGCGCGGATCGTCAGCCCCATTGCGGGCACGCACGATCTCGACCCGGGTGCGCAGGTCGGGATCGTCAACGGCGGCCTCGCGCCGCAATACGTCGCGTTCGGCAAGCAGTGCGGCGAGGTCCACGGCAAGCGAACCGTGCCCCATTTTCGAACCGCGAAGTACCAGGTGAGCCAGTCGCGGGTGCAATCCGACGCCTGCCATGCGCTGTCCATGTGCGGTGATGCGCCCGGCGGCATCGAGTGCGCCGAGTGCGATTAGCAATTCCTGGGCCTGCGCGAAGGTGCCGGTGGGCGGGAGGTCGAGCCAACGCAGGGTGGCGGGATCCGCAATGCCGGCGGCCGCCAGCTCGAGAACCAACGACGATAAGTCGGCCTCAAGTATTTCTGGCGTACGTCGCGGTAGCAGTTGCGCCTGTTCCGCTTCGATCCACAGTCTGTAGCACGTACCGGGTGCAACGCGCCCGGCGCGACCACGGCGCTGGTCGGCGGCATCGCGGGAGACGCGCACCGTTTCCAAACGCGCCATTCCGGAGCCCGGCGAAAATCGTGGGACGCGCGAGAGCCCACTGTCGATCACGACGCGCACACCTTCGATCGTCAGACTCGTTTCGGCCACCGCCGTGGCCAGGACGACTTTTCGTTCACCCGATGCGCTCGGCGCAATCGCCCGGTCCTGTTCCGGGAGAGGCATCGCGCCCGACAACGTACAAACAAAGGTGCCGCGCGGTAGTGCGCGGTCGGCGAGGAGCGCTGCAGTCCGGCGTAATTCCGCAGCACCGGGAAGGAAGGCGAGTACATCGCCTTCGTGTGCTACCAGCGCGCGCTCGATCGCCGACGCAACCGCGCCTTCGATGCGCACTCCGTCCCGCCGTGGCACATACATCGTTTCCACAGGAAAGGCGAGACCGACCGATGTAATGGTCGGAACGCCGCCGAGGAGTGCGGCGACTGCTGCGCCGTCAAGCGTGGCCGACATCACGACAATCCGGAGATCGGGCCGGAGCAGTTCGGCGCTCTGCAGCGCCAACGCAAGACCGAGATCGGCAACGAGACTGCGCTCGTGAAATTCGTCGAACAGGAGCGCGGCGATGCCATCCAGCGACGGATCATCCTGAATAATTCGTGTGAGCACGCCTTCGGTAACGACTTCAATGCGCGTACGCGGCCCGATTCGCGAGTCCCCGCGGACGCGGTATCCCACGGTCTCACCGACGGTCTCGCCGAGTGCGCCGGCCATGAATCGCGCCGCCGCCCGCGCCGCCAACCGGCGCGGTTCGAGCATAACGATCCGCCCACCACCAACCCACGATTCGCCAAGCAGAGCGAGCGGCACCCGGGTAGTTTTCCCCGCTCCCGGTGGAGCTTGCAGGACGGCGCGGGTGCCACCGGCGAGCGCCTGTCGCAAGGTGGGAAGGACTTCGTCGATAGGCAGGCCGGGGCGCAGCGTCACGTTTGAAACTTAGCGGAACTTTCCACCCGTACGATTGATATCCGACCATGATGACCACAGCTGCCGACCCGAATCCGATTGCCGTGACGGAACCGCGACTGCGCACCCCAATGCTGTTCTGGCCGATTGCGGCGACTATCGTGTTGGTCGATTACGTCACGAAGCGGATGGTGGAGGCGCGCCTTATCCCGCACGTCGCGCACTCGGTATTCGGGGACTGGTTCCGACTCACGCTGACGTACAACACCGGTGCCGCGATGAATCTTTCGCTCGGCACGTCGTCGCGCGTGGTGTTCACGGTGGTGGCGATCGTCATGATCACCGTGATCGTGCAGATGTACCGGGCGACGCCCCGCAACGACTATTGGCAGGCCACCGCGCTGGCGTTGATCGCCGGCGGCGCACTTGGGAACTTGCTCGACCGGTTGCGCTCAGCGCGCGGGGTCGTGGACTTCATTGATGTTGGCACGTCCGGTTGGAGATTTTGGACGTTCAATGTTGCCGACTCCGGGGTGACGTGCGGCGCCGTGCTGCTGGCGCTGTTGATACTTTCGCGCCCCGTACCGAAGGAGTAGCGATCAAAGTATACGATCGTGCGTACTTTGATCGCTGGTACCGCGATCCGGCCCGTCGCATTGCCACCCCGCGCGATGTGGCACGCAAAACAGCGATGGTGGTCGGCATTGCGGAGGCCCTGCTTCAGCGGCCGGTGCGTTCCCTGCTCGACGTAGGCTGCGGCGAGGCGCCGTGGCGCGCCGCGTTGCACGCGTTGCGGCCCGGTGCCCGATACGTCGGAGTGGACTCGAGCGAATATGTCGTGCGCCGGTTCGGCGCGGCGCGCAACATCCGGCTCGGCGCCTTTGGTACTCTCGGCGCGCTGAACGTTCGCGGGAAATTTGACGTGGTGGTGTGTTGCGACGTGCTGCAGTACGTGCCGGCTCCGGAGTTGCGCACCGGACTCGCGGCGATCAGCGCGATGCTTGGCGGTGTCGCATACCTCGAGGCCTACACGACGTCGGACGAGATCGAAGGGGACCGTAAGGCATGGCATGAGCGATCGCCCGCACAGTATCGACGGGCGTTCGCGGCAAGCGGGCTGACGGGTGTGGGGATGCACTGTTGGGTAGGCGATACGCTCAAGCCGATGACGACGGCGCTGGAGCGGGCTGGGCGATAGCGATGGGCCTCGCCGGCGGCTTCATACCGCCCCTTGACCGGCAACGTGAAATCGATAACCTTTCATCCGGATATAAGGATGAAACGAAACCCCGTCTTCGACCGCCTCACTGCTCTCGCCGACCCGATCCGTGCGCGGTTGCTCCTCGTTTTGGAGCGCTGCGAGCTGACCGTCGGCGAAGTGCGTTCGGCGCTGCAGTTGCCGCAGTCCACCGTGAGTCGTCATCTGCGTGCTCTCGCCGATGCGGGATGGGTCGTGAGCCGCGAAGATGGCACCAGCAATCGCTATCGTATGGCGAGCCGCGAGCTCGATGCGCCGGCTCGTCGGCTCTGGCAGTCGGTGCGCGACGAGGTCGGCGCCATGGCGACGGCGGCGCGCGACGCCGAGCGTGTGCGGGGAGTGATTGCCGCCCGGCATTCGACATCGCAACAATTCTTTGCATCGAGTGCCGCTCAATGGGACAAGCTGCGCACCGAATTGTTTGGTGTGCGCACCGAACTCTTTGCGCTCCTGGGTTTACTCGACCCACGTGCCACGGTCGGCGATTTGGGATGCGGCGCTGGGCAGTTGAGTGAAACTATGGCCCCGTTCGCGAAACGTGTTGTTGCCGTTGATGAGTCGGCGGCGATGCTCCGCGCTGCCCGGGCGCGGCTCTCGATGTTCGACAACGTTGATGTGCGGCAAGGCACGCTCGAATCACTTCCGGTGGATGCGCACGAGCTCGACCTTGGCGTGGTGTCGTTGGTGTTACACTACGTCGCCGAACCGGTGCCGGCGTTGCAGTCGATCAATAAGGCGCTTAAGAAAGACGGCCGGTTGATCATTGTCGATATGCTCCCGCACGACCGCGCCGAGTACCGCGAAACGATGGGGCACGTCTGGCAGGGATTCTCGGCTGACCAGATCACCGCATGGGGCAAGGAAGCCGGCTTTAGCGCCGTTCGTGTGCATCCGCTTCCGATCTCTACGACTACCAAAGGCCCGACACTGTTTACCGCCGTTCTTACTAAATCCAATCGCACCTAACGTCGTTCGCTACACGCTGCACGCTACACGCTACACGTAACACTCCGTCCGCCGCCCGCTCCGTAAGCCCCGCACTATTCAATCCCGAGAAACAAATGCCCGCCACTTTGTCCACTGAAGTTCACCCCTTCGACACCGCCACGGCCTCCGGCCTCGACCCATTCAAGGTGAAGGATCTCTCGCTGGCGGATTTCGGCCGCAAGGAAATTCGTCTCGCCGAGTACGAGATGCCCGGCTTGATGGCGCTCCGCGCCGAGTACAAGGGCAAGAAACCGCTGAAGGGCGCGAAGATTATGGGCTCGCTCCACATGACCGTGCAAACGGCGGTGCTCATCGAAACCCTCGACGAGCTTGGCGCCGATGTGCGCTGGGTGAGTTGCAATATTTTCTCGACGCAGGATCATGCGGCCGCAGCGATCGCGGTGGGCAGGGATGGAACGATGCAGAATCCGCGTGGCATCCCGGTATTTGCCTGGAAGGGTGAGACGCTTGAGGAATACTGGTGGTGCACCGATCAGGCGCTGCGCTGGCCTGACGGCTCCGGCCCAAACCTGTTACTTGATGACGGCGGAGATGCCACGTTGCTCATCCACAAGGGAGTGGAATTCGAAGCGGCCAAGAAGGTGCCGGCGCACAACCCGGTGAGCGACAGTGAGGAGTATGGAATTATTCTCGATTTGCTGCGCGACACGCTTGGTGCGACTCCGAAACGCTGGACGGAAGTGGCGGCTGACATTCGCGGTGTGAGCGAGGAGACGACCACGGGCGTGCATCGCCTGTATGAAATGATGAATGCCGGGACGCTGCTGTTTCCGGCCATCAATGTGAATGACTCAGTGACGAAGTCGAAGTTTGACAATCTCTACGGCTGCCGGCACTCGCTTACCGACGGAATTCTGCGGGCGAGCGACGTGATGCTGGCCGGCAAAGTGTGCGTCGTGCTGGGCTATGGCGATGTGGGCAAGGGATGCGCGCAGTCGTTGAGGGGTCAGGGCGCACGCGTGGTGATTACCGAGATTGATCCGATCTGCGCACTCCAGGCGGCGATGGAGGGTTATCAGGTGACGACGCTCGATAGTGTCGTCGCAACCGCCGATGTCTTTATCACCGCGACCGGCAACAAGGACATCATCACCGCTGCGCATATGGCGCGCATGAAGGACAAGGCGATTGTCGGCAACATCGGCCATTTCGACAATGAAATCGACATGGCGGGGCTCAAGGGGTTCGCCGGGATTGAGCGGATCAACATCAAGCCGCAGTACGATGAGTGGGTGTTCCCCGACGGCCACAGCGTGCTCATTCTCGCCGAGGGGCGGCTGCTCAACCTGGGTTGCGCGACCGGTCACCCGAGTTTTGTGATGAGCGCATCATTCACCAATCAGGTGATGGCGCAGATCGAGTTGCATACGAACAACTCGAAATACGAGAAGAGGGTCTATGTGTTACCGAAGGCGCTCGACGAAAAGGTGGCGCGCCTGCACCTCGACAAGTTGGGCGTCAAGCTCACACAATTGAGCAGCGAACAAGCCCAGTATATCGGCGTTCCTGTCGGTGGCCCCTATAAGTCGGATCACTACCGCTACTAGAACGGAAACCGGAACGACGAGAGGGCAGGCGGAAACCCCCGTCTGCCCTCTCGTCGTTCAATTTTGGAGTCTCATCCAGACCACTGCGTAATACGGGCGCAGGTCCCGTTTCTTGAACGGATCGCTGCACAGGGTGATGTTGAGATACCCGTCAAGGGACCCGGACATTTCCGAACCCGGCGGATAGAGTTCGACGAACTCGACATCCGATGCCCTGTAAATATCGAGTGAGGTCAACCCCATGGGGCGATATCCGTCGAGCAGGACACACGCCTCGTTGTTTTGATTGGTAAGAAAGTTGGCGGCGCCACGCCCGCTCTTTGTGAACCGGACGGCATTGCCGAGCGGCATAGCGCCGAGCGGGGCCAGTTCCTCGCGCGTCACAATGGCGGCGCGCGAACTTTTCACCGCCATCCGGTGATCGGTCTGATGCCAGACGAATACCATCCGATTGTTGTATCCGTCTGCGTCCGACTTCTGAATTCGCGTCAGATTTGCGGACGGCTTCAGAAGATGCAACACGACGCCGCGCACGCCATCCAGCCTGAGCGACTCTGTGAGCGATGCAAAGCCCGGTTTTTTTACGCGAAAAACAACCGGCCCCGGTCGTTCAACACTGAAAGTGAACCAGCCATCGGCACCCGACTCCATCTCCAACGACTTCCTGCCAACTAAGGTGACCAGGGCGCCGCTGACCGGTTGATTTTGGGCATCAAGCACGATACCGGCGAGCAGATTTGTGGTGGCAGTGACTTTGAACGTGTCGACCGTAGGAGTGTTGGCCAGCATCTGGACAAAGAGCGTGTCCGTTCCATTGGTCGCATTGAGTGTGACCATCGCCGGTACATATCCCAACCGGTGAAATTCGATCGTGACGACGTCGTTGGGTACGCGTGCCAGCCGAAAGCCGCCCGCGGAATCGGTGCGCGTCGCCGACTTGCTGCCGACAACGGTAATCGCCGCTCCACTGATCGGTGAACCGGTGACTGTGGATACCCGACCGGAAACAGTGATTTCGACCACCGGACGTTCGATCTGCGCTCGGGCGGGAACGCTCGCAATAAGGAACCAGCCGGCTACCACCACTATTCGTTTGATCACAGCTCTTTCCGTCGCAAGGAGAGACGTGCTGAATGCAGAATGTGGTATAAATGGTCCGGCCAGTCCAGCGCCCGCGCTTTCGCGCCGTGCCGCCCGGTGCGAGTTTGCATGGCGCGGCTTGTACCGCCGCGACTGTTCTTTCTCCGACACCGGAGTCGTACCCGTGCGCCCTCTATTTCATACCCCGCTGCTGGCCATTGTTGTCACCTCGCTGGCTGCGCAGACGCCAGCAACCGGACCAGCGGCGAAACGACCCACCGCCGCCCAGGCGCTGGCCCACGCCAACGCCCTGCTGGCATCGACGCCGCTCGTCGATGGCCACAACGACCTGCCGTGGGCGATTCGTGAGGACAAGCGTGCGCCAATGGATGTGGACGCGTATGATCTTCGCAAACACACCCCCCACCAAACCGACATTGCCCGCATGAGAGCCGGCCACGTCGGCGGGCAATTCTGGTCGGTGTATATCCCGGGAGAGATTCGCGATTCGGGGTACGCCCGGGTGCAGTTGGAGCAGATCGACATTGCTCGGCGCATGATCGCCAAATATCCGGAAGTACTGACGCCGGCGTACACGGCCGCTGATGTGCGCGCTGCGTTCAAGGCTGGCAAGGTCGGATCATTACTCGGGATGGAAGGCGGGCACGCGATCGAGAATTCTCTTGGAGCGTTACGCGCCTACTACGCGCTGGGTGTGAGATATATGACGCTGACACATAACGTCACGCTCGACTGGGCCGACGCCGCACTCGACAGCGCCAAACACGGCGGGCTCACGCCGTTTGGAAAAGACGTCGTCCGCGAGATGAATCGGCTCGGGATGCTTGTGGATTTGGCACACGTTTCGCCCGGTGTGATGAGCAATGCGCTCGACGTCACCGAGGCGCCGGTGATTTTTTCCCATTCGGCCGCACGGGCGCTGGTGGATCACCGTCGGAATGTGCCGGATTCGATTCTGCGGCGTTTGCCGAAAAACGGCGGCGTCGTGATGGTGCCGTTCGTTCCGGGCTTTGTCTCGCCGGCGTTGCATGCCCACGGCGTGTTGCGTAGTGCAGTCGCGGCCGATGCGCGCCGGCGGCTGGGCACCGACACGGCTGCGGTGTCGCGCGAACTGTCGGCATGGGGTAAAACCCACCCCGCGCCGCACGCGACCCTCAAGGACGTGGCGGATCAGATCGATTACGTCCGCAAGGTCGCTGGTGTGGATCACGTAGGAATCGGCAGTGACTTCGATGGTGTCGACGACGACCTCCCCGATGGCCTGCAGGATCAGGCGGCCTTTCCGGCCCTGTTTGCGGAGTTGATCATGCGTGGATGGAGCGATCGGGATTTGAAGAAGCTCGCGGGTGAAAATGTGTTGCGGGCGCTGGGGACAGCGGAGCAGGTGGCGAAGCGATTGCAAAAAAGTCGGGCGGCCAGCCCGAAGACAATCCTATAACTGCAGTGTTGAGTGGGAGTAGGAGTGCTGAGTGCGAGAGTAGTGGGAGAAAGGAGTGGGAGAAGAGTGGGAGAAGCGAAGTGGGAGGTCAGTGGGAGAGAGATAACTGCCTTCCACTCAATCAGTACCGCCCACTAATAATCTCCCACTCCTCTCCCACTCCTTTCTCCCACTACTCTCGCACTCAGCACTCCTACTCCCACTCAACACTCGCACTATGAACATTCGCCCCTCACTCCCTACCGAAGCTCAAGCCTACACCGAATTCGCCAGAGCCACATTCATCGCGACGTACGCCGCCGACAATTCTCCGGCAGTGCTCGCCCGGCATTTGGAACGCGCCTTCACTGTGGCGCAGCAACAAGCCGATCTTCTCGATCCGGCACGCACGACATTGGTATTAGAAGCACCGGACGCCAGCTGGGCCGGTTTTGCGGTTTTGCGAACGCACCAGGCGCCCGCCGATGTGCGGGGTGGAAATCCCGTCGAACTGGAACGCATATACGTCGGCGCGGCGTGGCAGGGGCGCGGCGCCGGCCACCAACTGATGGATGCCTGCGTCGAGCGCGCCGCAGCCAATGGCCACGACGCGCTCTGGCTCGGCGTCTGGACAGAAAATCATCGCGCCCGACGTTTCTATCAGAAAGAAGGGTTTGTCGAAGTCGGTATGCACCAGTTCGATTTCGGCGGCGAACTGCAGGACGATGTCCTGATGGCCCGCATAATTATTTCGCGCTGAGCATTTTGTCGAAACGGTCGCGATAGAACTTCAGGAGCTCGCGCCCGAGGTCGGTATTGGTCGTCACCCATTCACAGTTCAGAAATCCCCGCGGACTGTGCTTGGCGCGCCATTCCGCCAAAAACGGTTCGATCCGGGCATACATGAAAATTCCTTCACTGCTATTTTCCATCAGGAACTCCGGATGGATCACACCGTGCCGGGCCATGCCATATACCATTTCCCAATAGCCAATCACCTGACGAAACGCGGCGTTGCTCGGGTGGTCGGATTTGGCGATTGCCAGGAGGTCGTCGAACGTTTTGGGAAACCACGCGTTGATAGTGCTCCGCGCCGCCCGCAGCACTTCTTCACGCCGCAATTCATAGAATCGCAGCACCAACTCGGCGTCGTGATGATCGGGATAGTCTTTTGGCACAAAAGCTCCGCGGCGGCGTAAAGAAGGATGCGCTCAGATTCCACCGAATAATCGCGGCTGGACGCAACGCGCGAAAGCGGTACGTTTCACAGGCTGAGCCCACAACATTCAGGAGAACCCATGAACACCATCAAACTCTGCGCCGCGGCTGCGCTCCTCGCGCTACCGGGAGTGGTCAGCGCACAGACGGGCGGCTTTGTGACGCGGCTCGGCGCCGACACGACATCGGTCGAACGCTATGTACGGAGCGCCGACAAGATTGAAGGGACGATTGTCTCCCGTTCGCCTATCACGAGCATGACGAAGTACACACTGTGGATGGCGAAAGACGGAAGTATTTCGGCACTGGAACTCGCGCCGTTGCAACCGAATGGCACCCCGGCGCAGAATGCAAACACCGGGATGAAGATGACCTTCATCGGCGATAGCGTGATCCGTGAAATGATCAGTGCGGCCGGCGTCGCCAGCAGCCGTCATTCGTCGGTACCAAAGGGTACGCTCCCCGCCGTCAGTAACTCTCTGATCTTCTATCAGCTCGTACTCGCTCAGGCACGACGCGCTGGCGAGGTCAACGTCATTGGGTTTGGCCCCAACAACAGTGCGACGAAAGTCAATGTGCACATCATCAGTGCCGACTCTGCCGAGGTCGTGAATCAGGGATTCCGCACCGGCTATAAGACCGATAAGGATGGACACGTGTTGCGATCCGACGGGTCATTGACCACACAAAAATTCGTCGGGATCGCGGTCAAGGACGTCGATGCCGCCGCCATTGCCACCGCGTGGTCATTGAAAGACGCGGCCGGTCAGAAAATGGGCGCGGCCTCAACACGTGACACGGCGAAGGCAGTGATTGACGGCGCCGCACTCATGGTAGACTATGGCCGTCCGGCCATGCGCGGCCGCGAAATATGGGGAAAGCTCGTGCCATTCGACACCGTATGGCGCTTTGGGGCGAACTGGGCCGCCCAGTTCAAGACGGACAAAAATCTTGAAATCGGCGGCAAAGCTATTCCGGCCGGTACCTATACGATCTGGCTACTCCCGTCGGCGAAACAGACCATGCTCATCGTGAACCGATTGATCATGTCCCCGCCCCCGGTGATGCCAGCTGGCCAGCCCGCCCCAGCCCCGCGCGCGCTCTGGGGAACGGAATACGATGCGGCGTTCGATGTCGCACGTATCCCGATGCAAAAACGTTCCTTTAAAGACTCGGCCGAACGCTTCACCACAAGCTTTTCGACCGATGACTTGGTGCTGCAGTGGGATAAGGCTGGTTACGCAGTGAAAATCAAAGCTAAGTAACGATTTATCGGCAAGAACGGTCGCGTGACCGGCGGATATTTTCGCATCCGCCGGTCGCGCGTTTTATGTTTAATGGTCAGCCGTAGCCTGTCCGCGCCCGAACCCCGTTGAGCGCCGCAGGTCTGTCCACCGGTTCG
>JANYKA010000027.1 GCA_025358315.1 Gemmatimonadota bacterium | reverse complement strand
TGTTGCGAGCACGCGAATTCTCCGGTCGTGCGCGCGTCGACTCACGGTCCACACGAGGGGGAGTACAGGTCGGGCTCGACCCAAACAGCAAAGGTGGGAAGGACGGGCCCGAGGGTCTCGCGCAGGCGAGCACTCGCCGTAGCAAGAGACTCGCGCGCAACGCGAGGCTCGCAGCGTGTAAGGCGACGCGAGCCGAAGCGAGACCCTCGGGCCCGCCCGCGCGCACAGAAGCAATCTCCCCCGAACTCGCCCGGGCGCGCGTTAATGGTGCGACCGCCCGCTATTCTTTGCGCGGCTCCACAGCGCGCCCCGTGCGATCGTGCGCGCCCGGAGGCGCGTTTGGCTTCACCCGCACACTCTTCGCCGGGATGCCGACATTCACGTGGTACGGGCGGACGTCCTTCGTGGCGACCGCAACCGCGCCAACCATACCCTGCGTGCCGACGCGTACGCCAGCCAGCACCGTCGCGTGATAAGTAATCCGCACGCCGTCTTCGAGAATCGTGTTGGCGTTCGTCACATCGGCCTGATCGACGATGCTATGCGTGTGGCTGTAAATATTCGCGTAGTCGCTGATCGAGACCTTGTTGCCAATCAGAATTCCGCCGCGGTCGTCAAGCAGTACGTGACGATGCACGACGACATCATCACCGCACTCTATGTTGTACCCATACGAGAATTCCACGTGTTGAAACGCTTTGAATCGCTCGCCACATTTCCGGAAAATATGCGGTGCCAAAAGGCGCCTGAATTGCACACCCGCCTCGACATTCTGCCCGCCCACTGGCAAGCGGTCGAACGAGTACCAAAGCCAGAGTAACGGCTTAACGCGCGCAAACTTTTCGTGATCGCAGTCGGCGTAGTATTCCGGCTCGAGCGTGACGTGACGCGGATCGAGCGACGCGAGTGCGAGCCGCGTGCCGGCGGCCAGCTTGGGATCGGCAATCGCCGTTTCCCAGTGCCCAGCGTATTCCGGGTAGGCCATTTCGCACAGCAACGTCCGGCAGAACTTCGCACGGTCGAGCGCCGAATCGGCGAGCGAGTGGCGAATGCCGTCGAGCCATTCCGCGGCGAGCGCGGCAGAGGCGTTTGGAGCGAGGGCGCGAAGCGGAAGAAGTACCATAGCGTGAGCTCCGTTACGGTTTTTTTGATGCAGTCGCGGCCGACGCCCGCGACCAGGCCAGCGCGCGTTCACGCTCAATGCGCTGCAAGTTGTCGGACCAGCTGCTCGTCTGTTGCCCGGCAGCCAACATCGTGATCGGCTGCGTGAGATCTACCGCGGGATCGAACACATAGATGGCGCTTTGCGCACCTTTCTGTGGCAGTCGGCCGTCGCCCCAGCCGGGCTTCAAGCCAAGAATATCGATCGGCCGAAAGTCGCGCCCGGCGCTGCGCAACAATAAATCACCGGCATCGTATCGCGCCTCGCCCAGATCAACATTAAAAAAGTTCACATACCACGCCTGCACCGAAGTCAGGCCGAGTCGCGTCTGGATTTCCATCAGCCGTTTGCTCTTGCTGTCCCGCAGATCGCGCAGCGACCGGTACGAATCCGGTGCCAGCGCACGCAACACGCTTTCATCCAGTGGAATCGCAGTGATCGTCACTCCGAAATTCTGAATCGCCAGCGCAATGTCACTTTGGTGCAGCGTACCGAATCCGGCCGGCGGGAGCCCCGACCGGGACGCCTTGCGCACCGAATCTGCGGTGACACTGTCGGCGGCCCGGGAACCCAGGCCAGCCGGAACACCTTGGGCGCCCTGGGCGCACGCAATCGCGGCAGCCACGAGCGACAGTGCTGCAACTCGCACCGTCGGCCGCGTCACCGCGCTCACCGCGCTCACCGCGCTCACCGCGCTCACCGGCCGTTCGCTCACGCCTCTGCTTTCCACGACGGTTGGGCGATCAGACTCATCACGGCCTCGGCGAGATCGTCGCGCCCCGCGCCCGTTGTGGCGCTAAAAGCGATCAATTGATCGTCGTCCAACTCGAGCTCGCCGGCAAGGGTCAGCAGGCGCGGCGCGACTTGCGATGCCTTCAGCTTATCGGTCTTGGTGACCACCACGATCGTCGGCACACCCAGCTCTGCCAAGAGGTCGAACATCTGGCGGTCATCGTCGGTGGGGTCGTGCCGTGCGTCGAGTAGCTGGACGATGCCGCGCAGCGTTGCACTTTTCCGTAAATAGCCTTCTATGAGCGGCCGCCACTCAGCGCGTCGTGCTTTCGATACGCGGGCGTACCCATAGCCGGGCAAGTCCACCAGCACAAATTCGCGATTGACTTTGAAAAAATTCAACTCGCGGGTACGGCCCGGCGTGTTGCTGACGCGGGCGAACGCTTTGCGCCTCACCAACCGGTTGAGTAACGACGACTTGCCGACGTTCGACCGGCCGGCAAATGCCACTTCCGGCAATTCGGTTTGTGGCCGCCAGCCGTCCACGGTCGCCATCCCCCCGATGAACTCTAGGTCGCGGATTACAAGTGGATCGTGTTTTCCGGAATCTGCCGGTCCAGAGCTTTGCGTTGTCATCGCTTAAAAGATAACGGCGGAGCCAATGACTCCGCCGAGCTCCTGGTCCCGGGCGCTGCCCCGCGGCGGGACATGCCGCCGGACCGGCGGCACGCTACGCTTCTTTTTTCTGCCGTTTGCCCGAAAGTTCCAGCATCGGTGGCGCCCCATTGGTCACGCAGGCTTCGGTCACCCGTACCTCGATCACGTCGTCGCGCCCCGGCAGGTCAAACATGATATCGAGGAGCATTTCCTCGAGAATGGCCCGCAATCCGCGCGCCCCGGTACCGCGCTCGATCGCCCGCTTGGCAATCGCCCTCAGCGCGCTTTCTTCGAACGTGATCGCGACGTCTTCGAGTTCGAACAGCTTGTGGTACTGCTTGGTGAGCGCATTCTTCGGTTCTTTCAGAATGCGCACCAGTGCTTCTTCGTCGAGCGCCTGCAACGGTACCGTGACCGGGAGTCGGCCCACGAGTTCGGGAATGATCCCATAGCGCAGCAGATCTTCCGGCTCGACATCGCCAAAAATGTTGGTCGGGCCCGCGGCGACCTTGCCGTTCTGCGTCTTGCCTTCGCCACTACCGAAGCCAATCTGGCGGCGGCCCAGGCGGGCTTCGATGATCTTTTCCAGCCCGTCGAACGCGCCACCGCAAATGAACAGGATGTCTTTCGTATTGATCTGGATGTATTCCTGCTGCGGATGCTTGCGGCCGCCCTGCGGCGGCACACTGGCAACCGTGCCTTCCAGAATCTTCAGTAGCGCCTGCTGAACACCCTCGCCGCTGACGTCGCGCGTGATGCTCGGGTTCTCGCTCTTGCGCGCGATCTTGTCAATTTCGTCGATATACACAATGCCGCGTTCGCACTCGGCAACATTAAAATCGCCGGCCTGCAGTAGCCGCACCAGAATGTTTTCGACGTCTTCACCGACATAGCCCGCTTCGGTCAGCGTTGTGGCATCGGCAATGGTAAACGGCACATCGAGAATGCGCGCCAGCGTTTGGGCGAGCAGCGTTTTGCCGACGCCCGTAGGGCCGAGCAGCAGAATATTCGACTTATCGAGCTCAACGTCGTTCTCGCGACGCGTCGCCGTCGAGTTAATGCGTTTGTAGTGGTTGTACACTGCTACGGCGAGAGCTTTTTTTGCGCCTTCCTGGCCAATCACGTACTGATCGAGGACGTCTTTAATTTCCTGTGGCGCCGGAACCTGGGTTACGGCCTCGGTCACTTCGCGTTCTTCATCCTCGGCGAGGATTTCGTTGCAAAGCGCGATGCACTCATTGCAGATATACACCGACGGCCCGGAGATAAACTTCCTCACCGAGTCCTTCGACTTTCCGCAAAATGAGCACCGGAGGTGCCGGTCGTGTGACATCGACGTCATTGCTTCGAATCATGCCTCATAAAACGATGGAACCGCGAAAGGACAACTTCTGCGCGCACGGGGTCACGCGATTCGACGCCTGACACCGTCATCAGTAACACTACCGCCGGGCGCGGGGTCGGCAACCCTGAGCGGGGCCGCAGCTTGTGAACGGATTCACAAACTGCATTCCGAAACCTATTTGGCGGCTGCCAATGCCGCGATTGACGGCGGAATTACTTCATCGCGGTGCGTGATGACCGTGTCGATAATGCCATACTTCTTGGCCTCTTCGGACGACATAAAAAAGTCGCGCTGCATGTCGTGTTCAATCTGTTCCACCGGGCGTCCGGTGTGTTTGGAATACAGGCGGTTCATCTCGGCGCGGAGGTACAGAATTTCCTTCGCCTGAATTTCGATATCCGCCGCCGTGCCGGAGGCACCGCCGGAGGGCTGGTGAATCATAATGCGCGAGTGCGGCAACGCGGAGCGTTTGCCCGGGCGGCCAGCGGCCAGCAGAAACGATCCCATCGACGCGGCCATTCCCATGCAGATGGTGTTCACTGGCGAACGCAGGAATTGCATGGTGTCGTAAATCGCCATGCCAGCGCTGACGCTGCCGCCTGGCGAGTTCACATACAAGTGGATGTCGCGACCCGGATTGTCCGCTTCCAGAAAAAGCAGCTGGGCGATAATCATGTTTGCCACATCGTCATTGATCGGCGTACCGAGGAAGATGATGCGATCCATCAGCAAGCGGGAATAGACGTCGTAGCTGCGCTCGCCGCGGCTTGAGCGTTCGATTACGTAAGGGTTTGGAATCATCGGCATTGGGTCGTCGTCCTCAGAGGATTTCGTCATACATCATTACTCCTGCTCCACCGTGCTTTTCGCCATCAGCCACTCGAACACGCGATCTTCGGTAATGCCGCGTTCGATTTCGCGCAGCCGTCCCGCCTTTTGCAGTGCGGCGTACACCTGTCCGGTGTCGGCACCGCGTTTTTGCGCCATCTCGGCAACTTTGTTGTCCACGTCGGCTTCCGATGCCGTCAGTTTTTCACGTTCGGCGATCGTCTCCACAATAAGGTCACGTCGTACCTGGCGCTCGGCCATCGCATGGAATTCGCCGCCAAACTTCTCGCGTTCTTCAGGCGGAATCTGATACGCATCGGCGTAGGCGCCAACCAGATGCGTTACCCACGACGGCGGAACATCGAACGCGTTCGCGGCGATTACTTGATCCATCAGGGCGCCGCGCACGCCGGCATCGGCTTCGCGCTCGGCCGCGGTGGCGAGATCGGTGCGCACCGTGGCGGTCAGGGCGTCGAGTGAATCGAAATCGCCAAGTTCGCGGGCGAGTGTGTCGTCGAGCGCGGGCATGGATTTGCGTTTTACTTCGGTGAGCGTGACACGCACCGTTTTACTCTTGCCGCGTTGTGTTTCATCGGGGAAATCGTCCGGCCAAGTCACCGGGCGCTCAATCGTCCCCTGCGGTGCGAGTTCCATTACGACTTCTTCGATTGCCGAAATCGCCTGGCCAGCACCGAGAACAAGACGGTACTCTTTTCCGTCGGGAATCGTGCCGGATTCGTCGGCCACGGCAAGCATCACGGCGACCATATCACCTTCGCGCGGCTTTTCATCGACCGGCGTCCAGGTCGCACGCTGATCGCGCATGTTCTGGAGTTGCTCGTTCACCATTTC
>JANYKA010000003.1 GCA_025358315.1 Gemmatimonadota bacterium | reverse complement strand
CAATGGCGTGGGTGGGGTTATTAATCCCGGGGCGGGAGGCCCCACCGATTTTACTCGCACCATCACATACAAATTAAGCCCCAACGTGAAAGCCGCCGGGCAGTTAGTAACGATGCATTTTGAGGTGAAGGCTACATTTGTGAACAATCCAGCTCCTAATAATACAGCATCCGCTGAAGCGGATGCTGAGGTTACTCTCCCAAGCGATCTTCCATGTTCGAATCAGTCCATTTATGCACGGTTGGGCAGGTGCGGTATGGCAGATTACCGGTTTGATTTCTTCCGGGGTACATTTGGCATTACGGACGATCCGCTCCCTTATGAGCCTGCGTTCGGGCCGAAAACGGGGATATTGTTCAATTACAATTCTGGTGATGTGAGCGATACCGTGCCTGGGAATGCACGCCACACGGCCACCACAACGCATATGGGGCCCCACTGGAAGTTGAATTGGATACAATATGTCGAGACTCAGCCAGGAGTGACAGACCGGGTTTGGCTGAATATGGGACGAGGCGGTGAGGCTACCCTTTCGCAGCTCCCGAACGCCGAGGCGGGTGTGATGGGCCATGCGGGAATCAGCAATGACCGCATTCGGGAGACCCAGCCAGGAACTTGGGTTCACACGCTTACGGATAATTCGCAAGAGGTCTATTCCACCGATGGAGGCATCGGACCGGAGGGGCAGCACTACCTCTTACTCACTTCGGTCTCGGATCCCTTTGGGAATGCTGCAACCCTCACCTGGGAGGCGCAGGGTGGCGGGATGCGGCTGGCTGCACTCACGGATGCCACGGGCCATGCGACCACCTTCCAATATGAGGATGCTGGCCATCCGCTGCGGCTCACGAAGGCGACCGATCCGTTCGGGCGCTTTTGCACGATCCAATACACCGCGAATGGTGACGTCTGGAAGCTCACCGACCCGGTGGGCATCGTCTCGGAATTTGCCTATGTGGGCGACGGGAGTTCGACCGTCTCGGCACTCACCACGCCCTACGGCACGACGAGTTTCGAGAGCACGGTGATCACAAGTGCCTCGGGTAGGCCCAATGGCCGTCGTGTGGTGGTCACCGATCCGCTGGGTCATCACGAGTGCATCGAACGTGTCACGGTGACTGACCCGGCGGAGATGCCGCAGGGCGAGCCGATTCCGGCCTGGGTGGATGCCTCGCGCCTGAACCTGCACAACACCTACCACTGGACGAAGCAGGCTTATGCGCTCGGGGCCGGCATCCGCGACAATGCGCGCATCATCCGCTGGGCGGAACGGCCCGGCGGCGGCGTGCTGCCCGTGATTGCCAGCACGAAGATGCCGCTCATCAACCGTGTGTATCTCGTCTATCCGGGGCAAAACAATGTGTGGGGCTATGCCGGGGACAGCGGCGCACCCTGGCTCACCTCGCAGCTTCAGCCGGATGGCGTCACGGAGATGAACTCATGGACGACAGTGAACGCTTTGGGCGGCATCACCAGCGTCACGGACATGCAGGGCCGCGTGACCGCGTATGACTATTACGACAATGGACGCGATCTGTTCCATGTCACGCATAGCTTCGAGGATCAGACCGATCTGCTCTCCACGTTCAGTGGTTACGTGAACGGCCAGCCGCAGACGATGGTTGCGGCCGACGGCACCGCGACCTCGGTCACCTACAATGCCCGCGGCCAGGTCGCCTCGGTCACGAACGCCATCGGTGAAATCTCCTCGGTCTCTTACGTCGAGGACGCCAATTCCGCCGCCTTCGGGCGGCGCAGCACGGCCACCGCCGCCACCGGCACCGGGCTGGAGGCGACGGCCTCGTTTGGCTACGACGCGTTCGGGCGCGTGAGCACCGTCACCGATCCGCAGGGCGACATGGTGAGCATGAGCTACGACGCCATCGGCGGCAATGCGCTGGCGAGCTTGGATCGCGTGACCACCACCACCGCCCCGGACGGTTCGGGCGCATGGGTGCTTTGGGACCGGCTCGATGTGAGTGAAAAGCACGATTTCTTCACCGGTGCCGCCGAGCGCGTGACCACTTACGCGCACGACGCGAACCGCAAAGTCACCGGCGTGACTTATCCCTCGGGCAAGAGCGTGAGCTATGTGCAGGGCAACTGCTGCAACTCGGTGGACACGCTGGTGGACGCCGCGGGCAACCAGACGCATTGGGAATACGACGTGCTCGGGCGCGAGACCGGCAAATGGCTGCGCTGGGGCCAGGGCGACCAGGTGCAGGTGAAGGCGCTCGGCTATGACGCCACGGGACGGCTGACCACCGCTCAGGATGCGCGCGGCAATGTGAAAGGCTATGCCTATGACGCGGAGGGCCGCCTCGCGCAGATCCAATACGCCGTGAACGACGCCGGCACCCAACCCACGGCGAATGTGTTCCTCTCCTACGAAGCAACCTATGGCCGCCTCGCCACGGTGCTCGACGGCACGGGGACGACGAGCTATTCCTATGTGCCGATCAATCCCGGCGATGGTGTCTATGGCGATGGCGCGGTGGCCTCCGAGACGAAGTACTCGTTGAACGGCTCGGCGGCGCTCTACACGCACACCTACACCTACGACGCGCTAGGTCGCCAGACCTCCGGGCCGCGGCAGAATTCCGCGCAGTGGGATGCGCTGGGCCGGCTGACCAATCTGAACAGCGGGCTGGGCAGCGCGAGCTTCAGCTACGAGGGCCTCAGCGGGCGGGTGCTGAATGCGGACACGCTGCTCACCGGCGCGGTCTCGGCGCTGCGCACGTCGTTCACCTGTGAGCAGGGCGCGAA
>JANYKA010000115.1 GCA_025358315.1 Gemmatimonadota bacterium | reverse complement strand
CGAGAAGTACCCAGGGTATTACACAACTGCTTACGCCGCTTCAAAGAAGGCGGGCGTGCGTTTCTGGCCCGACATTATCGGCAAGGATGTCATTACGTCGATGGTCGTCGTGATCGCCGTGTTGCTACTCGCAGTGACCGTCGGCGCGCCGCTTGAAGCGCCTGCTGATCCAACCGACGCGTCATACGTGCCGCGTCCCGAATGGTATTTTCTGCCGTTCTATCAGTTGCTGAAACTCTTTCCGGGCTCGATGGAGAGCACCGTCGCTGTCGGCGTGCCGTTGCTTCTCGTGATAGCGCTGTTGGGACTACCATTTTTCGACCGTGGCAGTCGCCGAAATCTCTTGCATCGACCGGGAAGTCTGGTCGGACTCTCGGTGTTGTTGGGGGGATCCGCGTTGCTCATCGGCGCCGCAGTGCGCGACGTGCAGCCGACCATCGCTCCAGAAACTGGACAGCCATTAAGCTCGGCGGAGCGGGCAGGGCGCGCGCTGTTCCAGCGTCAATGTCAGGGATGCCATTTGGTGATGAGCAGCGGCGGGAATGAGGGTCCCGCGCTAACTGAAATCGGTGCGCATCACACCACGGCCTGGCTCCACAGTTTTGTTGAGAATCCAGCGCGCTTTCACCCAGGTTCGAAGATGGCGGCATTCGGGCCGCCCGTGCTCAGTCATCAGGAAATTGAGGAGTTGTCGCGCTACCTCGCGATTCTTCGCGGGGCGCCGGGTCGGGAAGTCAAACCGGAAATGCATGACACGTTTCCCGACTTGGACAACAATGGTGGTGTTGCTCCGGACGCGAAAGCCACCGAAGCGAGCAAACCGAAGGCACGCAATTCGAATGGCAAGTAAACTCGCGCGTAGTTCGTACCCACTACGTGTTATGGCGTTCGGCTTCGTCAAACACACAAACACAGGAGCACGCAATGCGTAGCAATCATTTGGGTTTCACCGCGCTGCTGTTGGTCGCTCTCTCGCCCGCCAGCAGCAATGCTTTGCCAGCGTGGGCCCGGAAGTACAACATGAAGTGCTCGGGGTGCCATTACCCCGTCGTGCCGCGACTGAACGCGACCGGCATTGCATTCAAATGGGCTGGGTATCGTATGCCCAACGAAATCGGTGAAAATTTGGAGGTCAAGAAAATTGAGGAGTACCTCTCGACGCGCGGCATCGTGCGTTACAGCTACGCGAAAACGGAACGAGCACCCACCGAGGTGAATGCGCTCACTGCTCCGAAGGTGAGTGTGTTTGCGGCAGGCGGAATTGGAAAGCGTTACGGCACGTATTTCGAGTTGGAGCGCGAGGAGGAAGGGACGGTCGATCTGGTGGCGGTGGTCAGTGCTGTCTGGGGCAACGAGAACGGATTTGGCGGCGTGCGCGCGGGCACAGGTCACTTGTTGGTGGGCGGTGCGCTTGCTGGATTTGACCGGCCCACGGGCATTCTCACTCCGCTACCGCTTTCCGAAACCACAACTGCGGCGGTGCCGTTTCGCTTCGCGGGTGATCAGTCGGGCGTTGAGGCATTCTACGTGCTTGGTGGAAAGAATCGCACTTCGGTGCAGATTCTAAACGGAACATCCGCGCCCAATGAAGATGGAACAGAAGGTCGTGCGAACACAAAAAACGATTTTCTCGTGTCGAATCAATTCATGTGGGACGATGCGGGATCGGGAATCACAACCATCGGGTATTTCGGAAAGCTTGCCTCGGCAAACGCGGAGGCGGGAAGTCCGACGACGCGCTATTACCGGCTTGCGGCATCCGCCAACAAGTTCATGGGTCCTTTTGAACTGCTTGCGGGATATGTGTACAGTAAAGATTCGAACCTGCCTGTTTCAACGCAAAATACGCGCACCACTGCTAACGGTTCCGGCTACTGGCTGTCCGGAGAGTATTCCGTTCCAAAATCTCACTGGACCATTTTTGGTCGGTACGAATTTCTCGATCCGAATCGCAAGACTTCCGAAGACGCGCTGCGCCGCATCGTGTTGGGGAGTGTCATCCCCGCAACACTCCCGGAATATCTGAGACTCGGCGTGGAGTATTTCCGTGACGTGCCGCAGTTGCGCGGTTCGGCGCGCCGCAACGGCATCGCGCTCGAAGTGTTTGTCGCGTTCTAATCGGCGTGCGCCGACACAGCATCCCTGCAGGGCGCGCCGCAGCAC
>JANYKA010000222.1 GCA_025358315.1 Gemmatimonadota bacterium | reverse complement strand
GGTGATGTCTGGCTCAAAATGGAATGCGAGCAGCAAACTGGATCATTCAAGATTCGTGGCGCGACGAACGCACTCGCATCTCGTAGTGCCGATGAACTCGCCCACGGTGTAGTCGCCTCCAGCGCTGGCAACCACGGACTCGGCATCGCCACTGCCGCGCAAGCGCTCGGTGTGGCGGCGACCATTTTCGTCCCGCGTACCGCACCGGCCGTAAAGCGTGACGCCATCGCCGCACTTGGTGCAACTGTTGACGCGACCGCCGCGAACTATGACGCCACCGAATTACTCGCCCGCGCCCACTCAGCGAAAACCGGTGCACTGTTCGTGAGTCCGTGCACGGGCCAAGCACTCATGGCCGGGCAAGGAACGATCGCCATGGAAATGCTGACCGATCTGCCCGCAATGCGCACGGTGATTGTCGGCGTCGGGGGCGGCGGACTCGTCGGCGGAATCGGTGGGTGGCTGCGCGCCGAGGCACCAAACGTCTCGATCATCGGCGCGCAAAGCGATCGCACGAACGCCATGGCACTCGCCCTCGCCGCCGGTTATCCGACGGATATCATTGACCTCCCGACCCTTGCCGACGGTCTCGCCGGACTCGTCGACGCGGAGATGCTCGCTCAAGGTCAGGCTGCCCTCGACTATATCGTGACCGTGAGCGAAGCCGCGATCGCCAACGCGATCGCCTATCTCTGGTTTGAAGAGGGATTTAAGGTCGAAGGCGCCGGAGCCGTTACCATCGCCGCCTTACTCTCCGGCGTTATAGCCGCTCCGAACTTTCCAGTCGCATTAATCGTCAGCGGCCGCAACATCGATCCCGAAGTCCACGCAAATATCCTAAACGATTCTCCCGCCAGTTAACACGCTGCCCGCCGTCCGCTCCGTAGGAAACGCCCAGTATCTCGCTGCCCGCCGTCCGCTCCGTAGGAAACGCATCCTGAAACGCTGCCCCCCGCCGATACGCTATTATTGTCTCGTGCCTCTGACCCTAACCTTCCTCGGAACTTCCGCCTCCCGCCCAACTATTGAACGCGGTGTTTCGTCGATCGCGCTCGTCCGCGAAGGCGAGACCATGCTCATCGATTGCGGCGAAGGCACGCAGCGTCAAATGATGCGTTACGGGGTCTCGTTCTCGGTCGGAGATATTTTCTTCACGCACTTTCACACTGATCACTTTCTCGGCCTCCTCGGCCTGCTCCGCACCCTGACCCTCGGGGCGCGCACGGAGCCGTTGCGACTTTGGGGACCAAAAGGTATTCAGGCGATGATGAAACGTGCCGACGGACTCGGCGTCGAACGTCTCTCCTTCCCGCTCGAAGTCACCGAGATCACGCCCGGTACGCCGATCGCCCGCAAGGGATATGTGATCCTCCCATTTCCGGTGGATCATCGCGGCGCCGCATCAGTTGGGTATGCGCTCATTGAAGACGAACGACGCGGCCGCTTTCACCCCGATATGGCGCGCGATCTCGGGATTCCCGAAGGACCGCTCTGGGGACAGCTGCACAAAGGGGAAATCATCACGCTTCCGGATGGACGCACTGTTGATCCGGCAACGCTCGTCGGCCCGACTCGTGTGGGCCGCCGCGTCGTGATCACCGGCGACACTCGCCCCTGTGAAGCAACCAACGTCGCCGCGGCCGGCGCCGATCTCCTGGTACACGAAGCCACCTTCGGCGACGAAGAAGCCGCCCGCGCTATCGAAACCGCGCATTCCACGGCGCGTGAGGCCGCAACGATTGCCGCGGCCGCCGGAGTCCGGCGATTAATGCTCACCCATTTTTCAGCGCGCTATTCGCGTGATCCATCGGATTTGGAACGCGAAGCACGCGAGATCTTCCCCAACTCGCAGTGCGCACGCGACGGAATGGAAATCGACGTCCCGTTTGCCGACGCGCACCTCGACAACTAGCGGGTTAGCAACTCGCTCGGCAACGACTGTCGCCCTGCAAAGCCCGCGTCGGCGTCGTGCCAATGTTCGACGGCCGCTTCACCAAGCATCCAGCACAAATACACCGGACGATTCTCGAGCTCACCCGGGAAATCAATAAGCCCGGTATCATAGGCGCGACACTCCACGCCCAGTGCATCGAGTTCGCGCAGAAAGCCGTCAATCTCCGTCGCCAGTCGCTGCACATCGCGCTGTGCCACGTCTGCCTCGGGGTCCGGCGCATCCGCGCTGCTCCGTGCCGCTGCGTACTCAAAGCGGCTCACCGCTGCTTGCCACGCCGCGTAATCACGAACGAGATCGGCAACAATGCGCCGAATCAATGGCAGCGCCTGATTCGCCCGATCCACGGTATACGGGAGCGACACTTGCAATGCCGCGCGGCGGCGCGCCGTCACGCCGGCTTCCGGGTGTGCGGAGCCGCGTCACTGATACGTTCGGCATCACGCTCCTCCAGCCGGCGTCGGCGCCGCTCGCCTGCCGCGGCGTGCCGCCGCTCCTCCAACTCCGTTTCGCGAATGAGTGCCGGCACGGCGATAGGCTCGCCGTCGCGATCGATGGCGACAAATGTCAGATAGCACGAGTTGGTATGACGCCGCACGCCGGTGAGCATGTTCTCTGATTCTACGCGCACACCAATTTCCATCGACGACCGGCCGACAAAGTTCACGGAGGCCAACATATGCACGAGTTCACCCACGAGGATGGGCTCGCGAAAATCGATGCGATCGACCGAAACGGTCACGCATGTCGCGCGGGCATGGCGGATCGCGCATACTGCCGCCGTCTTGTCGACCAACGCCAGAATCGCACCGCCGAATACGTGACCGAGTGCGTTTTCATCCGCCGGCATCATCAACGCCGAACTCGTGTGCTGCGATTCCTGAACGGTGCGTGATAGCTTGGTGCTGTCGGCGATCTTTTTCATTTAGTGAAGTAGTACGCGCAACAGGGATGCGGCGCGAGTGGGACAGAAGCCACGCGGGACTCATCGCCGTACAGTGCCGCCTCGTTAAACGCCTTGTGCAATGCTTTTCTGGTTTCGGCATCAACCGATGCGCCGAGCCAACGTACCCGCTGCACGGGTGCCGTCACGACACCGATCACCCATTCACGCTGACGGCCATCGCGGAGCACCAGCTGGGCATGATCGAATTTGTCATAACTGCGGGCGACGAGTTCCAACGCGCCATGCGTCCAGTGGCGCACCGAATCGGGCCCAACGGGCAGTTGCTCCCGGTCGGCCGCCCACCACGATGTGGATGGTAGCGCGCGCGGCGTCAGCGCGAATGACGCTCCGGACTCGCCCCGGGTTTCACCAGGTACCGCGAACACCACTCTCGGCTCGCGGTCAGCGGCTTCGAGCGAAAAACTGGTCGAATCGAACCGAAACGCGCTGATCGCCACCTGCGCATTCCGGCTCCGCCCGTCGGTGCGGGCTACCAGAGAATCGCGGGCCGCCGTCCATTCCGCCGCTGCTGCCGCCAACGCACCAGTCGCCGCATTGGCGCCGAACAGCGCCGCGAGCGTCGCCGGCTTGCCGGTTCGCAGGTCGAGCACTCCGCGGCGGGCGTGATGCGAATCCACACCGTCGCGGCCGTGTACGGACGCGATATCAATTCCCGTGCGGTATTCATACGAAATGAATGGTCCCTGTGCACCATACACCTCGAGCTCCGCTACCACATGAATTCGCGGGTCCGGTGCGATTTCATCATCCGGTTTGAGCGGGTCGACGTCCGGATGAGCCCGCGCAAACTCGTGTGCCATCCGGGGGGCCAGCGTGTCCGCGAACAGCTCGATCGAATCGCCGCGAATGAGATCGCGGCTGAACATGCGCTGCCCAAGGAATACGGCGTCATAAAAGGAGTGATCGTCGTCGGCAACGTAAATCTCGCGGAACCGGCCGTCCACCTCCGCCAGATACATCGGAGCGCCCCGCATCCGCAGCGTTTTGCCGTCGCTGGTCACCCAATACGACGAGTCAACAGTGCTTACCAGAAAGTCGGCAACCGGCGCGCGCCCCCGAGCCGCGGCACCGCAGCCGGCTCCCATCAGCATTAGTGCGGCGACCGCGAGCAACCGGCCACCAGTGCGTGTTTTATGTTTCGAGTGTGACACCCGATTAATATACACGCGTGAAATACGCCTCCATCATGCTGTTGCTCGCCGTGCCCGCCTTTGCTCAGGCGCCCGCGAAGCCCGCACCCCGTCCGCCCTCCGATACCGCGATCGTTCGCGGCCTCTATGTGAACCGGTTCGCGGCGCAAAGTACCAAGCGCATGCGTCAACTGATCGCTATGGCCGACTCAACTGAAATCAACGCGCTGGTTATCGACGTCAAAGACGAATTCGGCCTCAACTTTACATCCGTTGATCCAATCGTCGCGAAGAACGCTGGCAAATCCGGTGTGATTCCAAATCTCAAGGTGCTGCTCGACACGCTTCGGGCCCACAAGATTTTGGCGATCGCCCGCATCGTCACGTTCAAGGACTCGGTCACGGCGCGGGTGAATCCGGCCTGGACGATCCGCAAAGCCGATGGTTCACCGTGGCGCGACAAGAAAGGGACGCTCTGGGTGAATCCGTTTCACCACGAGCTATGGGAGTACAACATCCGGGTTGCCGAAGAAATGGTCCGGCTCGGATTCGGTGAAGTCCAATTTGACTATATCCGCTTTCCCGAACCGTACAAATCGCTCCCGAAGCAACTGTTTCCCGACCAGGGGAAGCAGACGAAGGAACTAGCGCTTGCCGAGTTTCTAAAGCTCGCCCACTCGCGTATCAGTAAACTCGGCGCCCGCACCACCGCCGATATTTTTGGTTTAGTGACAACAGTTCCGGGCGCACTCGAAGTCGGTCAACGCTTCGAACTGCTCTCCCCGGCCGCCGACGTGCTGCTGCCAATGGTGTATCCGTCGCACTACCCGTCGGGATCGTTCAATATCAAACGGCCGAACGCCGAGCCCTACAGGACGGTCTACGAAGCCATCGTCAAGGCGCACGAGCGGAATACCAAGATGGGGCTCACCGGCGAACGCGTGCGGCCGTGGCTTCAGGCATTCACGCTCGGTGCGCCGGCGTACGGACCGAATGAGATTCGCGAACAAAAACGGGCGGTCTACGCGGCCGGCTACGACGGATGGGTGCTCTGGCATCCCGGTTCGAAATACGAGCCGTTTCTCGCGGGGCTTGAGAAAACGACGGTCTCCCAT
>JANYKA010000193.1 GCA_025358315.1 Gemmatimonadota bacterium | reverse complement strand
CACGATGGCACTCGACCGCCGATCGATGGTGCGCAACGTGTTCGATTCGCTCGGAGCTTTTGCACTGGGGCCGTTCGTCAGCACCCAATGGAGCGCCGGCACCACACTGACGCAGATTCCGTTTGATCGTGCGGGGGCGATGCGAACACTCGACTCCCTCGGTTGGCGCGCCGGGGCCGACGGCATGCGAAGCCGCGCCGGACAACCGCTGGCCTTTGGGTTGCTCACGCCCAGCTCGAGCGCGAACCGCGCCAAGTTTGCCGTGCTCATACAGGCCCAACTCCGCGACGTCGGCGCCAAGGTTGAAGTAGAGTCGGTGGATGGTGGCGCATTTGGCGCACGACTCAAAGCACGAACATTCGACGCCAATATGGGCGGGACGCACACCACGCCAAGCCCGAGCGGGTTGCGTCAAACCTGGTCCTCGGCCGCGAGCACATCGTCGGCTGTGTTCAATGCGGGCCGTTACGCCAGCGCCGCATTTGACGCGCACGTCGATAGCGCAATCGCCGCCGTCAATCCGACACAAGCCAAGGCGCACTACCAGGCCGCCTATCAGTTAATTCTCGACGATGCACCGGCGGCGTTTCTGTATTCGCCGGCGACGGTTGCTGGAGCGAACAAGCGATTGATCATCGGCCCGCTCCGCTCCGATGCCTGGTGGGTGGGACTTTCTACCTGGTCCATTGCGCCCGGCGGCCAACTGCCGCGCGACGCTGCGCCAGTATCACCCTAGCACCGCAGACTGTGCGCCGTTTTCTGATCGTGCGCGCGGCGCAGGCGATGATCGTTGTCGCCCTCGTCGTGACGTTGTCCTTTGTGCTCGTCCACGCGGCACCAAACGATCCATTCGGACTCAGTTTCGACGATCCCAACATCACCGAGCAAGTCCGCGCCCGAGAACGGGCGAAGTTCGGCTATGATCGTCCGCTCGGCGAGCAATACATTCGGTGGATTGGCGCCATCGCCCGTGGAGACCTCGGCGTATCGCACTCGAACGGCCAGCCGGTGGCTGATGTCCTCAAGCAGGTGCTTCCGAACACGGCGCTACTTATGGGCACTGCACTGTTCGTCGGTTTAGTTGGCGGCGTGACCGTCGGCACGTGGCAAGCAGCGCGTGCCGGAACCGCCGGTGAACGCATCTGCAGCGCTGTTGCCATGATCACGCTTTCCGTGCCCGAGTTCCTACTCGCGCTTGCCGCCATCGGATTGCTCTCCGTGCGGTGGCACCTGTTCCCGGTTACCGGAATGGTCGACGTGGCGATGCACGATTCGATGTCATTCGGTGGTCGCGTCGTCGATACGCTCCGGCACCTCGTCCTCCCAGCCGGAACACTCGCCTTGGTCGTCACCGCCGCAGTGTCGCGATATCAGCGGACCGCCGTTATTGGAGTGCTCCCGGACGATTTCATTCGCACGGCGCGCGCCACCGGAGCAAGTGAGCAGCGCGTACTTTGGCGTCACGCATTCCCCAATTCACTTGCTCCCTTATGTGCAATTGTCGGTTTGCTCTTGCCGGCATTATTCGGCGGCGCTGTGTTCGTGGAGAAAATCTTCGGCTGGCCCGGCATGGGTACCACAATGGTGAACGCCGTGCTGGGCCGGGATTATCCGATGGTGCTCGCCGGCGTCATTTGCAGCGGCGTGTTTGTGGCGATCGGCAGCGCTGTCGCTGATATGCTGGCGGTGTTCATTGACCCACGCGTGGAACAGCTCACGTGAGCGAACGTCGTCCCAGTGCTGTACATCGCGCGATGCGTGGATGGGCACCCCGTACGGCGCTGGTCGTGCTAGGCCTGCTGTTCGCGGCCGCCCTGTTCGCTCCGTTACTCGCACCCGTAGATCCGAATGCCCTCGGTGCGGACATGGTCACGGACAAGAGTCTTCCACCGTCCCGCACTCATTTACTCGGCACTGATCCGTCGTCGCGCGACGTGGCGAGCCGACTTCTATACGGAGCGCGCGTTTCGTTGAGCGTGGGCTTGGCGGCGATGCTCGTTGCCGTTGCTATTGGTTCGGCCTGGGGTGCTGCAGCGGGATTCAGCGGTGGTCTCGCTGATTCCGTGTTGATGCGTGCCGTGGATACGCTCATGGCGATGCCGCGCATTTTGTTGTTACTCGTGCTGCGAGCAACCCTTGGGCCGCCGTCGGCGATTGCGATTGTCCTCGTGCTTGGCTGTACCGGGTGGGGCCCAATGAGTCGAATGATCCGTGCACAAGTGCGCGAGATCCGCCATCGCGAATATGTACTCGCTGCCCGCGCTCTCGGTGTCAGTGAGTGGCGCATCCTGACGCGCCATATTCTGCCCGCCGTGGTTCCGCTCATTCTTGTTGAGGCAACACTTGCCTTTGCCGCCGTGATTCCACTGGAAGCAGGGCTCGCCTTTCTCGACTTGGGAATTCAGAAACCGCTGGCGAGCTGGGGCAACATCATTCTGGATGGCGCGGACCGACCGGTTGCCGCGTGGTGGCTCGTACTCTTCCCCGGACTCGCTATCGTGGCGACCGTGCTGGCGGCGAACACACTCGGCGAGCGCCTGCGGGCTGTCGTCGATCCGCGGGAGTCCGCGCAATGACCGCGCTTTTGGAGGTGCGAGATCTCGGGATCACATTCAATGCGCGAAGCCAATCGGTACGCGCCGTGGACGGGATTTCTTTCGAGGTCGCGGCGCACGAAATGGTCGCGCTGGTTGGAGAATCGGGCTGCGGCAAGTCGGCGTCAGCACTCGCCCTGTTACGGATTCTGCCACGGAACGCGACCGTCGACGCGGCGAGTCGGGTGGAGTTTGATTCACACCAATTGCTTTCACTGAGTGAGCCGGCGATGCGTGACCTGCGCTGCCGCCGGCTTTCCATGGTCTTTCAGGAGCCAGCGGCAGCGCTCAATCCTTTGATGGCCGTCGGCTCTCAGATCGCTGACGTCGCCATTGTTCACGGCGAGCGGTCACGAGCCGTGGCACGACAGCGCGCCATACAGATGTTGCACCGCGTGGGGTTTCCTGACGCGGACCTCTACGCCCGTCGTCTTCCGCACGAACTTTCTGGAGGTCAGCGCCAACGCGTGCTGATCGCCATGGCACTTCTGCTGAATCCGGCTCTTGTTATTGCCGACGAGCCGACGTCGGCACTCGACATGACCGTGCAGGCGCAGATCCTGGAACTCCTGAGGGAACTGCAACGCGAAACCGGCACTGCCGTGCTGTTCATCACGCACGATTTTGGCGTGGTGGCAGAAATGTGCTCGCGCGTCCTCGTAATGCAGTCCGGCCGTATCGTCGAAGATGCGCCGGTCGACCGCGCCTTTCACGCGCCGGCGCACCCGCACACTGCGGCGCTCATTCGCGCCGTGCCAACATTGACGGCCCATCGATGACTACGGCGATGCCGCTACTTGACGTTCGAGAACTCGTTCTCGTCTATCCGTCGCGTCAACAGCTGTTCAGCAGCAATACCGGCGCGACACGCGCTGTCGACGGCGTCTCCTTGAATATTCACGCCGGCGAAACGCTGGCGCTGGTCGGCGAATCCGGCTCCGGCAAGAGTTCACTGGCGCGGGCCATACTCCGCCTTGTCGAACCAACCGCCGGTACAATTCAGTTTGACGGCGCCGACTTGCTAGCGCTTGATCGACCAGCACTCCGTCGCATGCGACGGCACTTTCAAATTGTTTTTCAGGATCCGGGCCCGGCGTTGAACCCGCGTATGACCGCAGCTGCGCTCATTCGCGAAGGCATTGACGCGCACCACATCGCACGCGGTGCCGCTGCAGACGACCGGGTGGCACGACTGCTCGACGAGGTCGGGTTGCGCAGGACAGATGCAACGCGGTATCCGCACGAGTTTTCCGGCGGCCAGCGCCAACGCATCGCCATTGCCCGTGCCCTTGCCGTAGAGCCAAAACTCATCGTGCTCGACGAAGCGGTTTCGGCGCTTGATGTCACAGTCCAGATGCAGGTGACCGACCTCCTCGCCGGCCTGCAACGCGACCGCGGACTCTCATATCTCTTCATTGCCCATAATCTTGCACTCGTCGAACATATCGCCACGCGGGTCGCCGTGATGTACCTTGGCCGGATAGTGGAACAGGGTACGGTTGCTCAGCTTTATGCATCACCAGCTCATCCGCATACGCGCGCACTGCTCGATGCAGTTCCCGTTCCCGATCCGCGTCGCCACGCTACGAGCATTGTTCGAGACCGTCTGTAGGATTCCGTTCCGAAACCCTGTCCTTTCATACTCGGAGTTTTCGTGACTCTTCCGCGCCAGACCGGATTTTTTGGCCACCCGGCAGGACTCCGCACCCTATTTCTCGCCGAACTGTGGGAGCGTTTCTCGTACTACGGGATGCGCGCGCTGCTCATCCTCTTTATGACGGCACCGATTGCCACGGGCGGACTCGGCTGGACCACCGCGAAAGCCGGCCCTATTTACGGGATGTATACGGCGATGGTCTACCTGATGTCGCTACCGGGCGGCTGGATCGCCGATCGAATTATTGGTCAACGAAAGGCGGTGTTCTGGGGCGGCGTGATCATCATGTGTGGCCATATCGTCCTGGCGATACCGTCGGTGAACAGTTTTTACGCCGGCCTGGCACTCGTGGTGCTCGGCACTGGCCTGCTGAAGCCGAATATTTCGACGATCGTCGGCCAGTTGTACGCGCCGGACGATGAACGCCGTGACGCCGGCTTCTCGATCTTCTATATGGGCATCAATATTGGCGCACTGCTAGCCCCGTTGGTCACAGCCTCGCTCGCCCAGGAGCAATGGTTCAAGAACGTCCTTACTTCGTGGGGTGTCTCACCCGCTTCCTCGTGGCACTGGGGTTTCGGTGCGACCGCAGTCGGAATGTTTTTTGGACTGGTCTGGTACGTGCTCGACAGGAAAACGCTGGGTGACGCCGGGATGTACCCCGTGGTCGCGGATGCCACAGAAGCCAAACGCCTGCGCGGAATGTTCTGGAAGGGCGTCGGACTGGTCGCGGTGATCCTCGCTGCAATCGTGGCGCTGAAGTTTTCGGGCGCGATCACGCTGTCCGTCGCGGCAGTGAATAACACATTTGGCATTCTCCTGCTGGTCACCGTCGTGGTCCTCTTTGCGTGGCTCCTGCTCGGCAGGGGATGGACCGATGAGGAGCGCAAACGGCTGCGCATTATCGCCGTACTGTTTCTCGGCGCCTCGGTATTTTGGTCAGTGTTCGAGCAGGCCGGTTCGACACTTTCACTCTTTGCCGAGCGCAGTACGCGGAACGAGATCTTCGGAATGTCATTTGGGTCAGGGAAATGGCAGTCCGTGAACTCCCTCTGGGTTGTGGCGCTCGCACCCGTTTTCGCGTGGCTGTGGGTAAAGCTCGGTCGTCGCAATCCGTCGAGCACGGCAAAGTTTGCGCTGGGTTTGCTCTTTGTGTCGCTGGGTTTTGCGTTGATGGTGCCCGCTGCCTCACTCGCCGCGAACGGTGATCGAGTGGGCTGGTGGTGGCTGCTGGGCTGCTATTTTCTGCACACCGTTGGCGAGATGTGCCTCAGCCCGGTTGGACTGTCAGCCATGACAAAACTTGCACCGGCCCGGGTGGGTTCGCTGATGATGGGTGTATGGTTCATGGCCACGTCCGTGGGCAATTTCATCGGCGGACAGGTGGCCGGGATGTACGAGAAATTCTCGTTGCCCCAGCTCTTCGGCGTTGTCGCGCTCTACGCACTCGTTTTTGCGGTGATCCTGGCGTTACTGGTGAAGCCGATCAAGAATATGCTCGCACGGCCGACAAACTGACGAGTGGGAGAATGAGTGCGCGCGCACTCATTCTCCCACTCAGTTGTTAGTCGTCAACTCGTTCCCATTTTCTTTTTGAGCGCCGCCAGTTTCGCGTCGGCATCGCTGTCAGCCGCCGCCCGCGCGTGCGCACGCGCCATGCTGTTGATCTCTGCTTGTAACTTGGCATCGTCGGGCAGACCAAGCTCTTCGTCAGTCGGGCCGCGAGGCGGGCCGCCGCTACCCACGCCGGCGTTCGCCGACTTCAGTGCCGACATCATTTCAGTCAACTCATGTTCGGCAAGCGATGCTTCGGCTTCCTGAGCTTCAAGTTTTTGTTCAAGCATCGTCACCCGGCCGCCGTGCTGCAGTTCGTATTTCTCGGCGAGCCCGATCGTTTCGGCGTCGTTGATTCCTTCGGCCAACGTCTTTCGCCTCTGAGCGGTGGCGAGTTGATCGCGCTCGGTGGTCAGTTTGCGGCGGGTGATCTCCACCCCTTCGCGCAGGTCGTCCACGCCAAGTTTGGCGCTCACGAGAGCGCGCTTCATGTCGGCAATCGCCGCGCGGCGGTCGGCCGGGGCGACATTGCCGCGAAGCAAATCCTGAATGGTGGACTTGAGGCCTTCAAACATGCGATCGGAAGCCGGAAAAGTGTCAAACTGCAGCGGCCAGCAGAGAAGTTATACCAACTGCCTTAGTTTGTGAGAGGGACAGTTGTTGCCACCCCCAACAATCCTTATAGAAATGCTCATCGCCATCTCTGCCACGTCGGGCGATTGGAACGGGTCCGATCGAGTACGTCTGAGCAGCAACTACGTGCGGTCGATCGAGGGAGCCGGATTGGTTCCGGTGATTGTCCCGCCCCTCACTACGCCGGCTCAGGCCGTGGAGATTCTCGATGCCTGCGGCGGTCTTTTACTTACCGGGGGCGAGGATGTCGATCCGGCCCGGTACGGCGCCGTAGCGCATCCGACAACCGGCGCTCCCAATGTGATGCGTGACGCAACAGAACTCGCTCTTCTGGCAGCTGCGAGCGCACGGCGGCTCCCGGTGCTTGCGGTGTGTCGCGGAATCCAACTCGTCAATGTCGCAATGGGCGGAACGCTGATCCAGGATATTCCCTCGCAGCGGCCATCTGCGGTCGAACATGATCAGGCCACTGACCGCGACGCGCGCTCGCACTCCGTTTCTATTGCGCCAAATTCGCTGCTCGAGGCGGCGACGGGGACGAGTCAAATGCAGGTGAATTCCTACCACCACCAGGCCGTGGATAGACTTGCCAGCGGTCTAAGGGTCGTCGCGACTGCTGCGGATGGCCTGATAGAAGCCGCCGAAGTGGAAGATCCGGCGTGGTGGCTAATTGCCGTACAGTGGCACCCGGAAGATCTCACGACCGACGCCAAGGCCTGGGATCGCGGAATCTTTCGCGCTTTTGCAGAGCGCGTGCTCAGGTAGCCGTGGGTTTGGCACGCTGCCCCGAGTCCGCTGCCCGCCGTCCGCCCCGTAGGAATCTCCGAAAGGCCGCGGAACGACTTTTGTAAGTCCGATGGGGTACTACGCAGTAGCCCCATCCCCCAGCCCCTGCCTAGCTTTCAAGGTTGGTCATACCCTGAG
>JANYKA010000165.1 GCA_025358315.1 Gemmatimonadota bacterium | reverse complement strand
TATATCCTGAAGAACGACGGGATCGGGCAAGCAGGGTTTGCGACGCGCATTATTGCTGAAGGCATCGCGCGACATCAGCGCTCCCGCAAACCATATGCGATGCGCGGGAATTCGATTTCTGGATATGGCATTTTCGCGACGCGGGACATTTCCGCCGGCGAGGTGGTATTCCGTGGGGAAGGTCGCGCGCACCGCATTGTCACCGCCCGGCACGTGCAGACCACGTGGGGCGCCAATGATCAGTTGGTCTTTCGTCGCTATGGCTACCCGCTCAGTGACGAGCTCTTTGCGCTCTGGGACGATGATGCTACGGCATGGGCACCGCAGAATCATTCGTGCAATCCGAACACGGCATTCGTCGGGCTCGATGTTATCGCGTTGCGCGCTATCACGCGTGGCGACGAACTGACGCTCGACTACGTTGCGTTTATGAACGAGGCGAGCGAGCCGTTCGCCTGCAATTGCGGTGCCGTGACGTGCCGAAAGATGGTGACCGGAGTGCTGGGCAATTCCGTGACGTCACGTGAGCGGTCGCGGCGACGTGGTGCCGAGTGAAACATACCGCGCCAATCCGGCGTGTTCTTACGGAACATCGGTACCAACTCGCGCTCACGTACACGCTCTTTGCGTTGGAAATGTTTGGGACATTGTTGCGGCCCTACTTTCTTGGAGCCGCAGTAGACGGGTTGTTGGCTGGGCAATATCGGGGTTTGATCCTGCTGACCGTCGTGCATCTGTTGGTGCTCGCGATCGGTACCATGCGCCACATGTACGATACACGCACTTTCTCGGCGATCTACACCACGTTCGTGACGCGGCTGCTCGCGCAACCGGCCAGCGCCGACGAGCTCTCCAAACGCAGCGCACTGTCCACACTCGCGCGCCAGGTCACGGACTTTCTCGAGTATGACGTCAACTATCTCGCCGAGGCATTTTACAACATTTTTGGTTCGCTCATCTTTTTGTTCGTCTACGACCGTTGGATTGTCGCAATTTGTCTGGCGATTCTCATTCCCGTCTTGGTGCTGGGCCGACGGTATGGGCGCAAGGTGGCGCGGCTGAATCGGGAGCAATTCGACGAACTCGAACGGGAAGTCGATGTCCTCGGAACGCGCGATGTCGGCGCCATCACGGATCACTATCAGCGTCTGCGCAGTTGGCAAATCAGAATCTCGGATCTGGAGGCGTGGAATTTTGGTTCCACAGAATTCTTCGTGCTTCTCTCGGTGACCGGATCGTTGCTGGTCTCGACGCGGACGGGCGACATCCCTTTGGAACTTGGCAGCATCATCGGCATGTATACGTACTTGCTGAAGTTCGCTTCGGGGCTGGAGACGCTGATAGTGATCCGTGATGGCGCCGACATCGCGCGTGCCGAGGACATCGACTTCCCGTTCGAGTTCGTCGAATTGCTCCCGATTCAGCCGCGCCACCTTGCGCCCATACCGTCGGCCCAGCACCAAGACGGGAAGGAGAATCGCCAGACAAATTGCGACGATCCAACGGTCATAGATGAACAAAAAGATGAGTGAACCAAAAATGTTATAGAACGCCTCGGCGAGATAGTTGACGTCATACTCGAGAAAGTCGGTGACCTGGCGCGCCAGTGTGGACAATGCGCTGCGCTTGGAGAGCTCGTCGGCGTTGGCCGGTTGCGCTAGCAGGCGCGTCACGAACGTCGTGTAGATCGCCGAAAAGGTGCGCGTATCGTACATGTGGCGCATCGTACCGATCGCGAGCACCAACAGATGCACGACGGTCAGCAGGATCAGGCCGCGATATTGTCCAGCCAACAACCCGTCTACGGCGGCGCCAAGGAAGTATGGCCGCAGCAATGTCCCAAACATTTCCAATGCAAACAGCGTGTACGTGAGCGCGAGCTGATACCGATGTTCCGTGAGAACACGCCGGATTGGCGCGGTATGTTTCACTCGGCACCACGTCGCCGCGTACGCTCACGGGCCGTCACGGAATTCCCCGGCACTCCGGTGACCATCCCTCGGCACGTCACTGCACCGCAGCTGCAGGCGAAGGGCTCACTCACTTCGTTCATGAACGCGGCATAGTCGAGCGTCAGCTCGTCGCCACTCCGGATGCCGCGTGCCGCAACGACGTCGAGTCCGACGAACGCCGTGTTGGGATCGCACGAATGATTCTGCGGAGCCCACGCCGTGGGATCATCGTCCCACAGCGCGTAGAGTTCGTCGCTGAGCGGGTATCCATAGCGGCGAAAGACCGACTGGTCATTCGCGTTCCATGCGGTTTGCACGTGCCGGGCCGTGACAATACGGTGGGCGCGCCCTTCGCCGTGGAACACCACGTCGCCCGCGTGTATGTCCCGCGTCGCAAAAATACCATATCCTGAAATCGAATTCCCTCGCATGGCATATGGTTTGCAGGAGCGCTTGTGCCGCGCGATTCCTTCGGCGATGATGTGCGCCGCAAATCCCGATTGGCCGATCCCGTCATTCCTGAGGATATAATCGGCCGATCCCTCGTACCCATCACTGTAGAAAACGGAGCATGTAAAATTGACTTCGAGAAAGAACAGTTCTCCACGTGTATCGAGACGGAAGTCCATGCGCGCATACCCGACACCGCCAAAGGCACGGAACACCCGCAGTGCGGCATCCTGAAGGCGTGCGGCGAGCGCCGCGTCGTCTACGGGAACATTGGCTTCCGGATGCAGTTCCGATGTTTTGAGCGCGTACGTCTTGAACGCCATGCCAGCCGGGAAAATAAATTCGACGGGCCGAAGCGCCGTAGCTTCCTCTCCCGATTCCGCACCGGCCACGACCAACACGGTGAACTCGCGCCCATCTATATACTCCTCGACGAGTGCATCGCCGTAGTCTCGCAGCATTGCGTCCACTTGCCCGCGCAACTCGACTGCGTCGCGCACGAGTGAATGCTCGTCGATGCCGAGACTGTCGCCTGCGTGTGCGGGCTTCACGAACAACGGATAGTGCAGACCCGCGACGGAGCCGATCTCCAGCGCGTCCGTCACGAGCACGTGCGGAGGCGTGCGCACACCCACTGTGTATGCAACGTATTTCATTAACGACTTGGACGGATCGTAGAGCAATGCGGTCGGACCAGTGTACGGAAGTCGCAGCCGATCCATCGATTCGATCACGTCGATCGATGGGACGTCCCAATCCAGATACCCTTCGCACAGATTGACGAAGATGTCGTAACCTTGCGTGCTCAGCTGCCGCAGTTGGGCGTAGGTCGTCAGCTTGTTAAGGGCGACATGGTCTACGGTATGCCCCGGCAGGAGCGCCGACAGGTCGCGGGCCGGGTCATAATTCCGATAGTCAACGCTGGACGCCGAGTAGTCCGGCTGGAGTACGCAGATTTTCATGCGCGCGCTCGCGCCGGGGCGGCAGGGCGCGATGCCTGTGCGTCACTCAGAATCTCCTGCACCAGTCCACAAAACGGCCGGTCGGCGAATCGCAGGATCGCTCCAATTGACGTGAAGTTTTCATCCTCCGACAATCCGCATTGCGCATTGACCTCCAGAACGTAGAGCGCTCCGGTTTCTGCGTCCATGCGCAGATCAACGCGCCCATAGCCCCGCCCTTCCACCGACGCATATGCCGCTAAACTCACATCACTAATCCGTTGCTGCAGCGCCGCCGGAGCCGCCTGATATTGCCACAAATATTCCCCATCGCCGAGCGACGTTTCCCGTTCGTACACTTCCCAGAGCCGGTCGAACGAGAGGAACTGCTCTGTTGGCGGCAACGCAGCATGGAACACCCGTTCGACGGGCGGATATACCGTGCATCCCGTCGACGCACCGCCAGATCCGACGATCAGCGTCGTGAATTCCGGCCCAGTGACGAATCGCTCCACAAACACGCCGCCGCTCGCGAGATCCCAGCCGCGATATCCATCGTGCAAGAGTTGCAGTTGCTCCCGCAGTGCCGCTTCGGTCGCGACCACGGATTGAATCGTGATCCCCATGCTGCCGGCCGACACCGCCGGTTTCACGATCAACGGAGTGCCATGTCGCGTGAATACTGCGGCAAGTAATGCGCTATCACGGGCCACCACTTCCCACGGCGGCGTCGGCACACCCGCCTGGTCGAAGGCGTGCTTCATGTCGATTTTGGACGTCGTGATGCGATAGAACGGCTCGTCTGCGCCAGTGTATGGCAATCCGATTTCGTCGAGATACTGAATGACGGAAATCCCCGGGACGCCATTGGTCGCATCGCCATCGCACAGATTGAACATGACCGGCGTATGCAAGTCGGACTCGCGAACGATTCGGTCAATCACGGTCCGGTAGTCTTGCGAAGTTACCGGCTGCCAGCGCCACTCAATACCCATCTCCGTAAACGCACGCCTGAACTCGTCTTTGCTTTGGCTATAGTCGTTGTAATAGTCGAGCGTCGGGTCGTCGGTGGCCAGGAATGGCACGAGCACCCAGACAAGGACTGGCTTCTCGCGTATAGGGTTGTCGGCAGGGCTCGCAGGACTCATGGCGACACTAAGATACAGCCCAACGCGGCCAACCGGCTGTGCCAGACAGGTCACAATTCCGCGATCGCATCCATATAGTACCGCCTCGACACCATTGCTCAGCACTGGTTTTTAGCTACTCTCCATAGGACGGTTTCCTTTACACCCATCAATATGAAATCCCTGCGCCTTTATGCCATCGCCCTTTCGCTATTGGCGGTGGCCTGCAAACGCGAAACGACGCCCGGCACGCCGGTTGCCGCCGCGTTCGGTCCGGCCAACCCGTTTGCCAGCGCCAGCACCCTGCCCTTTCAGGCGCCCCCGTTCGACAAGATTACGAATGCCGACTACCAGCCGGCAATCGACGAAGGGATGCGCCGACAGCTTGCGGAGGTACATGCGATTGTCGCAGACACATCGCAACCGACATTCGAGAACACCATTATCGCTTTGGAGAAGTCGGGATTGCTTCTGACGCGGACCGCAAACGTGTTCTTCGCGATCACGCAGGCCAACACCAACGACACCCTGCAGAAGGTCGAAGAAGCTGAGACGCCACGGCTCGCCGCGCACGCCGACGCGATCCACCTGAACGACACGCTGTTCAAGCGCGTCAAGAGCGTGTTCGATCGCCGCGCCGGCCTCAAGCTGGACGCCGGCCAGAGTTTCCTCGTGGCGCGATATTATCGCGATTTCGTACGCGCCGGCGCCGCGTTGGCCGATTCCGACAAGGCAAAGCTGCGCCTGCTGAATAAAGAGGAGGCAACGCTCTCCACAAATTTCAAAAACCATTTGCTGGCCGCGACCAAGACGGGCGCACTCGTGATCACCGACAAGGCGGAGCTCGACGGACTCAGCGACGCCGGGATTGCCGCAGCCGACGCGGCGGCGAAGGCCCGCAAACTCGACGGGAAGTGGGTGCTCCCGCTACAAAACACAACACAGCAACCTGTTCAAGCATCGCTCAAGAACCGGTCCGTCCGCGAACGACTGTTCAGAGCGTCAACAACGCGCGCCGAACTCGGCGACAGCAACGACACGCGTGCCATCATCCGGCGCCTTGCCCAACTGCGTGCCGACCGCGCGAAGTTGCTTGGCTATCCATCATTGGCCGCGTATGTGACTGACGACCAGATGGCGCACACGCCGGAGACCGCGATCAAGCTGCTCACCGATCTCGTTCCCGCAGCGACGGGCCGGGCGCGCAGTGAGGCGGCAAAAATGCAGACGCTCATTGATGCACAGAATGGCGGCTTCACGCTCGCGCCATGGGATTGGCAGTATTACGCCGAGCAAGTGCGAAAGGCCGAGTACGCACT
>JANYKA010000145.1 GCA_025358315.1 Gemmatimonadota bacterium | reverse complement strand
GTGCGCCGTGGTCGGAATGTTGGCCGTCGCTTCCAGAAAACCGCTCTGCGGTATACCGCCCGTGTGCTGTGCAATCCATTCCGTCGCTTCGTTTGCCACATCAATGAAAGTCGGATTGGGCTTCAACGGATCCTGTTCCGTCCGCAGACCGATGCCGCCAAACCATTTACGTTTGGCGCGGAACGCAATCGCGTTGTCACTCGTCTGCATCACCAGCACCACGAGCGTGCGCTTGCTCCAGCCGATCGGCCATCGCCCGCGGATAAAGCGCAGCGGATGCCGCACGATACTGCCGAGCATCATCAGCGGGCGGGTGAATCGCGTGCCGTTTCCGGTAAGTGGCGCAAGCAGGAACGCCATGAAGTCGCCACCCTTACCGTACGTGCAGAATTCGATGTGCGTGTCTGCTCGCGGATGAATGCTCGCGCTGATGGCCACGTCATTCCATGGGGCGCTTGAGTCATCGGGGAGGGTGACGGCGAGAATCGATTCGCTATTTGTCCGAACCAGTTCACCGAGCCGGTCGCTGAGGCGCGGGAGCGCACCAGTCTCTTTGCACTTGATAAGCAGTCTGTTTGTGCCGAGCGCGCCGGCAGCGACAATGACGCCCCGCGCCGTATACGTGCGACGGTGCTTCGCGAACCAAGCGCCGGGCCGTTGCGTCGTCACGCGATAACCGTCACTCCCGTCGGCTGCACCGATCGGGCGGATGTCGGTAACCTCGCAATCGGCCACGACCTCGGCGCCGCTTTTTTCGGCGAACCAGAGATAATTCTTGAGCAGCGTGTTTTTCGCGCCATAGCGGCAACCGATCATGCAGGCGCCGCATCGAATGCAGCCGGTGCGCGCCGGTCCTTCACCTCCGAAGTACGGATCCGGCACGGTCTTTCCCGCTTCGCCGAAGTAGACACCAACTGGCGTGCGCGTGAAACTTTCGCCCACACCGAAGTGCGCAGCCACCTCCTTGAGCAACTCTTGACCGCCACTGGCGAAGGGAACTGTTTCTACCCCGAGCATTCGCTCCGCAGTCTCGTAATGCGGTTGCAGCGTCGCCCTCCAGTCTTCGAGGCCTGCCCACTGCGGGTTCTCGAAGAACGCCGGATGCGCGCGGTACAGCGTATTGGCGTAGACCGCGCTCCCGCCGCCCACAGCTGAGCCGGTGGCGATAAAGATGTCTTTGAACGGCGTGAGCCGCAGAATGCCCCGTAACCCGAAGTACGGCGCCCAGAGGTAACGCCGCAGATTCCAGGCTGACGCGGCGTATTCGTGGTCGGCATATCGGCGGCCGCATTCGAAAACTGCGACCTTGTAGCCCTTCTCGCTGAGACGCAATGCCGAGACGCTTCCGCCGAAACCGGAACCGACGATGATCCAGTCGTAATCAAAACCATTAGTGCTCATGCGCTCGGTCTGCTGGTGTGGCGGAAGCATCCTTTCCCACCGCATGCGCAATACGGTTCGTCGCGTGAGCATCCGACACCGCCGTCACGATTGACCAGAGCTGATTCCCGATGAGCACCACGCCAACCCCTGCAAGCACCCCGTAGCCGCAACCGAGGTCGCCATTACACGTGTGGGCAACCTGGAGTCCGACTCCGAACGTCCCGACTTCAATAAGCATGTGCGTCCAGCCATGTGCCGCGTTGCCCGCATAGAAGGAACCGGTGCCCGGGACGAGAAAACTCAACATGCCGGCGGCGAATGCACTCTTCTCCCCACTATCGGCACGGGGAACGGGTGGTGAGTGTTCGCGTTCCAGTTCGAGTTTGGGCAGTTCGACAGCAACCGCTATCGGCGAGACCGTCCGCAATTCACGGATGCGTTGCGCGCTAACGAAAGTGGGGCTCAGAGCGAGTCCGCAAATAGCGGTGACGAAGAGAGCAGCGACGGCAAACGTTTTGACAATCACTATTGCTCGCTCCTAACGAATGTAAAATGCGCAGTATTGAAGCGGAGATTCCTGCCTGTCGCAGAATCTACGCGCTGAAACCGACTTACGCCGGTCTTGAATCCTGGAGCGCGGTGTAACCGTAAGAAAACCGTTCTCGTCAAAGTGGCGTATTGGATTAATCGGTAATCCGCAAATAGGTTGACGAATACTCCTTCCTACTCCACTATGTGCGGTCGCACCACTAGAACGAATCCCGACCTCTTTCCCGAGTTCTCCATCCTCGGCCCGGCGCCACTCCCGCCGGGGATACTTACGCAATCCAATAATGTCACTCCGGGACAGGAGCAGTTCGCCGTCGTGATGGAGGACGGAACCCCAACAGCACGCCTGCTCAAATGGGGGCTCGTCCCAGCCTGGCTCAAAGATCCCAAGGGTAAGCCCGCACCGTTCAACGCCCGCTCCGAAACCGCTGCCAGCAAGCCGTATTTCCGTGACGCGTTCCGGAATGGCCGCTGCCTCGTAATCGTGGATGGGTTCTACGAATGGCAGAAAAAACCGTCGCCGTTCGGAAAGGGGGTCACTAAGCAGCCCTTCTTTATCCATATGCAATCCGGCAAACCGTTTGCGCTCGCCGGACTCTATGCGGGCAACAGCTGTACGATCCTGACTACAACACCGAATACGTTGATGGCGCCTGTGCACGACCGGATGCCGTGTATACTCAACGAGAGGAATGCCCGAATATGGCTCGCCGAATCGAGTGATGTGAGCACGTTACAGGCGCTCTTGCATCCCTATCCGGCCAGCGAAATGGAACTGTGGCCGGTGGGGGATCTCACCGATCCATTCAAGAAGCTGATCTAACTACAATCCCATCATGGAACTCTTCTCTGTCTTGGCTTGCCCGGCCTGCGGCCATTCGGAACGCCTCGCGATGCCAACCAACGCGTGCATGTTTTTCCACGAATGCAGTGGCTGTCACGTGCAATTGAAACCAAAGTCCGGCGACTGCTGCGTTTTCTGCTCGTACGGTTCCGTACCGTGCCCACCCATGCAAACGGCGAGCGTTAACTGCTGTACGCCGAGCGGCGAGAACGTTTGAGCGCGTCCACAGATAGGGCAAATAAATTCGGATCCGCCAGAATCGCCGATGCCGCCGGAGCTGCCGGTGCGATCATCGCCGCGCTCTGTTGTGCCGGCACGCCGCTCATCGTTGGTGCCCTCGCCGCTATGGGACTGACGTTCCTGCGGAGCGACGCGATCCTCTGGCCGCTCATGCTCATTTCCCTTGCCGTAGCGCTCTGGGGATTGGGGCAGGGGCGGGCGGTGCATCACCAGGCTGGCCCGCTGGCAGTTGGATTAATTGGTGCCTTGTCACTTGCCTGTGGCGTCATCGTGGTACACGGTCCTCCGGCGATGACGATGATCTATGGCGGAGCCGTAGTGCTGGTGGGTGCGACGGCATGGAATATGTTAGCGCGCCGGCTCGCAGTGCGAGCCGGCGCGCATTGTTA
>JANYKA010000012.1 GCA_025358315.1 Gemmatimonadota bacterium | reverse complement strand
AGTTCGGCCTGCCCGACGACATTGCCAACCGCTTCGACGTGGACGGGATGGACCGCGAACAGTGCCGCCGCCACCCAGGCCGCTGTGCGCGGCAAGATCTGCAGCGCGAGCCAGAACACGAGTACCGAGACCATCGTATAGAGCGCCACGCTGACGACATGGAAGATCAGCGGTGATCCGCCGCCGAGCATCCATTGGGTGGCGTACAGCATGATCGTCAGCGGCCGATAAAGGGCTGCCCCACGAATATTTGGCCAGTAGGTCTCGGCGAAAAACTTCCACGGCGCGTGCAACGAATGGGCGCGCACATTCTCAACGATGATCCACCGATCGTCATACGCGAAGCCGTTGCCGAGGCTCGTGACGGACGCCAGGAGCGCCAGCAATGCGATGGACAACGCCATGGGCGCCCAGTGACGTGGGTCATCGGCTCCGGCGACTGTGCGCGTGTTCATTAGAAGAGGTTGAACCGAATGATGTGACGGACGGCAGCGACCCCATCTTTCCATCCGATCTTTTTCCCTTCCGCATAGGTGCGGCCGGAATACGATATCGGCACTTCGAAAATACGGACGTCGGCCTTGGCGAGGCGCGCTGTGATCTCGGGCTCGAACCCAAACCGGTCGGAGGTGAGGGTGAGCGAACGGGCCAGATCACCGCGGATGGCTTTGTAGCAAGTCTCCATATCGGTGAGATTCAGATTGTTGCACATGTTACTGAACGTCGTGAGCAGGAGATTCCCGACAGAATGCCAGAAGTAGAGCACGCGATGCGGGCCACCTAAGAACCGCGAGCCGAAGACCGCATCGGCGCGCCCATCAATGATCGGTTCGAGGAGCCCCGGCCAGTCGGCCGGATCGTATTCGAGATCGGCGTCCTGCACGATCACCACGTTGCCGGTGCTGGCGGCCAGCGCCGTGCGAATGGCCGCGCCCTTGCCGCGATTGATGTCGTGGAGGATCAGCGTATCGATGCGTCCTTCGTTCTTGAGGCGCTCAAGAATCTCGCGTGTGCCGTCGCGCGAACAATCATCGACGCAGATGATTTGCTTGCGCACTGGCACGGCATGCACCTGATCGAGAATGATCTCGATCGTATGCAGTTCATTGTAGACCGGGATCAGCACCGACAGCACGAGCGCCGAAGGATCGAGCGGCGTGCGGCCACGCAAGCGCGGCAGCGAGTCGATGGCGTTAGTTGGCGTGTAGCGTGCGGGCGAAGTCATCGGCAAGCGGAGTTGAGGGATGCGCATTGATTTTTCGGGATATTCATGGCGGCGTCGCGACTCACGCTTCGACTCCGAACCGTGAGAGTTTCCGATGCAGCGTCGAGGGATCGATACCCAACACTTCGGCCGCGCGGGTCTTGTTGCCCTGCTCGCTCTGTAGCACCCACAGAATGTAGGCACGTTCGATCGTCTCCATCGTCGGATTCGGCGCCGTGCGCTCCTGCACCAGCGGCTCGGCGCGCCGTTCCGTGACGCGTTCCGGCAACGCCGCGACATCGATCGACTCGCCCGCGGTCAGGATCACGGCACGCTCCATCGCGTTTTCGAGTTCGCGGACGTTGCCCGGCCACGAATACGATTGCAACGCTTCCATCGCCAGATCGGTGAGGTGCCGCAACGGCTCATTGCGCTGCTCCGCATGGCGCTGCAAAAACGATTCGGCGAGCACCGGAATGTCGTCGGTGCGCTGGCGCAGTGGCGGCAGATGCACGGCAATCACATTCAACCGATAAAAGAGATCGCGACGAAACGTGCCGCGTTTGATTTCTTCCTCGAGATCGCGGTTGGTGGCAGCGAGAATACGGGTGTCGATCGGCTGCGATTCCGTAGCGCCAACCGGAATCACTTCACGATGTTGCAGCACCCGCAACAGTTTGACCTGCGTTGCCGGAGTTGTTTCGCCGATTTCGTCGAGGAAAAATGTGCCGCCCGCCGCGGCGGTGAAGAGTCCCGACTTGTCTTTCACCGCTCCGGTGAACGAGCCCTTCACGTGGCCGAACAACTCGCTCTCCAGCAACCCTTCGGGGAGCGCGCCGCAGTTGATCGAGAGAAACGACGCATTGCTGCGCCTCGACAAATCGTGAATGTACCGTGCCACCACTTCCTTGCCGGTGCCCGACTCACCCATCAGCAACACGGTCGATTCCGTCGGCGCGACGGCCTCGGCGAGGCGAAGGACCTCGAGCCAGCGGCGATTCGAACCAATCGGTGCCCCGCTGGCGCTGCGATCACGTTTTCGGATTTCACGTTTGAGCGTTGTGTTCTCGACGCGCAACATACGGTGCTCGGCGGCGCGGCGAAGAATGGCGAGCAGTTCGTCGTTGCGGAACGGCTTTTGGATGTAGTAGTACGCCCCTTCATTGACCGCCTGCATGGCCGACTGCAACGTCGCTTGGGCGGTCATCAGAATCACCGGCGTGTCCGGATCGTGGGAGCGCGCCGCCGCCAAAATCTCGACGCCGCCCACCTGTGGCATGCGCACGTCGGTCAGCACAATGTCCGGAGAAAGCGATTCGATTTTTTCCAACCCGGCCTTGCCGCCGAGGGCCATGTGCGGAGCAAATCCTTCATTGCGCAGCAGAATTTCGAGAGTCTCGAGAATTCCCGATTCGTCGTCAATCACGAGAACAGTGGGCTTCTGCTTCGCGGGCGTCTGGCGTTCACTCATGCAATGACTCCGGCGTCGGTTCGGGGCAACAGCACGGTAAAGCGCGTCCCCCGTTCATTGGTGTCGACGAGCACGACACCTTTGTGGGCTTCAATAGCGCGATGGGCAATAGCGAGACCAAGCCCACTGCCACCCGGCTTGGTCGTGGTAAACGGCTCGAACAATCGGTTCTGTACCGGAAGGGGAATTCCGAGTCCGGAATCGATGATTTGGATTGAGATTGCCCCCAACGGAAATGGGACGCCGGTCGGGAGCTGCTCCCGCTTCGCCTCCGCGGCGACGAGTCGCACGGCGGTGCCCGGCCGTGAGGCCTGAATCGCGTTGAGCACCAAATTAAAAACCGCGCGATGCAGCAGGTCTTCATCGCCCTGAATGATCAGCGCTGCCGAACCGACCTGAACTTCGAGCGCGATATTGCCGGCCGCCGCCGGGTGTGAACCGGCGAGTGCCGCGGCGCCCTTCACGACCGCGGCCAAATCCACGGTGTCGCGCCGCGTCACGCGCACGCGGGCAAAGTCGAGGAATTCCGAGAGCAGTCGCGACAGCCGGTCGGATTCGCGAACAATGAGATTGCCGAGCGTGCGCTCGTCATCGGTGGCGGCCTGACGCGCCGACAGCTGCTCGACGGCGCTGCGGATAGACGCGAGTGGATTCTTGATTTCGTGAGCGAGCGACGCCGACAGCTCGGCGACCGCTTCGAGCCGATGGGCACGAAGGTTCAGCTGTTCGAGCCGCTTCTGATCCGAGATGTCCTGAAAAATCGCCGTGATCGTGCGGCCAACGTGCCGGCCATCGCCGTCCGATGACGTCGTGGTCACACCGAGCGGAAACGACCGCTCGTGGTGGGCAATCTGCCCTTCGGTGCGTGAGGCATGCAGACCACCGTTGATGGCGAGATCGAGGGCTTCACCAAGCACCGGTGCGACGGCTCTGAGTTCCCGGACGATCGGCTGTCCAATGCGCTCCTCGAGTTCGATGCCAGTGAGGTCGGATGCCGATGGATTGGCGAACAGCAATCCACCGGCAGCGTCGACGGTGATAATGCCGCTCTTGATGTTGCGCAGGATATCTTTTTCGCGGAGCCGGACGCCCACCAGTTCGGCGACGAGCTGTTCGCGCCCGCGGCCGGTCTCGCGCAACCGCCCGCTGATGTACCCCGTGATCACCGCGACCAGCGAGACCACGCCGATCTGGATAAAGATTTCCAAGTCCAGCCGGTCGCCGGCGACGCGCGAGACATACACGGCGTCGGCACCATACATCACCAGCCCCAGCAGAGCGACGAGGAGTGTGCCGCCGATCGGCAGGAGCAGCGACGCACTCGCATTGACCAGGATATACAGTGCGGCAAATCCCGATACAGCTCCGCCGGTAACATGCACCACGGCGGTGACGATCAGCAGATCGGCGACGAGATGACCATAAAAGAACCCCTCAGTGAGCGGGCGCTGATTAACTTCCGTCCAGACAAACGATGCGGTAGTGAATACGATCGCGAAGAAGAAGCAGAGCGTCGCGACAAACGTCTTGTCGCTCGGAGCGTCCTTCCACGTGGTTAATGCCGCGATAAGAATGACGGTCGCAATCGATAAGCGTGCGACATAGAGCCAAGGTATTAAGCGCCGGGGCTCGAGTGCTGCGAGGACGGTTCGATCTGGACGTGACAGGAATTTGAGCAACTGCCCTCTGGCGTATTGCAAAACGCAATGCGTTAAGACTGTGCCCAAGCGTTGCGTTTTGCAATAGCAACTTGGCTTGGAGGAAAATGGACGGAAGCGACCAAAGTGGGCTTCGGATCAATGGTAGCGTGGTCATTCCATTGACGGAACTCGTGGTGCGCGCGACCAAAAGCGGCGGTCCTGGCGGACAGCACGTCAATACTTCGTCCACCAAAGTCGAAGTGGTATGGAATGTCCGCACGTCATCGGCATTGACCGGCGCCCAGCGGTTCCGGGCGCTCACTATGCTGGCAACGCGCATTGACGGCGAAGGCAACCTCCGGGTCGTCGCCAGTGACACACGAAGTCAGCGCCAAAATCGCAGTCTGGCCGAGGAACGGCTCGCCGAAGTGGTACGGCGTTCGCTCGTGGTGCCAAAGGTGCGTCGCCGCACGAAACCGACGCGGTCGTCGGTGGAGAACCGACTCACCGAAAAAAAGCGTCAAGCCGGGAAGAAGCGCGATCGCCGTTCGCGGAGCGACGATTAGATGCTAGTTCCCAAAATTTTCACGACACTCAAAGGCTATAATCGCCAACAGGCGATTGCCGATATCACCGCCGGCGTCGTCGTCGGAATCGTCGCGCTGCCGTTGGCGATTGCCTTTGCGATTGCCAGCGGCCTAGGCCCGCAAGCGGGGCTTTACACGGCGATCATCGCCGGATTCCTCATTTCGGCGCTCGGCGGTTCGCGCGTGCAGATCGGCGGCCCGACCGGCGCTTTCGTGGTCATCGTCTACGGCATCGTGCAGCACTACGGTGTGGGCGGCCTCACCGTGGCGACGATGATGGCAGGGGTCATCCTCGTCGTGCTCGGCGTCGCGAAACTTGGCGGCGCCATCAAATTCATTCCGTATCCGGTTGTGACCGGATTCACGAGCGGAATCGCAATTATTATTTTCAGCGGCCAACTGCGCGATTTCTTCGGCCTGCAGATGACCATGGTGCCGGCCGAGTTCGTCGCGAAAATTGCGGCGTATGCCGAGCATGTCGGCTCGGTGAACCTGTACGCGCTGGCGATTGGTGCGCTGACGCTGCTGATCGTGATCTATTGGCCGCGCGTCACCACCAAAGTGCCGTCACCTTTTGTCGCGCTCGTTGTCACGACACTGCTCGCCCAACTGTTGCACCTCCCGCTCGAATCCATCGGCTCGCGATTCGGCAGCATTGACGCATCGTTCCCAAGTCCGCATTGGCCGGCCGTGCAACTTGCCGATATCTCACGACTCGTCGCGCCGGCATTTACCATCGCAATGCTCGCAGGCATCGAGTCGTTGCTTTCTGCCGTCGTCGCCGACGGCATGATCGGCAGCCGGCATCGGTCCAACATGGAGCTGGTGGCACAGGGTATCGCAAATATTGTGACGCCGCTGTTCGGCGGTATTCCTGCCACCGGTGCGATCGCCCGCACTGCCACGAATATCAAAGCGGGTGGGCGCACCCCGATCGCCGGCATCGTACATGCGGTCACGCTGCTGATGATTACGCTATTTTTTGGCAAGTGGGCATCGCTCATTCCGATGGCCACGCTCGCTGGCATTCTGGTGGTGGTCGCGTACCATATGAGTGAATGGCGCACCTTTCGCGCATTGCTGGCGGCACCACGCGGAGATGTGGCGGTGTTGCTGGTGACATTCTCACTGACGGTGTTCGTCGACCTCACCGTCGCGCTGGGTGTGGGAATGGTGCTCGCCTCG
>JANYKA010000078.1 GCA_025358315.1 Gemmatimonadota bacterium | reverse complement strand
GGAGAAGTTTAAGGAAACGATGGCGTCGATGTCGCGGCCGCCAAAGGTGCTGATTCTGCGGATGCGGAAGGTCGGCCTGCTCGATGCGACCGGTCTTGCGCTCATTGGCGATCTGGCAAGGAAGGGCCGTGCCGGCGGCCCCGCGCTCGTGCTCTCCGACTTGCACGCGCAACCGATGGTCGCTCTGACCAAATCCGGATTGCTCGACGTGGTGGGCGAAGACAATTGCGTGGGCGGGATCGACGACGCACTCGACCGCGCGCGCGCCCTGACCGTTCGGCCCTGATCGCCCATCCCGTTTACTGCGGCGCTTTCACCAGCGCTTTGACGGCATCGGGAGCGACGAATGCGGCGGCGGCAACGGTGTCGAATTCCACCGACGCGATGTTCATCGTCACTTCCACCGGACCGCCCTTGACCGTGGTCTTCGTCGGAAGTTTCACACCGCCAAAGTCTTTGTATTCGCTCAGTATCTGTGTTGCTGTGATTTTGCCAGCGGGCGATTCGACGTCGCGCGTCGTGCCAGCCGCGAGGCCGGTGGTGGCGTCGAAGTATTCAAAGGTCTCGGTCCCGTCGAGCAGCACCACTTTCACCTTATAACATTTCCGGCCGTCAAAATCGGCGAGCTCGACCGTCTCAGCGCTCTTGTACTTTGCCGCATCGTGAAAACCGCTGAAAAAGTCGGATTGCACTTTCATGGCTTTTGCCTGATCACCGCCGATGATCGAGGCGCTCCCCATTTGCATTTGCCACGCCGTCGTGCCGTCAAAGCCGGTGGACGCTTCGCCCATCGCCCCGAGCACCATCTTCTGCAGAAACTTTCCGCTTTTGTCCTTGTAAACTTCCATCGTTGCGTCAATGCCGGCCGCAGGAATGTTCATCGTGCCGACTTCCTTGATAGACGAATACTTCGCCATCGCGGCGCGGCCACCGGTAAGCGCATCGTGCTTGGCCATCAGCGCGCTGGCAGACGGGAGCGCCTGGGCCGTGCCGGCCACCGGAACAACTGCCAGAACGAAGAAGGCAACGGCTGTAGCAACAATGCGCAGGCGGGGCATAAAAGGCCTCGAAGAAGTGAAGGTCGGAATAGCGAAATATCGCCAGCGCTGCGGGCGGGCGCCACGTACCGTTAGCGGGGCGAAGGCAATCCGGCCGAGATGGCCAGCATCACCCGCTCCTGCGCCCGGTCCGTTCCACCAACGAATACGGCCGCCAAGTTGTTGTTGACAATCAGCAAGCGCGGCACGGGATACGGGCTCGCCATTCCTTGCGGTGCAGCGGTCGCGGAATCGATCGTAACGGTGACGCGGCGGCGTGCGAGGCTGTCGGCATAAAAGTACACGTACAGCGTCGACTCGCCGAGTCGCAGCGCGGTGACCGGGCGGCCCCAGTATTTTCCGCCGACTGGTGTGCCGGTTGCCTGCCGCGGCGCCAGTCCGGCATGGACGAGCCGGTCGATCAAATGCGGCTCATCCCATAGCCCCGTGATGGGGAGCGCCGGAACAGCCGCGGCCTTCGCCGATTCCGCCGCTATTCCGGCGGTGGCAACCTGCGCGGCTCGCGTTTTTTCGTCAACGCCGGAGGAGCACGCGACAGCGACGATCGTGACGAGCAGCAGCGTCAGACGCATATTGGAATGCATGAAACGGGAGAGTGGGGAGGGTCCATCGGCGCAACCGCGCGCCGTGCGCGTTGACAAATGGTTGTGGGCCGCCCGCTTCTATAAGTCGCGCGCGCTCGCTGTTGAAGCTATTGCCGGTGGGAAGATTGAAGTCAACGGCGAGCGCGTGAAACCATCCCGCGACCTCAAAATTGGCGACTCGGTGCAACTGCGACTGGGCCCGTACGAGCACGTTGTGATTGTCCGCGCCTTGAGCGACCGGCGCGGACCGGCCACGCAGGCGGCATTGCTCTACACCGAAACAGAAGCGTCCGTGACAGCGCGTGAAAAACACGCTTGGATTTTGAAGCACGCGGCGCCGGTGATGGAACCCGGTTCGGGAAAGCCTTCTAAGAAGGATCGGAGGGAGATCGATAAGCGGCGGGGGCGCTAACGGAGCGTGCAGCGTGCAGGGGATTTTTTAAGTGCCGGTGGCGTCGCCGGGCGTGATCACGCCTGCGATTGCTCGGAGCACGTCGGCGTCGAGGCGATGGCCGCCATCGAATCCGCGGAAGTTAAATGGATAACCGGCGGCGTTCAGTCGCGCGGTTTCCTTCTCGACGAGTGGCGGCGTCGCGAACTGATCGCGGGAGCCAATCACCAGTTCCAGATCGACACGGCGCAACGGCGCAGTCGGGCTGGCAATATCCACATCCATTGGCAACGACGATCCCCAAACAATCAGGCGCGATGCCGTCACCTTTCCTTCTGCCACCCAGCGAGAGGCAGTCGATCCTCCCTGCGAGAAACCCAACACGGTCACCCGTGGTGTGGCGCCGCCCAGTAGCCCCGTCACGTGCGTGCGGACCGCATTGAGGTAGCCTAAATAGTCGCTGATCTCGGCTTCCCGCGACTCTTTGGTCATCCAACTCGCGCCCACTTTCCCGATGCGATGCGACTCGGCCGAGAGCTCGCCGTCGTAGAACCGCGACAGCGCCTCGGGCGCAATGATGAGCCGGCTACCGTCGTCAATTGCCCGGAAATCTTCAATAAAAGTGGCGGCGAGCTGCGAATAGCCATGCAATACAAACCAGAGTTCGCGTATGGCCGGTGTCGCCGGCCCAAGCAGGGCGACGCGCGCCGTACGTGTCACGGGCAATGCGAGGGTGCGTACGTCTGCCACCGCTGTCACTACGCCGCGCCGCGCACTTTGCAGATCAGTCCATTGTGCGCCTTGATAACACCGGCGCGCTGAATGTCGAAGCCATTCTCGTGTGTATACAGCCCCATTTGGCGCACGTCCATCAGCTCGCGGTATCCGTAGTTCAGCGTGTCGTGCATCACGTTGTACCATGCCCGCGAGCGCAACTGATTACGCGGCGTGGTGATAATCACGTAGCCGCCCGGCTTGACAAAGCGA
>JANYKA010000224.1 GCA_025358315.1 Gemmatimonadota bacterium | reverse complement strand
CGTGCGTGTGGATGACTTGGTAAAGATCATCCCCAACGTCTTGCCAGCGAGCGGCTTCGACGTGTACTCACCACACCGCATTCGCTCGGCGAGCCCGAACAGCCCGTCTATCTCGGACTTGGTAAAGTCCGAGATGACGAGGAAATCACGATGCGCGCGCTGTGGACGGTCAGTCATCAGGTGCGATTGAGACGGGACAGAGGAACCGGGAAGCGTTGAATCTATGCGAACAGCCCTTCAATGGAGAGATAACGCTCACCGGTGTCGTAGCAGAATGTCAGCACGCGGCTCGCGGCTGGAATTTTCGGCAGGTGCTGCGCCACGGCGGCAAGTGATGCGCCGGACGAAATGCCGATGAACAGCCCCTCTTCGCGCGCCGCCCGCTGCGCATACAAAAATGCGTCCTCTTCAGTCACCGCGATCTCACCATCGAGCGTCGCCGTGTGCAGGTTTGCAGGAATGAAACCGGTGGCGATCCCTTGAATCTTGTGCGGAGAATGCTCGCCTCCGGCGATGACAGTGGACTTCGTCGGCTCTACCGCAAACGTCTTGAGGTTTGGCCAATGTTTTTTCAGCATCTCACTGACGCCGGTAATGTGACCACCCGTACCTACCCCGGTAATCATATAGTCGATCCCCTCTGGAAAATCGCGTAAGATCTCTTCGGCGGTCGTGCGCGCGTGTACGTCGATGTTCGCCGGATTCTCGAACTGCTGCGGCATCCACGCACCCGGTGTCGCCGCAACGATTTCCGCGGCCTTGGCAATAGCCGCTTTCACCCCTTCAGCGCGCGGTGTCAAAACCAACTCGGCGCCGTAGGCAGTCATCACGCGACGTCGCTCGACCGACATTGAATCGGGCATCACGAGTATGCAACGATATCCCTTCACTGCCGCAACCATCGCCAGGCCAATGCCGGTATTGCCTGAGGTTGGCTCGACAATCGTCGAGCCGGGCTTGAGAATGCCTCGGCGCTCTGCGTCTTCGACCATTGCCACCGCAATGCGGTCCTTGATGCTTGCGCCCGGGTTCGCGCGCTCGAGCTTGATCCAGACTTCCACCGTGGGCGCGATGGAGCTGTACAGTCTGTTGAGCCGGACATGAGGGGTGTTGCCGATCGTGCCGAGGATATTCGTGTATCGCATGGTGATTTTTCCTATGGCTTTTAGAATGAGTGCCGAACGGCCCGGGTACGGTGGCGTGGATGGGTACGGAAGTACAAAATACTACGAATGTGTCTTTTTCGATAATCGCGGGGTTCTAATCAGTGTGACGGAATCAGACGGCCAGGTTGTTCAACGAGTGCTCGGTGGCGACGTCGAGGCCTTTGCGATCCTGGTGGATCGTCACCATAACCGTCTGGCAAGGTACGCCCTCCATCTTCTTGGCAATCGTGCCGACGCCGAAGAGGCCGTGCAGGAGACCTTCCTCCGGGCTTACCGTGCCCTGCCGACATACGAGGATCGGGGCCGGTGCGATGCGTGGTTATTACAAATCCTCACGAACCGGTGCCGCACGATGGTGGCGCGGCGGGTCGATCTCTGCGAACTCGACGACTCGGTGCTCGTATGGGACGACGCGGATGACCACGCCGACCGACTGGAGTTGCGCGAAGAAATCGCGCACGCGCTTGCCCAACTCCCCACAGATCAACGGGAAGCTATCGTGCTCAGATTTTCCGAAGACAAAACATTCGAAGAAATGTCAGCGCTCACTGGCGCGGGTGTCTCTGCATTGAAAATGCGCGTGCGTCGCGCCTGTGAACGCTTGCGAGCTCTACTGGAGGCCAGCCGTGCCGGAGTCTGACGAAATGCTTTCTGCATCTGTGCGCCATGAACTTCGGCGCGAAGTGAATTTCGGCGCCGTATCCCGGGCCCGCGTGATGTCGGCCGTGCGGCGCGAAGCCGCGCGACCAGCGCGACGTGGATGGCTGTCGCCGGTTGCCGCGTTTGCGCTGGCAGCAAGTGCCACGCTGATGATCGCCGGCGGCACGGTACAGCGTCAGGATGCGGCGCGAATGGCGGCACCGGCACATTTGGATACGCTTGCCACGCTCCATTCCATAGTACCCGACGTGCATCGCTTTCCGGTCCTTGCCGATATGACGTACCGCTCGGCGCCGCGCGCGCCTCTTCCGGCAGGCGTGACCGCCCCGCAACGCGTGTACCCCGACTCACTCTAACCGAGCAACACATGATGCTTTGGATTCTGGCCGGCGCTTCGATCGCCGGGGGTTTTGTCACGCTATGGAATGGCGGCACAACAGTGCCGGCGTCACTGCTGGTTCTTGGATACTGCGTATTAGTCCCTCTGGCAATCATTCGGCGACGCGAGCCCGTCGATTCGAAAGACACCGCGCGCGCACCGTATGGCGAGGCCGTCATCGCGGCGTTGGCGGTCTTCGTGTTGTATGTGTTCTCGCTTGCGCCGAGTACCGCTATGTGGGACACG
>JANYKA010000070.1 GCA_025358315.1 Gemmatimonadota bacterium | reverse complement strand
ATCGCCGCCGGTGAGCTCCGATGGTGCGGATCGGCCATGGGCGACGCCCCACTCCGCCATGCGCGACAAATCACGGCCGTATGCTTCCAATGTGCGCGGGCTCGATCCCTCTTCGAGCGATAAGTACTCGCTGAACCGCTCCAGCAGGAAGGCGCGCGAAACGCCATCCGGGAGCATCAGCTGTCCTTGGGGCTCTGTTGTTCGTCGGAAGGGCCTGGCTGTTCTTTCGTGACCAAAAGCGCCTCAGTCAGCTTCGCTGCCGCTCGCCGCTTCATCACAATGAACACGATCGCAACGATCAGCCCCAACGCAATGATGGCAACAATACCAACTCGCTTCGCGAAGTGCGCGACGGCGACTTGCATGGTATCCCAATCATCGCCGACGCGGAATGCCATCCAGGTAATCGCGCCGTACCACACTGTCGACACAAGAAGAAACACGAACGCCGTGCGGATTGGCGGAATGCGAATTGCGCCGGCCATCGGGGGGCCAACCATACGCAGAAACGGAATCATTCGGCTTACCAGAAGCGCCGTCAGTCCATAGCGCGAGTACATCACCTCAAGGCGCTTCTCGAGATTGTCGACGCCAGCCTTCTTGAGCCGTGCGTGCATCCACGCCGCGCCATAGCGGCGTGCGATTGCATACATCGTCATCGCGCCGGCCAGGCTGCCAAGGATGATGAGTACGGCCGTGATCGTAAAGTCGGCTCCGCGGCGGGCCGCGATGAACGCAATGAGCGCCACGGCGACATCCGCCGGCACCGGCGGGAAAATCCCTTCAATGAATGACGTCAGCGCCATCATCAGATACAGCGCCGGCAGCGGAATACCGCTCACCCAATTCGAAATGGCGTCGAGAATATCACCCATCGAGATTTGCAGCCGGAAAATAGTTGACGCAGGATGACATCATAGAGCCTCGAGTGTGCACACGGCGATGACTGCCAACCCTTCTCCGTTTCCGATCCAGCCGAGTTTCTCGTTGGTCTTCCCTTTCACCATCACATCGGAAGACGCAATTCCAATCGCCGAAGCGAGCCGTTCGCGCATCGCCGCGCGGTGCGGCCCGATTTTCGGCAGCTCGCAGATCACCGTTACATCGGCCTGTACGCAGCGCCAGCCCTCCGTGCGCACCCGTTCGACGGCCAATCGCAGCATCTCGATAGAGTCGCGCCCCTTGTTGACTGCGTCGGTATCGGGAAATAGTTCGCCGATATCACCGACTCCGGCACCACCGAGAATCGCGTCTGCAAGCGCGTGCGCGACGGCATCACCGTCGGAGTGACCCACCAACGTCACGGACGCCGGAATGTGCACGCCGCCGAGCACGAGGCCATCACCATCGGCAAACCGGTGTGAGTCGTACCCGATTCCGACACGCGTTTTCATCGGCCCTCCGGACAGCAGTCCACGACGATCAAGCGGCTACCGTCCCGGCCGCTTCGATGAGTTTGTAATTCTGGAGCCGCTTGCGTGGCTCGAACCCGGCCTCACGAATGAGCCGTTCCATTTCATCGATACTCGTACGATACGTTGTGTTCGCCGCCGAGACGACATTCTCTTCAAGCATCAACGAACCGAAATCGTTGCAACCGAAATGCAGTGCCGTTTGGCCGATCTTCAGCCCCATCGTCACCCAGCTCGCCTGAATATTCGGAATGTCTTCGAGCACCACGCGTGCAAAGGCCGTCGTGCGGAGGTAGTCGACCGCGTCGGTCTTTGGCATATGACTCATCGTCGGCGTGTTCTCCGGCTGCAGCGGCCAGCAAATAAACGCGGTGAACCCGCCGGTGCGCTTCTGCAGTTCCTGTAGCCGTGTCAAATGTTCGAACCGCTCTTCGAGTGTTTCGCCAATGCCGTACATCATGGTGCAGCTGGTCTGGAGTCCTTCGCCGTGAGCAAGTTCCATCACTTCAAGCCAGCGATCCGCGCCGGCCTTTTTCTTGGCGACCTGATCGCGCACCCGCTTGACAAGAATCTCGCCGCCGCCGCCCGGAATGGAATCGAGGCCGGCCTTTACCAGCTCGCGAATCACTTCGACCGCCGGCATCCGGTACAGCGTGCTCCAGAAATCGACTTCGCTGGGGCTAAATCCGTGCACGTGAATCGGATGATACTGCTTGATGTACCGCAGCAGGTCGAGATACCACTCAAACGGGATGTACGGGTTGTGGCCGCCCTGAATCAAAATCTGCACGCCACCCAGCGCCTTCACTTCGTCGATTTTGGCACCGATTTGCTCATAGCTCAGCGTCCATCCCTCGGCCTGGCCGGGACGACGATAGAATGCGCAAAACCCGCAATCGGCCACGCACACGTTGGTGTAATTGATGTTGCGGTCGACGATATACGTGACGACGCCATCGGGATGCAGCGCCTTTCGGATTCGATCGGCTTCGGCACCAAGTTCCAGAAGCGGCGCGTTCTTATACCAGCTGATGAGATCTTTCATGCGGCAAACGAGGATGAGAGGAACGCGAGCCGGCCCGGTGCCACTTTGCCGGCAAGTGTAAGGCGGCGGTAAAACTCGGTCAGGCCACCAAGGTGCGGATAACTAAATCCGTAATCGAGACCGCTGAGATATTCGCTGCACGCCTGTAACGGTACGCCGGTATTCGCATTGGCCTGCTCGGCGAGGGTCGCAAGATTCTTGAGTCCCCAATTGCGGCTCTCGATCAGGGCCGCGTGCACGCCCAGCGCGTCTCTGGTATTGGCGGTGCGCTGGGCAACCCAGACGGCAAACACAAACGGCAGGCCGGTCCACTTCTTCCACTCGTCGCCAAGATCGTAAACGTGATCGTATGGCGCCGGCAGTGTGCCGGAGGCGAGCATCAACGCCGCATCGCCAATCACGAGGCGGGCAGCGCAGTTTACATTCGCGTTGGCAACACGGAAGTCCGATGCCTCAGCGTCGCCGGCCACAAACTTCGGTTTTGCTTTCCAGACGTGTTCAAATAGCAACTCGAGCAAATGCACGCTGGTCATCGAACTGCGGCTGACCAGTACTTCCTGTCCATCCAGCTCGCCGGCCGGCCGTGTGGAGAAGAGCATCACGCTGCGTACCGGGCCGTCACACGAAATCGCCAGATCAGGAAGCAGTAAGTACCGCTCCCAATCGCGGGCATATTCCACAGCCGACACCACACTCACATCGAGCGTGCCGTTGGCCATCAGCGAATTCAGCGCGGTCGGTACGCCGTCTATCAATTCGGCGTCCATCGGCACAATCCCACGGTCCACTGCCCCGTATACGGGATAGCAGTTGATGTATGGGATCCGGCCGACGCGCATGATCAGACCGCCGCCGGTTCGACGACAGGCGCTGCGAATGTCTGGATCACATTGTAGAACGAGTCGCGCTCGGCGGGGATCCTCCCCGCACCTCGAATCAACTGGAGCAACCCGTCGAGTGTCATCCCCTGCGGCGTGTGCGCACCAACGGCGTGATAGATCTTTTCGCGCACCACGGTGCCCTCGAGATCGTTCACGCCAAAATGCAGCGACACCTGGCTCAGGGCCTGCGTGACCATGATCCAATGACTCTTGATGTGCATGAAGTTGTCGAGAAAGAGCCGCCCAATGGCGAGCATCTTGAGATCGTCCACACCGCTCGTCGATGTGCCCTGTCGCCCCAGGGCCTCACCCAACACATTGTCGTCCGGATGATAGGCGAGCGGGATGTAGGCGAGAAAGCCGGCAGTTTCATCCTGCAGGTCGCGCAGCATCTGCAGATGTTCCATCCGGTCTTCGACCGTTTCGACATGTCCGTAGAGCATGGTGCAGTTGGTGCGAATCCCCAGCTCGTGCGCGGCGCGATGCACACCGATGTAATCGGCGCCGGCCAGTTTCTTTCCGGCGATCTGATCGCGCACTGCCGCACTGAACGTTTCCGCCCCGCCACCGGGCATCGTGTCGAGGCCGGCTTCACGGAGCGCAATAAGGACGTCCTTCCACGTCATCTTCTCGATGCGCGCGATATGCGCAATCTCGACAGCCGTGAGCGCCTTGATGTGCACGTGAGGAAAATTCGACTTCAGCGTTCGGAACATTTCTTGGTAGTACGCAAGCCCCGCCTTCATATCGAGCCCGCCGACGATATGCCATTCTTTGGTCAGGCCGTCGGCCGCATGGGCTGCTTCTTCGAGAACCTGATCCATCGTGTAGCGATACGCGCCTTCTTCTTTTGGCAACCGCGCATACCCGCAGAAGGTACACGTCTTGCGGAGCGTACAAATGTTCGTGGGATTGATATGCTGATTGCTGGCGAAGGTTACGGTGTCGCCATTCTTCGCGCGGTTGACCGCATCCGCCAGTGTGCCAATCCCGATGAGATCGTTCGACCGGTAGAGCGCCGCACCGTCGGCCTGCGTGAGTCGAACACCGCTCCGAATCTTGTCACCGACTGCACGCACCGCCGGATCGCTCAGGCGAGCGTCGTTGAAGTCAACGCGTGCGGGGCGAACCCCACCCTCGGGCACCGCGCTAATCCTTGTAGCGGCGGATGGCGATCGAAACGTTGTGTCCGCCAAATCCAGACGAGTTGGTCAGCGCCGCATTGACCACCCGACTCACCGGTACGTTCGGCGTGCAATCAAGATCGCACTCCGGATCGAGGGAATGCAGGTTAATGGTCGGCGGAATTATGTTGTTCACAATTGCGAGCGTGGTGAAAATTGCTTCCGTCGCTCCGGCCGCGCCGAGCATGTGACCGGTGGCGCTCTTCGTCGAACTCACGTTGAGCCCCGTCGCGTGCGAGCCGAACACTTTTTTGATCGCGCGAATTTCGTTTGGATCGTTGAGTGGCGTGCTCGTGCCGTGTGCATTGATGTACTGCACGTCTGCCACGGATAGCTCGGCATCTTCGAGCGCCCGAGCCATCGCCCGTTGCAGGCCTTCGTGGTCGGGCGGCTGACCGGTAAGCGAGTGGGCGTCGCCGGTCGCACCGTACCCGGCAATCTCGCCGTAGATATGCGCGCCGCGCGACTTCGCGTGCTCGAGTTCCTCAAGGACGAGAATCCCTGCACCCTCTCCAAGCACAAATCCGTCGCGCGTGGCGTCGAACGGCCGGCTGGCCGTTGCCGGCGAGTCATTGCGGAACGACAGGGCGGTCATGTTGCCAAAGCCGCCAATCGACATCGGTGTGACCGCGGCCTCCGAGCCACCGGCGATCATCACATCGGCGTCGCCGTACTGGATCATCCGGTAGCAGTCGCCAATCGCGTGCCCGCTGGTGGCGCACGCGCTGACCACAGCGTAGTTCGGCCCTTTCGCGTTGAACCGCATTGAGACAATGCCCGCAGCAATATCGCCAATGAACATCGGAATAAAAAACGGCGAGATTTTGCTAGGGCCGAGTGTTCTGTACACGTTGAGTTGATCCTCAAACGTGTAGATCCCGCCAATGCCGCTGCCGATGACGACGCCGGTGCGTTCGGGTGTGAAGCCCGTCCCCTCCGGAAACGCATCTTTCATTGCCTGAGCCGCTGCCGCAACGGCCAGCTGCGTGTACCGGTCGGACCGCTTCACTTCTTTGCGGTCCATGTAAGTCAACGGATCGAAGCCTTTCACTTCACAGGCGAAATTAACTTTGAAGCCGGTCGTGTCGAACTGCGTGATCGGAGCACCGCCGGATTTGCCGGCCAGCAGCGCCTCCCATGTCGTCGGCACGTCGTTTCCGACGGGCGTGACGCACCCGAGGCCGGTGACGACGACACGCCGCTTCATTTACGCCCCGATCTTCGTGTTCAGGTAGCCAGTCGCATCTCCGACCGTCCGAAGCTTCTCGGCATCTTCGTCCGGGATGTCGATGTTGAACTCCTTCTCGAATTCCATCACCAGCTCGACGATGTCGAGGCTGTCGGCGCCAAGGTCTTCGATAAAGCTGGCCTCTGGTGTGAGCTTTTCACGCTCAACTCCGAGCTCCTTTTCGATAATGTCCTTGACCTTCTCCGAATGATCAGCCATGACGCGATTCCTCAGTGCGTTGGGGGTAGTTGTCAGCAGGTAAAATATAGTCACTGGCAAGGGCCAGTGTTACATC
>JANYKA010000212.1 GCA_025358315.1 Gemmatimonadota bacterium | reverse complement strand
GCACCAAGGTGGCAGGCCCCGGTTGCAGCACCCAGGTGATGTGCGACGCCGGGTGGGCCCGCTTGATCGCCGTGATAACAGGAAGCACGTGCACGGCGTCACCGACCGCGCTCATCATCACGATGCAAACACGGTTCAGAGGCGCCCGACTCACGATTCGGTTGCGGACTGGGTTTGCCCGGCAGCATCCCGAAAATGCTGAAGATGCGCGTCGGACAGACCCAGCTTCCATCGGTGACGCCACTTTTCTACCGAGCGCATTACTCGCGCGAAGTTGCGCCCGGCAATGCGCTTGTCGCCCCGCACCCCGAACTGTACCCGATCGACGTCAAGTGCGTACGCCGTTGGCATGCGGGCACCGGGCACCACCAAGACGTTCTTAAGATTGAGGTCAGCGTGAAATGCACCGGCTTCCTGCAACGTGCGCAACAGTCGCGCGAGTGCGTCGAGCATGGCAATGCGCTCGGCGTCGCCCGCCGCGCCCCGCCATGCGTCGGGAAAGTCGGAACCGCGCAATCGCTCCGTCATGACGTCACAGCGCCAAAGTCCGGCGAACGCCGGATACAATGCATACGCCACAATTCTCGGTGTAGGAACGCCGAGCCGCGATAGCCGGAGGCTGACCGCTAACTCATGCGCCGCTCGCGGAGCGCGGAACAGTTCACCAGTCAATGCGGCGAGCGCACCACCGTGCCGACTGCGCCGTACCACCACCTTGATGGCCGCCGGCAATACGGCGGCCCAAGCCGTGGCGCGCCCGGCCATCGGTTCGGCGCCTGGCTGTGTCGCCGCCCACGAGTAGAGCGAACGGGTCGCCAACACTTCGCGAATGGTATCGGCGCACTCAATCAAAGCAACGGCGCGCGCGCGGCCCAATCGCATGGCGGAATATCCGACGGGTACCGCGGATAACGCGCTCACCGCGCGACTTTAAATACCGGCACCGGCTGGCTCTTTCCCTTGAGCTCCATCGGCGGCATGGCGATCAGTCGCGGCGGTGTCTTGAGTGCCGCGCGGAACTCTTCACTCACCAGAATCTCGCCCGGGCCGGCCGCGGAACACAGACGGCTTGCGGTATTTACCGTGTCACCGATCACCGTATACTCCAAGCGTCGTTCGCTACCAATATTTCCGGCGAACGCTTCGCCGTAGTTGAGGCCGATGCCAATCTGCAACGTTGGCCGTTGCTGCGCGGTCCAGCGTTCGTTCAGTTGATCGAGCGCGACAATCATATCGAGCGCGGCTTCCATCGCCCGATCAACATCGTCGGACTCGCCCAGCGGTGCACCCCACTGCGCCATTACGGCGTCGCCAATGAACTTGTCGAGCGTGCCGCTATGGCGGAACACGCAGTCCACCATTTCGGTGAAATATTCGGTAAGGAGCCGGGCCAGATCGTCCGGATTCATTGTCTCGGAGAGCGGCGTGAACCCCCGAATGTCGCTAAACAGCACGGCCACGGGACGTTTGTCGCCGCCGAGTTTGACCGCGTCGGCACTGTTGGCGATTCGCGCCGCCAGGTGCGGCGTAAAAAACCGCTCGAAATTGCTCCGCACAAGCGCTTCGCGGCGAATACGATCCGAGAACTGGCCGTTTTCAATTGCCACTGATGCGATGCTGGCAAACGCGATCAGGAAGTCCAGGTCCGATTCACCGAACTGATGCGTGCTCACAAAGTTGTCGACATACAGTACGCCGAGCACTTTGTTCTCCGATCCGATCAGCGGAACACACATCGCCGACCGGACGCGCTGCATCAAGATCGACTGCCCAGTGAACCGCTGGTCTTCGCCGGCGTTGTCGGAGAGGACCGCGACTTTTTCGTCAACCGCCATTCGGGCAATCGATTGGGGCACGGCCTGCGGCGCATCGGCGCCACGTCGGTCGCGGGAAATCTTGGTGGAGAGTTGACCACGATCGTCGGTAAAGAGAATCGCGCAACGGTCCGCTTCGAGACACTGGAAAGCGTAGTCGGCCACTTTTCGGAGCAGGGCATCGACGTCGGTCGCGCGACCCAGACCCTTCGACACCTCAAGCAACAGTTGCAGCTTCTGGCGATCCTTCTCCACCGGATCGAGATCGGTCGACATCACAGCCTTGATGCTGCCGCTGTTCCGGCCGAGTGCGGCAAGGGCATCGCCGCTCGCCGAGACCGGGCGGACAATGGTCGCGTTGGCGCGCGGCGCCGTGGCGGCCGATGGCGGCGCGACGGCCGCCGGTGATGGGGCAGGCGGGGCGAGCGCTTCGACCTTGAACGCCACTTTTCCGAACGTCACCGAGTCGCCGGCGACTACATAATAATTGTCAACCTTCACGCCATTGACGAATGTGCCGTTGCTCGATCCGGCGTCAATCACTTGCACACCGTTGTCGCTGACGACCAAGTCGGCGTGTTTGCGTGAGACCGTGGCATCGACAATCGCGCAGTCCGAGCTGACCGCCCGGCCGACCACCATCGTCGCCCCGGGCCGGAGCTCGAAGCTGTATTCGTTTTCGATCCCAATAAGCTTGAAGGGCATTGGGTTAAATATGACGCGCCGACCGCACCCGTCCAATCGCCGTCAACATGGCCCGGGCCTTGTTCTCGGTCTCTTCCCACTCATTCTCGGGGACGGAATCGGCCACTATTCCGCCGCCCGCCTGTATGTTCGCTTCGCCCCCGGCGATCACACAGGTGCGAATGGTGATCGCCAGGTCCATGCGGCGGTCTCCATATGCGATATATCCGACGGCCCCGGCATAGGGTCCGCGACGCTCCGGCTCGAGTTCATCAATGATCTCCATTGCCCGTACCTTCGGCGCTCCGGTCATTGTGCCGGCTGGGAAAGTGGCCCGAAATACCTGCAACGCCGACGTATCCGGCGGCAACTGTCCCTCCACCTGGCTCACGATATGAAATACGTGGGAGAACCGCTCAATCACCATCAGTTCCGTGACCTGCACCGACCCGTACTCCGCGACACGCCCAACATCGTTGCGCCCCAAATCCACCAGCATGACATGTTCGGCGCGCTCCTTTTCGTCGGCAATCAATTCGGCGGCCATCCGGTCGTCTTCGGCTGCGTCTCTGCCGCGCGGCCTGGTGCCGGCGATCGGACGGATAATGACCCGCGAGTCGGCGACGCGCACCTGCAGCTCCGGGGAACTGCCGACAAGTTCCACGCCGTCGAGCACGAGATGGTACATGTACGGCGACGGGTTCAGCGCGCGAATCGCGCGGTAGAGCGCCGTGCCGTCGAAGTCATGCGGCACCACGATGCGCCGCGCCAGCAACGCCTGAAAACAATCTCCGGCGACGATGTATTCCTTGATGCGCGTCACGTCCTTCAGAAATTTTTCCCGCTTATAAACCGAATGGCCGACGGCCGGTGCGGCGTTCGGATCCAGATCGAGTGGCGGTAGCGACGAGCCCGTACGGAGCCGCGCGATGACGGCGTCGATCTCCCGATGCGCGGCGTCATACGCAGTTCGCAGCGTCGTCTGACTGGTATCCGTGCCTATCGGGACGGCATGCACCACCCGCGCTTGCGCCCGCAGATTATCGGCAATCACCATAGTGCCGGTAAAAACAAAAACGGCATCGGGCGCCTGCACCCCGCGAGGCGGCGCGTGCGGCAGGCGCTCAATGTACCGGGCCATATCATACGAAAAAAATCCGACGGCCCCGCCCCAGAACGCGCCAAGTTCCGGCACATCGGCTGGCTGGTGCGCCGCGACGAGTGCGCGCAAGTCGTCGATCGGGTCTGTCGGCTGGCGATGCCCGTGCCATCCGCGTTCAGGCGTCCAATCTTCCACCACGCCGTCCGTCAGCCGCCACGCACCACGCGGCTCGGCGCCAAGAAAGGTGTAGCGCGACCATGTTTCTCCGCCCGCCGGGGCCGACTCGAGCAAAAACGCAAATGGTCCTTTGCGCAGGCGTGCAAATGCCGACACCGGGGTATCAGTGTCGAGCAGGCAGTCGCGCCATACCGGCACCAATGCACCCGCGATTGCCCGCGCGGAAAAGTTTTCAAAGCTCATGTAATGTTCGCTCCAGTCACCGAGTGCCCCCCGGACTTACACCGTTGCCGTGCCGCACCACGCATCCGATCTTTCCAATATGAACCTTCGGTACCCGACGGCAGTCTGCTGTGCTGCGATCCTGCTCGCCGTCGCGCCAATCCGAGCCAGCGCGCAACAGTGGAACAACGCGCCAACTATGGCCTTGGTCAACCTCGCCATCGGCCGCCGCGCCGTTCAGCTCGCCGACACCGGTCTCACGGATTATAAGGCCACTGCTCACGGGTATCTGACCTTTCTGGCCCAGATGGGCGAAGGCTTTCCCGATCCGCCCAAAGTCGTTCGCACCGACGAACTCGGAGTGGAAGTCTATTGGCGCGCGCCGAGCCAGAGCAAGCAGCGAATAGTCGGACGTCGCGACACGCTGCTGCTACCGACCGACATCAACTACCATCGCGACCATCTCGCGATCATCCAGAATAATTTCCCATCGATCATCCGTCTCGGCGATGGCGACGAGGTGCACGACGTCCCACATCCACTCTCGGCACAGGGCCGGGACGCGTACGATTTTGCAATTACCGATTCGCTGCTGATTCGCACGAGCGATCGGGTGTTTGATGTGGTCGAGGTAAAAGTCCGCCCGAAAAACGATCGGCTCCCGCGCGCGGTCGGCGCCGTGTATCTCGACCGCGCGAACGGTTCGGTGGTGCGCATGACCTTCAGCTTTACCCGAGAGGCACTGAAAGATCCACAGCTCGAGGATGTATCAGTGATCCTCGAGAATGGACTGGTGGATGGCCGTTTTTGGCTTCCCCGCCGTCAGGAAATTGAGATTCGCCGAACGGGTAGCTGGATGGATTTTCCGGCGCGCGGTATCATTCGTGGCCGCTGGGAAATTTGTTGTGTTGAAACCAACCAGACGATCCCCGCGCCAGTGTTTACCGGGCCGGAAATTGTTCAAGCACCGTTGGAAACGCTGCGCGCGTATCCGTTCAAGGGCGCCATTCTCGATGGCCTCCCCAGCGACGTGAAGCTCAGTGAGAATGACGACGTCCGCCGTGTGCAGGAAGAGGCGCGTGAACTTGTACGGGCCGAAGCGCTCGCAAGAACACAAGCCACCGTGCCAAGCGTGCGGTCGCTGAGCGATATCGTGCATATCAATCGCAACGAAGGGATCGCCATCGGGACCGGCGTGACCCGACGGTTCGGTGGTGGAGTCATGGGAGTAGTCCGGGCCCGCTTTGGCACGGGCGACCACGCCTTCAAAGAATCGGTGTCGCTCGGCTGGCAGCGGGCAAATGGAATGGGACTCTCCATTACGGCACGCGATGATTTCCGGGAGGCCGGTGACACACCCGAGGTAAGTGGGGTTCGCAACTCGATCGCGTCGCAAGAGTTCGGTAGCGATTTTTCCGATTTCTACCGGGTGCGTGGCGTGACGCTCGGACTGGATTTCGGTGTTGCCGCCGGCGTGCGATGGCGCGCGAAAGTGGAACGGGAACAACAGGATGCGCTGGGTATCCATGCGGCACCGGTCACCGGTCACTTCCAGCCGGCGTTTCCAGCGCAGTCGCTTCGGGCGTGGCGATATTCGCTCAACGGTTACCGCGCGCCGAGCCCAGGGCCATTCGGTTTTTCAGTCCAAGGAAGCAGTGAATTGCGGGCCTCGGCCGTCACCTTTGACAGTGAAGCGAGTGGCACTCCAGCGCATTGGGTGGCCCGTGCGGCGGTAGAAATGACCGCCGAACGGCCCCTCGGAGCAGACCGACTGGTGTTGCGCACGGCCGCGGCCGGTGTCGTGGGGCCGGTGGTGCCAAATCAGGAGCTGATCTTTCTGGGGGGGCCGGTCAGTGCGCCCGGCTATGATTATCACCAGCTTTCGGCCCGTGCTGCCATCAGCGAGCGCATTGAATGGCGACACCCACTTTTGACAATTCCGCTCGCTCTCGGTCGGTTTGGCCATTTACGAATGCCTATTACGCTCGCCCCATTTGGCCAACTGATTGGAACCTTGTCACCCAGTCGCAATTCGGCCACAGCGGGCGGGTGGTACGGGGCGGTTGGAGTCGGTGTTCTGACGGTATTCGACTTGATGCGGATTGATGTGGCGCGCGGGGTGCGAAACGGCCGGTGGACGTTCTCGTTGGACTTCAGTCGCGACCTCTGGCGCATCCTGTGATTGTAGTGTCGTTTATACAAGCCGCTCTCTAGTACGCGCGCTAATATTAAGGGCTGTGTGCGACTCTCTGTTACTGGTGTAAGCCTCCGACGAGGAAGGAATGGGGACTTCTGCCCGACCCGCGCGTGACGAATGGCTGCTGACGACACTCGAGAGTCTGGTGACTCCCGACCAGCTCGGGCAGCTCAAGGCGTTGCGTGAGGACAGCATTTGGGAAGCCGCCACCCGGCGTGGGTTCACGTCGGACGATCTGATCCTGACCGCGCTCTCGTCGCGGTTCCGGATGAAGATCGCCAACGTGTCCGTCGTGTCACAGCAGGCGCGCGAGCTGGTGCCCGAACAGCTGGTGCGAAAATACCGGGTGCTCCCGCTGCAGATTTCCGATTCGATTCTCGACATCGCGACGTCCGATCCGCATGATCTCGACTGCGAACGCACGCTGGCGTTCGCGCTCGGCCGCACCGTGCGCATGTCGCTCGGGTCGCCGACGAAAATCGCCGAACGGCTCGACGAAGTGTACCGGCCCGAAAATCTGTTCGAGAAGATTCTCGAGAACGTCGCCGGCAATTACGACATCGAGTCCATCACCGACTCCGTAGACGAAGCCGATCTCGACCTCGGCGCCGGACGCGCCACGGAGCGGCCGGTCATTCAGCTCGTCGATCGGATTGTCGCCGAAGGAATCCAGTCGCGCGCCTCGGACATCCACTTGGAGCCCGAAGAAGCCGGCGTCGCGGTGCGCTATCGAATTGACGGTGTGCTTCGCCAGGTGATGATCCTGCCGAAGGCCGCGGGTATTCCGCTGGTGTCGCGCGTGAAGATTATGGCGCAACTGGATATTGCCGACCGGTTGCGTCCGCAGGACGGACGGGCCCGCGTCGCCGTGAGCGGCAATCGTGTTGATCTTCGCGTGTCGACCCTGCCGGCCTCGCAGGGTGAAAAAGTCGTCATTCGTATTCTTGACCAGCGCGCCACGGTGCTGTCGCTCGATGGACTCGGCCTCAACCCCGATGAGCTCGAGCGCATTCAGCAACTGTTGCAGTCGCGCGAAGGAATTATTCTTGTCACCGGCCCCACAGGGTCTGGCAAGACGACAACGCTCTACTCGATGCTGCGGACGATTCAGGCGCGCGGTGTCAACATCGTCACGGTCGAAGATCCGGTGGAGTATCGCCTGCAGGGTATCGTGCAGGTGCAGATCAACGAGAAGGCCGGGCTCACGTTCCCATCGGCGCTGCGGTCGATTCTCCGTCAGGATCCGGACGTTATTCTTGTCGGTGAAGTACGCGACAAAGAAACGGCAATGATCGCCGTGCAGGCGTCGCTTACCGGCCATATGGTGCTGACGACGCTGCACACAATCGACGCGTCGAGTTCCGTGACGCGTCTGATGGACATCGGCGTGGAGAGCTACAAGATTGCCGCGTCCATCAAGGGTGTGGTGGCCCAGCGGCTGCTACGCCGTCTGTGCCCGCACTGCCGGGAACTCGTAGTTGGTGAGGTCCCCGAGCGTCTGCGCAAATGGTTCCCGGACGGCACCACGATGTACCGGCCGGTGGGATGCGGAGAATGCTCGACGACCGGATATCGCGGCCGTCTGGCGATTACGGAAGTGCTCATTTCGAGTCCCGAAGTGGAGCGCCGGATCGCCGCGAATGAGAGTGCCGAACGGCTTGCCGATGCAGCGCGCGAAGCGGGTATGCGGGGGCTCTGGGAGTCCGGCATCCAGCATGTTCGCGCAGGCGTGACCAGCATTGACGAAGTGTTGCGTGTGCTCGAAATACCGGGTGACGCGCAGCGCGGTAGCACGAACGTGCGGGCGAGCACGATGACGGACGCGGTGACCGAAGAGGATGGCCGTCATGCGCCAGCAGCACCGCGCGGCTCCACGGCCGCTCCGCTGCCAACGGAGATTTTGACTCCGGCGCCGAGAGGCTACATCCCGACGTTGCATGCCACACCGTCGGCATCATTTGCCGGCCCATCGTTCCAGCTCGTAGACGAAGAAAACGTCAACGCGAATGGTCAGTCGAAGAAAGTGCTCCTCGTCGAGGACGAAGACTCGCTGCGCCGCGTCGTGAAGGATCTACTCGAACGCGAAGGATTCACGGTGTTCGAGGCCGCAGATGGAGTCAAAGCGCTCGACGAAATTGATCGTCAGGCTCCCGATATCGTGGTCCTCGATCTGAATCTGCCGCGGCTCGACGGGTACGGCGTGCTCAGTCATCTCCGTGCCCGGCCGGCGACGGCGAACCTGCCGGTCATTGTGTTGACGGCGAAGGGCGATGAGGACAGCGAAGTACGCGTGTTTGAATACGGCGCGAGCGACTACCTCACCAAGCCGTTCCGTCCACGCGCACTGTCGGCGCGCCTCCACTCGCTGCTCGCTCGCCCCAAGCCCTGAGTCGGGGAAACCGGTGACAGAGATACGCGTCGGTGTCGTCGATGTGTATGTCGTGCGAGTCGTCGGTCGCAGCTGGCGGGTGCTCACATTGCAGCGCGCTACCGACACCCGTTGCCCCGGCTCCTGGGAAGCCGTCCATGGCCGAATCGAGTCCGGTGAGACACCGTCGCAGGCCGCGGTCCGGGAACTGCGGGAGGAGACCGGTCTGAAGCCGGAGAGGCTTTATAGCGTCACGGTGAACCCGTTCTATCTCCCTGTTCAAGACACGATGCAGCTCGCGGTCGTCTTTTGTGCGTTCGTTAACTCGGACGAAGTGAAAACAGGCGAGGAACACCAGGCGCATGAATGGCTCACGGTGGCGCAGGCCGCCAAGCGTTTCACCTGGCCCCGGGCGACGGACGTTCTTGCACACATCACGAAGCTGTTGCGCACCGGTGACGCGGGCCCGGCGGAAGACGTATTGCGGATTCCGCTCGACACTTAGTTCGCCCGCGCGGTCGTTCAGCGAGCAGCGTGCAGCCCGTTTTTTGCGCGGTCGGGCAAGCGCATTCACTCCTTCGGGCCTGCGTGGCCTCCGTATGCCATCGGCCTCTCGGCCCATGGCACACGGCCCATGGCACACGGCCGCCACGGGGCCCTGTGGAGCGAATGCGCTCGCCCGACCTGGACTCCCACTTGTGTGTACCGTGAGTCGACGTGCGCGCGAGCGGAGTATGCGCGTGCTCGCGACACATACTGCTCGGCGGGCGGGCCCGAGGGTCTCGCGGCGCTCGCAGACCGACTCACGGTACGCACAGGTGGGAGATCAGGTCGGGCGAGCGCATTCGCTCCACAGGGCCCCGTGGCTGCCGTGTGCCATGGGCCAGTTGGCCGATGGCATACGGATGCCACTTGCAGGCCCGAAGGAGTGAATGCGCTTGCCCGACCGCGCGCACCGATCCGCGAACGCGAACGCGACCGCGCGCAGACCGCTAGACGGCGCGAGTAAAGTGGCCGCGGGTAAACTGATCGCCGACCAGCGCACGCGGTGCCGACACATCGGGGCGCTCGCCGGCGGCTAACGCATCGAGCATTACGCGGTACGCGCGCACGACATCGCCAACCGGATCACCCGGCACATTGAACAGGAGTCGGAATCCGTGAATGCCCTGCCGCCAAAGCCGCGGCACAAATTCCGATCCTTCGATCGGCCGCGAATGCAACAGGCGATTCCGGCAGGCGCTATCGGTCGCGACAGGAAAAACGTATCCAGCCGGATCGGTCAACTCAACGTTCGGATGTTTCTGCACGCACAGGTCGCGACAGGTCGTCACTTCGCGATTGAATGCCGCACTGAGCACACAATGCTCCAGCGTCATCCCTTCCGGACGTCCATAAATGAGCACGTCGAACCGCTCTCCTTCCCACGGCGCCACCAGAGAACCGATCTCTTCGACCGTGAGTTCCACCGACGCCGTGATGCGCCGTGCACCGAGGCGAAACAGTTCGGCCGCAGTATGCTCATTAAAACAATTCACCGCATAATCGGCGATTACGTCGCGTCCGGCGCGGCTCAGCTCGGCCACCAAACCCACGTGACCGCTGAGAATCGGGAGCTCGAGCTCGAGCCACTTGTCGAGTTGTGGCCGGTCTTCGGGCCGCACTATGGTCGGGGTGCGCAAACGAAGCCCTACGCCATTGGCGGATAATTCATCCCCAAGCGCTTTGATTTTGGAACGCGGTGGCGCCGGGTGCCGAAGAAACGGATCGAACACAATTTCCGTGGCTCCGGCAGCGGCGGCGGCACGGGCATCGTCCACGGTCCAGACTTCGGCACGTAACGAAAATGCCGGCGCAGGCGACGATTCCTTCGAAACCGCCACATCGAGGCGAATGGCCCCTTCGATATTGGCGGTGCGCTCAGCGATTCTCGCCGTATGCGCCCAGTCGCGACGGACCATCAGTTCGTCAACCGCCGCCTGTCGCAGGTGATTGAGTTCGCTGACCGGCAGAAAGAGCGCGTCGTCGAGCCCTTGTGTGTCGAGCCCGGCAAGGGCGAATGGCGTATCGCCGAGTCGCCCAAGTTGTTCACGCAGCTTTGGCGTATCCAGCGCTCGCTTGTCGGCCGCAGCAAGCGTGATCTTCGAAGCGACCGTTACACTTTCGCCAGCGCTGGTGAACATCGCCTTTAGAGGTGCGCCGACGCTGCCGAACACCCGAATGTCGAGCCCGCTCTTTCGTTGGCGCGTCGGCCCTTGCAACGCGGCATAGCTGCGGCGAGCCCGATCGAGCAACGCCGCTTCCGCACTTCGTATCACGCGCCAGCCCGGTCGCACCCAGCTGCGGGCGCCGATGGCCTGGCGATAGCGGCCGTTCTTTTCGGATACCGTGCGAATGGCGCTCACAGAAAATCCGGTACTGTCTTCAGGTGCCGCGCCTTCTGGCGGCTCGAACCCAAGCCCGTCACCGAGCGCAATCGGCGTATGCACGTCAACGATGATTTCGTTTGCTTCAATCGCAACCACGACGCCGAGCTCCGCACCGCGATTATCCGGCTGCGTTCGCGTGATATAGTCGCGACCGGCACGTCCACCGTACATCCCGCCGGTAAAGCCGCGGCTGAAAATCTGCACCAACGGTTGCACTTCATTGAACTCGGGCGGCGCGAACGTGCCGTGATCCACGCGATCGAGAAACTCGCGGTACCCTTTGGTGACCGTCGCGACATACTCAGGCTTCTTTTTGCGCCCTTCGATCTTAAGACAACCGACACCGGCATCGGTGATCTCTTGAAGATGATCGTAGGCGCCGAGGTCTTTGGCCGAAATCAGATATCCGCGATCGAGTTCTTCGCCGGTGGCGGCGTCGGCGAGAGTGTAGTCTTTGCGGCACGATTGCGCGCAGGAGCCGCGATTGGCGCTCCGCTCGGAGATCATGCCGGACATAAAGCATTGCCCGGAATACGCAATGCAAAGCGCGCCGTGAACAAACGTCTCCAAGCCGATACCAGGGACGGCGGCGTGAATCGCCCGGATATCGTCGAGCGTATTCTCGCGGGCAAGCACAATCCGCTCGATGCCGATTTCGTGCATGACCGCCGCGCCCGAGGCATCGTGCACGGTGATCTGCGTCGAGCCGTGAATCTCAAACCCTGGATACGTGTGCTGGATAAGCCGAACCAGACCGATATCCTGCACGATCGCCGCATCAATGCCGCGGTCGATGCATTCGCCAAGATGGGCGAGCGCATCGGCGAGTTCGTGCGGCTTCACGAGAATATTCAACGTGAGGTACACGCGCACACCGCGCTCGTGGGCAATCAGGCACGCCTGTTCGAGATCGTCGAGCGAGAGCTGCGCCCCTTCGTCGCGGGCGTTGAATTTCTCCACTCCGAGATAGACGGCGTCGGCGCCGTTGGCGACGGCGGCACGGACGGCGTCGAGTGAGCCGGCAGGAGCGAGAAGTTCAGGGCGGGACATCCTGAAAGCTAATGCTTCGTAGTTCTACGAGAG
>JANYKA010000181.1 GCA_025358315.1 Gemmatimonadota bacterium | reverse complement strand
ACTTGTTGGTCGAGCTTGGTGTGAGAAATCCAGTCCTGATAGTTGCGATACCCAGGGCTTCCAGGTTGCACGTTTGTGATTCGCTCCAGTTCGCGTGTTGCTTCAGCCGCAGTGCCGCGGACAATCGCATAAGCGGCCATTCCCACCTGCATCGGCGGAAGGCCGGCCTCGGCTCGGCGGCGCTGCATATCGGCGACCTTCGGCGCCACCCGTTCCGGGGGATCGCCATGGATCACATATGCATCGCATTGGCGTGAGATGAGCGTCTTCGCGGCCTCCGATTCGCCGCCGGCATAGATCGTCGGCCGCGGGCGGCTGGCGGGTTTCGGTGCAAGCACGGTGTCGGCGACTGTGTAGTAACGGCCCTCGTGCGAGAACGACTGGTCGCGCCACGCACCGGTGACGATCTTCAGCCACTCCTCGGTGCGTGCATACCGATCGTCGTGTTCTTCAAAGCGCACGCCGTACCGCCGTGCTTCGTCCGCCCACCAACTCGACACGACGTTGAGCGACAGCCGGCCATTCGAGATCTGATCAAGATTCGCCGCCTGCTTCGCTAGGATTGCCGGCAAGTGAAAGGTCGGCCGCACCGCAACCATCAATTCGAGCTTTGTGGTCACTGCCGCGAGTGCGGCTGCCGTCGACCACGCCTCCAGCGACGGTGCTTCGATTCCCTTGATGTCATTCAGGAATAGCTCGGCGATGAGCGTCAGATCGTAGCCGATTTGTTCACTGCGCTGCGCGAGGCGCTTCGTATACTCCCACGTTGCCTCCATCCCCTCGTCGGGGACGTTGCGCAGCCATCCGCCAAAGACGGGAAGCCAATATCCGTATTTCATCGATTGACCACGGAGTCGGCGATAATGCCGGACCGGACCTCGATGTAATCCACAAAGCGTCCGAACGGATCGAACCCGATGACATTCGGTGCGTCAGCCACAAAGTTCGACAATGCATTGATGTCATAGAAATACGGCTTACCGTCGCGGTCATCGATCAGATATTCGATGCCGCCGATGTCCAGTTGTACGCGCTCGGCGATTTGCTCCACCGCGTCGATGATCGATTGCGGCGGTTGTGCGGCTTCAACGCGCATTCCATTCTTGCCGGCATCGGCAGCGCAAAAAGTACGTTCGAGCTCCATGCCGTCGGTCGTTTGGCATGCATCAGCGGGGCAAAGATTAAATGAATCGCCGGACGGATACACGTTGATCGCGTACAGAAACTTTCCATCGAGTACTTCGACCCGCGTAATGCGGTCGTCGCGCAACGGTGCGAGCTCCTGGACGAGCGCCGTCGAGTCCACGCCAAGATCAATGGCACCGTCGTGCGCGGCTTGCTGCAACGCCGTAGCAGTGTCGAACCGTTGAATGCCGGCCCCGCTGCCGCCGATGTTCGCCTTCACTAAGACCGGAAAGCGAAGTCCTTCGGCGGCGATCGGCGCCTGTGATCCGTGATTGATCACGCGGGCCCGCGGGTAGGGAAGGCCAAGCTCTTCAAGCACGTCGAGCTGGAGCGCCTTCGACAGTTCATTCGTATAGACCGCACTGCCGTTAATCACCGGTACGCCCATTCGCTCGAGATGCTTGAGCCAATGCAGGGTGTGAAAGGTGCTTTGGGCGTTACCGCGCAAATACGCAGACGGTGAGGCACGATTGACGACCAAGGAATACGGCGACTCGCGTTCCGCAGGGTCCCACGTATGTGCCGCGGCGTCGAGCCGAACGAACGGAATCCCGCGCCGGTCGAGCTCGGCGAACAGGGGTTTGAACCAGTCTGGATGTTCATGATAAATGGCGATCGGCTTGATACTGGTCATGAGCGTGTGCCTTGCAGAAGTGGAGGGGAAAACAAAAAGCCCCGGATCCGTAAGGGGATCCAGGGCGGTGTGCCGAGTTCGTTACTCGGACAGTGTCGGCTTTACGACGTGTGCGCTCCTGCTCCCCTCTGTGCCGAGTGGCACATATGGCAGTAGCAACACATCATCATAGCCGCGTGGCGCGTCATGACCGGATCATAGTGAGGACTGTTCCGGGAAGCAAGCCTCGTAGAACTACGAAGCATTAGCTTTCAGGATGTCCCGCCCTGAACTTCTCGCTCCTGCCGGCTCACTCGACGCCGTCCGTGCCGCTGTCGCCAACGGCGCCGACGCCGTCTATCTCGGAGTGGAGAAATTCAACGCCCGCGACGAAGGGGCGCAGCTGTCGCTCGACGATCTCGAACAGGCGTGCCTGATTGCCCACGAGCGCGGTGTGCGCGTGTACCTCACGTTGAATATTCTCGTGAAGCCGCACGAACTCGCCGATGCGCTCGCCCATCTCGGCGAATGTATTGACCGCGGCATCGATGCGGCGATCGTGCAGGACATCGGTCTGGTTCGGCTTATTCAGCGCACGTATCCAGGGTTTGAGATTCACGGGTCCACGCAGATCACCGTGCACGATGCCTCGGGCGCGGCGGTCATGCACGAAATCGGCATCGAGCGAATTGTCCTCGCTCGAGAGAATACGCTCGATGATATCCGGGCGATACACGCCGCTGTTCCTGGAATTGGTTTAGAGACATTTGTGCACGGTGCGCTTTGCATTGCGTACTCCGGTCAATGTTTTATGTCCGGAATGATTTCCGAGCGGAGCGCCAATCGCGGCTCCTGCGCTCAATCGTGTCGCAAGGACTACACGCTTGCCGACGCTTCCACTGGCGAAGAACTCGATCGCGGATATCTCATTTCGGCCAAAGACCTCGGCGCGTACGATCATTTGCGGGAGATTGCCGATGCCGGTGTT
>JANYKA010000164.1 GCA_025358315.1 Gemmatimonadota bacterium | reverse complement strand
ACCTGATAGAGCAGCGGCTGAAACAGATGGTGATTGGTGCGGTCGATCAGCGTGACTTCAACGTCTTTCCGGCGAAACTGCCGGACCGCCGCAAGGCCGCCGAAACCGCCGCCGACAATGACTACATGGGGACGTGACACCTTTCAATTATACGAGAATTCCTACACGCTGTCTCGTATCATGGAATCGGCACTACGTGGCGCAAAAACGCTCAGCAGCCCTCCGACGACAACGACGACCACCGCTCCGATAACGTTATACCACAGGAATGCCACCTGCGGGAGCGTATAACTGACCATTCCCACTGTGGCCATCCCGGCAATCAGTCCAAAAAATGCACCGCGCGCCCCAATCCGCGGCAGCATCGCCAGCAGAAATACGCCAAGGATTGAGCCATAGAAAAACGAACCGAATCGGTTCACGACCTCAATCAGTGAACCGAGTGATGCCGCGAAGGTGGCAATGACGCAGGCGAATATCCCCCACACGCCCGTCGAGATCCGCGAGACACGCAGGTAATGTGCGTCGCTTGCCGTTGGTTTGACCCATCGACGATAGAAGTCAATAACCGTCGCCGTGGAAAGCGAACTGAGCTCTCCGGCCACCGCCGACATCGCCGCCGCAATCACGGCGGCGATAAACAGACCGGCCAACCCAATTGGAAGTTCGGTCGTCACAAAATGTGGAATGATGTAATTCACATCACGAGACGCCTTGCCGGTGACGGTTTTGGCGAGCGTCAGCGCCTCGGTGCGCACCACCGTGACAGCGGAGTCGCTCGCCCGGACTGCGGCACGTTCGGCGGCATCGGCAGAGCGCGGCACCGCGGCAAGGGCCCGCGCTGCTGCATCGCGGGTCGCTACGGTCGTCCGGTAGCGGGCATCGAGCGCTGCGTACGCTGCTGGCTGCGCCTCGCGCACACTCTTGGCGGCCGCCGGATTCCAAAACAGCGGTGGCGCCACAAAAACGTAATACACAAAAACCAGCACGCCGACGAGCAGAATCAGCGCTTGAAGCGGAATCTTCCAGTACGCGCTGATCAAATGCGAACTACGGGCTTCATCCACCGACTTTGCGCTCAAGTACCGTTGTACCTGACTCTGGTCGGTGCCAAAGTACGAAAGCATCAGAAACGTGCCGCCAATGATCCCCGACCAGAACGTATATGTCTCGGTCAACTTGAAACTAAAATCAAAAACCCGAAGGCGGCCGGCGGCACCGGCGACGCGCAGCGCATCGTCGGGATGCACCGGGATGCGCAGCAGTAACACAATCACCACGGCGACCAGGGCCGCCACAATCACGACCATCTGTTTCACGTCGGCCCAGGTCACAGCTTGTACGCCACCGATCATCGTATAAATCACCGTCGGCACGCCGATCAGTGCGACCGACCAGAGCATCGGCCAGCCGAAGATCGCACTGAACACCACCGCAGGCGCGGCAATGATCGTACCGCACGAGAGGCCGCGGGAGCAGAGAAACAAGAATGCGGTGAGCGATCGCGTTTTGGCATCGAACCGCTTTTCAAGAAACTCGTACGCGGTGAACACCTTGGCGCGGTGCAGAAACGGCACAATCGTCACGCCAAGAATCACCATCGCGATAGGCAGGCCAAAATAAAACTGGACGAAACGCATCCCGTCCGTCGCGCCCTGACCGGTGGTGCCGATCATCGTGATGGCCGAAAGTTGCGTGGCCATTACCGAGAGGCCGACGGCCCACCACGGCAAGCTTCGGTTCGCAAGAAAATATCCTTCGATTTCCTTGGTGCCTTTCGACCGACGAATGCCGTCAATCGACACGTACAGCAGATAGACAACAACGATCAGCCAGTTGATCCAGTGCATAGTCCCGCGCTAGTTGTAGCGGGACTGCAACAGCGCCAGGAGCGCGAGCACCGCGACTTCAACGGCAAGAACACTGATCAAAACGCGCCGGAACCTATGCTTGGCCTCGGCGGTCATGGCTGTACTTTCAGCGCCATGCGCTCATCGAGGCCTGCGCTTAACAAATTGACAAACACCCTCGGGCCGCCCGGAACGCCGCCGGGTATTTGCCGAAACAGCGACAAGGTCGTGTAGATGTACGTTCCCTTGCCAAGCGGCGTAATGAGGACGGCACCCTTGTTGTCGGTTTCCCGCGGATCGTGCATCTCGAGCGGCGTCGCATAGTGCGCGTCGATGATGCTCGGCATATACACGGCCCGCTCCTGCACCCAATTCGCCCAATCGGCATCGCCAATGCGATTTGGCCAGTTCAATACTTTTGATTTCGGATCGAGAATCGTCACCGGCGCGTCCTCTTCGGTGACCCGGGCCGCCGTCGGGCGATTGAGTTGAACAGGGTATGGCATGACACCAGGGCGCATCATTTCGCTCTGTCCGTATTGCACAACGAGCGTGCCGCCTTTCTTTGCAAAATCAAACAGCCGGCCATTGTATGCGACGAGTTCGCGGTTGGCACCGTAGGCACGAGTCCCAACGACGATCGTACTGAAACGCGTAAGATCAGTCACCCCGAGTTCTGATGGACTCAGAATTACCACCGATATGCCCAGTTGCCGCAGGTATGTAGCCACGACATCACCGACGCCCTGTACATAACCAACATTCAAGTGCGCCGGTACCGTGATATCAACGGCTTGCAAATACAACGCCGATGAGTGGTACATCCGGATGGGTCGAATGTGTGCGTACACAATTTCACGGAATCCTTCCGCATATCGCGCCCCGTCCTGCGTCTCACCATAGATGCCAAACTCGTATCGTCCCGGTTTGAGCGAGCCGCGCAGTCGCAGGAAAAACTCCCGCTGCTCGTGCGGTTGCAGTGTGAGCGACGGTGGCAACGAATCAACCCGAATGCCCGCGGGAGCAATGGCCTTGAGTGCCAACGTCAATGGCGCATTCGCGAACGACTTCACCGTCACGCGTAGCGGGCGGTCGATTGGCTTGGTGGTGGGAATCCATTCGAGTTGCTGATCGAACTCAATCGTGACCGGCGGCACGCCTCCCACTGGACGCTGCTGCTCGCCAAGCACTGGATCGGCGAAACGATGAATGATCGACCCAACACTGGTACGAATCACTACACCGGCGATGCCAAGCACAACCGTCGCGTCGCTCTCGCGGCGAACGTCTTCCGGAATCGATACACCGGGCACTGCACCAATGCCGGGCTCTGCTGCTACACGCGACACACCATCTGACGGCGACCGGCGCGCCGCAAACATGTCACCCGTTCGATTGCCAATCCACCACGGCCGCGTGTCAACGAGTCCGCGCACATAACGCGTGAAGTGCATCGCGCTGTCCGGCAGAATCGTCATCGGGACGTGCGGCTGAATTCGCGCGCCCGTGAGATACGCGTCCACAAAAGTGACTGTGTCCTTGCCGCGATTGTAAATGTTCACATTCACGGCCATCGAATCGCCGAACGCCACGAGCTCCGAGTCGGCGAGCACTTCAACAGCAATGCCGGCAGCGGCAAACAATGCATCGGCACTACGCCGGCGGAAAATATCTAGTGACGCGTCAAGATCGAGTTGCTGTTGGGTGCAAGTCGTGCCGGTAAAACCCCCACCGGCCGGCGCACACGCCAGGACGCCGAATCGATACAGCTGTGCCGCCTCGGCAATTTTCGCCAGCCACGGCACCACGTTCCCGGGACGCCGCAGATTGAGCGCACCCCGCACGGAATCGACGACCGCACCGACGGCCGCAAGCCGCACATGCTGCTCACTCGAACGGAGGCCCTTCACTTCAATACGGGCGAGTCGCGCAAAGGATGTGTCGATCCCGTCAAACATCGACTGCTCGTCGGCCGCCGCTGCGTCCTCGTTTACACGGGTAGCGAGGCGCAGGACATAGTCCATTTGCGCCCCTTTCCGTTGCAACACACCGAACCCTTGCGAGCGGTGTTGCGACCGGCTCGCACTCGCAATTTCCGAATAACTGCGGCCAAGCACCGCATCGTACTCGCCAACATTCATTCCAATGGCGCCAGCAACGCGGTTACCGCGCGCGCCGCGATAGAACTTGAGGGGAATCCACGCCTGACCAAATTTTCCCGGTGGGAAGCGCACCGTATCTGCAGCGGCCTCATACGCTTCGCGGGCAAGGAGAGCCGAGACTTGGTGATGACCGTGGCCGTCGGCGGGCGTACCCGAAAACACCGCGACCATCACATGCGGCCGGAAGGCGCGAATCACCGTCACGACATCACCGAGCAACGAGTCGTGATCCCAGTGCTTATAGGTTTCTTCGGCCGTCTTGGAAAAACCAAAATCGTACGCACGGGTGAAAAATTGCCGCCCGCCGTCGACTCGCCGTGCGGCAAGTAGCTCTTCGGTGCGAATGGCGCCAAGGGATTCGCCGAGTTCGTTGCCGATGAGGTTTTGCCCACCATCGCCGCGGGTCAGCGACAAGTACGCCGTCTCGACCTGCCGGCCGCGCGTCAGCCATGTAATGAGTTGCGTGTCTTCGTCGTCGGGATGCGCACCGACCATCAGCACGCGGCCGGTATTCGTAAGACCGCGAATCATCTGATCCACCGCGGGCGCGCCTCGCTCCTGCGCTCCGGCGAACCGCGGAGTAACAATGATCAATGCGAGCAGTGCCGCAGCCAAACGGCGAATCGTGTGCATCAGTTCTCCACTTGGGAAAAACGGTCAGACCGCGCGCAACACCCCGGACGTCCGACGCGTTCCGCCAGTGCGAACCGGCGAGGCCATCGCTTCGGCGACGATGCGCGCCTGTTCGTCAATATGCGACTGCTGGTACCCCTCAGCGGGACTCGCGCGCTCCGGACGGCCTACGTACCGGATGACCACAGCATTCCCCGCTGATCCGCGCAGCCGCGGCGCGACATAGCTCCATGCACCCATGTTCTTCGGTTCTTCCTGCGCCCACACTACTTCCTTCACATTGGAATACAAATCCAACACGTTCGAAATCCCGGTATGCGGCCACGGATACAGCTCCTCAACGCGAATGACCGCCAGATCACCGCCGACTTCTTTCGCCACCAGATCGTAGTACAACTTGCCGGTGCAGAACACCAAACGCTTTACCTCGACTCGTTTACCCGCACCAGCGAGATCATCGATCACCGGCTGGAAGGTCGCGTCGGAAAGGTCGCGCAGGGCGCACGCTGCACCCGCCAAGCGGAGCAGCGACTTAGGCTGCATCAGAATCAATGGACGAGGTTCAGTGAACGTCGCCTGACGGCGCAAGACATGAAAATACTGCGCCGGCGTGGATGGATACGCAACGCGCATGTTGCCTTCGGCGCACAGCTGCAGAAATCGTTCTAGTCGCGCACTGGAGTGTTCAGGCCCCTGCCCTTCATACCCGTGCGGCAGCAGCAGCACGAGTCCGGAATTCTGACCCCACTTGGCACCGTCGGCACTTAGAAACTGGTCGATCATCGGCTGCGCCACATTGACGAAATCGCCGAACTGCGCTTCCCACAGCGTGAGCGTATCGGGCGCGGCTGTGCTGTATCCATATTCGAATCCCATCACCGCCAGTTCTGAGAGCGATGAGTTGTAAATTTCAAATGCCGACTTCACACCCGGCAGATGCTGCAGCGGCACATATTTCTTGCCATTGCTCACATCAACGAGTGCCGCGTGGCGATGCGAAAATGTGCCGCGCTCGACGTCCTGACCAGTGAGTCGAATCGACTTGCCGTCAGCAAGTATCGACGCGAATGCCAGCGCTTCGGCGTGTCCCCAGTCGATCCCGCCGGCCTCGCCCATCGAGTCACGGCGGCGTTCGAGTTGCTTGGCCAACCGCGGATGCGGAGTGAATGATGCGGGCCATACCAACAGCGATTCGTTTAATGCGGTGAGACGGTCAGCCGCCACACGGGTGTCCGGCATAGCGCTCACAACGACTGGACCTTCATGGTCAGGGTGATCGCCGCGGCCCGTTGCGCCCGCTTTCGATTTATCCAATGCGGAACCAAGCGCCGCCGCCACGGCCTGATCAGCACTGTCAACGACCTCTTGCGTCACGATCCCTTCGGTCACGAGTCGCGCTCCCCAAATCTGGCGCGCCGTCGGATGTGCCTTGATGCGATCATAGAGTAGCGGCTGGGTGTAGGTCGGTTCGTCCCCTTCGTTATGACCGTGACGACGATACCCCACGAGATCCACCAGAAAATCCTTGCCGAATTCTGTGCGGTAGGCGACGGCAATCCGCATCGCGATCACACACGCTTCGGCATCGTCGGCATTCACGTGAATGATCGGCATTTCAAAACCTTTCGCCAAATCGCTGGCAAACCGGGTCGAACGTGAATCGATCGGTTCCGTGGTGAAGCCAACCTGATTGTTCACAATGATGTGCAGCGTGCCACCGACAGTGAAGCCGCGAAGCTGGGCGATATTAAATGTCTCCGCGACAATCCCCTCACCGGGAAACGCCGCGTCACCGTGAATGCAAATAGGAACCACGGCTTTTGCATCACGCAATGCTGGCGCGCCGGGTGGGCGCTGGTGGGCCCGCACATAACCCTGCAACACCGGATTCACCATTTCCAGATGACTCGGATTCGGCATCAGGGAGAGATGGACGGCACGGCCGGCTGGCGTGACGCGTTCATTCTCGAAACCGAGGTGATACTTCACATCACCGGTGGACGCATCATTGAGATGGTCATGAAGCCCCTGAAACTCGGCGAACAAATGTTCAACCGGCTTGCCGAGCACGCGGGCGAGCACGTTGATGCGTCCGCGGTGGGCCATCGAGATTGCCACGTGGCGTGCGCCGGCTGCCGCTGACTCTTCGATCGCTGCGTCGAGCATTGGCACGAGCGCATCGGTGCCCTCGATCGAAAAACGTTTGTAGCCGACGAAGGCGCGCGCGAGAAATCGTTCGAGGCCGTCAACTTCGGTGAGGCGTGTCAGCAACGCTTTTTTTTCGTCACCGGTCAGCGGACGCGTTAGCTGTTCCGCGGTAAATAGCGCGCGGAACCATTGACGCTCCTGCTCACTGCCTGAATGCACGAACTCGATCGCGAGGTTGCGGGTGTAGCGGTACTTGAGACGCTCGGCGACGTCGCGGCCGGTCTTGAGATGCGGAAAGCCAATTGCCGCGCCGGGAACGACGTCAAGATCGGCGTCGGTAATATTATAATGCTCAAGCGTCAGCTCAACGGCGCCCTGGGGGGGCGTGCCGAGTGGATCGAGCTGCACGCCGAGAAACCCGTATCGGCGGATGGCGGCCGTGTACCGTGCCACTCCGGCGACCTTTCGGGCGAAGTCGGGATCAGGTGAGCCGGACGCTGGCGCAGGTGCCGAGCCACCCAATTGCTCGGCGAACCGGAAAAACTGACGCCAAGATTCGTCGACAGAGGCTGGGTTGCTGCGGTACGCCTCGTACACCTCGGCGACATAGGCGTCGTTGAAGACGCTGGAAACGGGGTCGGACATACCCCAAATCTAACCACTTATTGGCGTTGTGGCTGATTCGGGTACCGCTCAAATCCGCCTAGCCGATCGCCGCGAGCAGGTCGTGCAGTTCAGTGGCCGTCTGCGGGCGATCTTCCGGCTTCTTGCTCAGCGTCCGCATCACCAGGTCCGATAGCGCCTGCGGCACTTCGCTGTTCACGACGCGCGGCGGAATCGGCATTTCTTCGAGCAGCTTGGCGATAAGCGTGATTTGATTCTCCGCCGTCAGCGGCGTGCTGCCGGTGAGGCATTCGTAAATCACGCAGCCCGCAGAATAGATGTCAGCGCGGGCGTCGATGTTGTTGCCCATCAATTGCTCCGGTGCCATGTACTCCGGCGTACCAACCACCATGCCTTGTTGGGTCATGCCGCTCTGACGTTTCGCAAGGCGCGCAATGCCGAAGTCCATCACCTTGAGCACACCGTCGGGCTCGACGACCATGTTCTGCGGCTTGATGTCGCGGTGGATAATGCCCTGTTCGTGGGCGACTTCGAGTGCTCGGCACAGCTGCTTCGCGACAGTGAGCGTGGCCGCCACCGGCAAACGTCCGCGGGTGGTGATGAGTTCCTTGAGTGATTTCCCGTCGACGTACTCCATCGTGATGTAATACACACCGGAGAATTCGCCGAGGTCGTGCGTCCGTACGACGTTGCGGTGTGAAATTTTCCGGGCGAGGCGAATTTCACTCTTGAAGCGATCGAGCGCGCTGGTGTCTTCGTTTAAAATTTCCTGTTTGAGTGTCTTGATAGCGATGACTTCGTTGAGTTCGCTGTCGATTGCCTTAAAGACCATTCCCATACCACCAACGCCCAGCATCTCTTTCACCTCGTACCGTTGGGCAAAGCGCGACCCAGGGGTGATGCCGCCGAGTTGCACGGCCTGCGCCGTAGTGGTGTTCATTTGAATGCGCACCGTCTTCGCCGCGTCGGGCGAACTGGCGCCAAGGAACTCGACAAGCGCCGCTTTGTCACGCAGATCGGCAAGCATTGCCCGGAATGCATCGGCCAGCGTGCCGATTTCGCCGGTCGCCGTCACATCGATGTCCGCAGAATAATCGCCCTGGGCAGCACGGCGGGTAGCGACGACCAATTGGCCGACTGGGCGCGTAATTTGGCGCGCGATGGCGAACGAAAGGAGCCCGGCGATGATTAAGCCCAACGCGCCACCGCCGAGCAGGATTTTCTCCAGCTTGTTGAACTCCGCAAACTCTTTGTCGCGATCTCGCAGGACGATAACCCCGCCAACGTCGCGTCCGGACGCCGCCTTCAGGGGAAATCCGAGTCCGACAAAATGGTGACTGTTGATATCCTGCGCGACGCGCCTCGCGCTGTCGGCCGTTATGGTCGCACTGAAGATATTCGTGACGAGCTTCGCCACGTCCGGCCCACGACCAAGCGTCGATGCCACAGCGTGCGGTTGATTTTTTCCGTCAAGTGCGAAAAAAACAATATCAACCTCACTGCCCCCGGCATTCCGAACCTCAGCAGCGAACGTGCTGTCGAGCCAGCGAATGGCCATGAGCACACCAACGACCTTTGTTGCCGCACCCCCGAAAATGGGCACCGATACCGCCTGAAACAGCGACGTGTCCGTCGGATTTCCGTAACCCACCACTGTCTCACCCTCGAGCGCCTTTCCAATGAGCGCTGAGCCGGCAAGCGTATCTGCCCGTGCCGTGGGATCGTCGGTCTTCGCCGTGCGAATGCCCAGCTCGTCGGTCAACTGGACCCAGTCCGCACCAGTCTGCGATTGTGCTTCCTGAGCCTGATCCAGAATATCGCCGGAAGATTTACTCTCAATACGGGACCGGAAATTCGAATTCTGAACGAATACCTCTGCTTTTCCACGCAACGTTTTCTCGCGTTCCCCAAGTTGCGTTGAGACCATTTCGCGGGTGGCGATAAGCCGCTTGCTGACATTTCTGTCGGCGGTGCGCTTGGCGGAGATGTTGGCGACAACGAGTGTCGCGCCAAGCACGGCGGCGACGACGGTCGCCGTGCCGAGAAAGATCTTGGTGGTTAATGAAAGTCCGCGAGCGCTCACGTTCTTACTCTGCGAGTTGGGGAGGAACGCCACCGCTTAATAACGGATGGCGTTAGCGTAACTGATGCCGAGCTTGTTTTTATGTTCTGCAAACTTGAATCCGCGGGCATCAAGCGTCACATCAACATTGACGGCTCCCGTAGACGCAACGATCGCGTCTTTCACCATCTCGGTGGCGCGCTCGTGCCAGACGTGCAACTCGTACTTGCCGGCCGGCACACTGTTCAGCGTCCACCGGCCATCGACCGCCGGTTGCGTGAAATAGGGCGTATTTACCACGACAACGTATGCCGTCATTTTCGAATGAATATTGCAATAAATCGGGAACGCACCCGTCTTCTTGAATTGCGCGGATTTGGATTTGCCGTTGCCATATGTTTCGAGGTCGAACGTCGCCCCGGGAGCCGTGGAAAATATATTATGGCTGAACACGTCCTGATTGGGGTATTCTATGGAAGATCCGGTCGTGACCACACGAACGTGCGGCACAAAAGCGCGGCCGTTCATTGCCATTTGAGACTTCATTTCCGTGACTCGCGGCGCCCCGCCCTTCGGCACCAGATAGATCACCGCGGCTACGATATCCGTTGTTGTCTCGCCCGGCTTTTCCTGCAACAGCACGCGCCCACTCACCGCACCCTGTGCCAGCGTGATACGCGGCATCATGGCGAGAGCTGTCGCAGCGAGAGCAAAAGAGGTTACGATATGGGTTCTAACTTTCACAGCGCAGACTCCCGATGACTTCTGATAACAAATTTGCCGGTTTCGTTCATTCTCACGATAGACCCCGTTCGTCGGCCCGGTCAAGGATACTGACCATCGCGGCAACTGTCGCGATCGTCACAACTGCGTTCGTGAGCGGGCGTCCACTCAAAGCCCAGGACTCCTCTCGAACCGGGGCTGATAGCGCCAAGGCCCGCCAAGATTCCATTGCCGCCCGCCTCGAACGTGCCGAAGAAGCCATCAAACTGCTACAACAACAACTGACTGGCCAAGCACAGGGTGTCGTCAAAACCCGGTCGCGCTTGTCACTTGAGTTCCATGGCTTGGTACTAGCTACCGGATTCTCCAACTCCCGACGGGTCAACAACGTCGATGATCCTCAATTTGTACGCCCCGACACCGCAAACGGATTGCCACAGGGCGGTGTCGGGGGCGGCATCCGCCAAACCTCGATCGGATTGGCCGTGACCGACCCTGAGGTACTTGGCGGTCGCTTCACGGGCGATCTCGATGTCGACTTCTTTGGAGGTCAGCAGCCGAGTTCGGGAGGCCGGACTTTTCCGCTGCTCCGCCTCCGAACGGCGCGTGCGATGATTTCGTGGAAGTACGGTGAGTTCGAGGTGGGGCAGGATTCACCGCTGATCGCCGGCATTAATCCCGTGAGCCTGGGCGCACTGGGCACACCGGAGTTTGTTGGCGCCGGTAATCTCTGGCTCTGGCTGCCACAGATCCGAATCGGTGTGGAGACGGGCGGAAGCGTCAGCCTGGGAATTCAAGGGGCCGTGCTTGCACCGGTCAGCGGCGACGCCTCTGGCGCGTTCGACACCGACAACGACATTGCCGAAAAATCCGGTCGACCGTACTTCGAAGGGCGCGTGCATTTGCGATGGGGCTCTGACGAGATGGCCGGCGACATTGGCGTTGGCATCCATCAAGGCTGGTTCGCCACAAAAGGCGATTCGCTATTGCAAAATCAAGCGTTTACGGTGGATGCAAAAATCCCACTCACGAGTTGGCTCGAGTTGCGCGGCGAAGGCTACGACGGCAAGGGAATGCGCTCGCTCGGTGGCGGGGCGATCGGCCAGCTGTTCGCACCGACGGGCGCTCCGGTGCGCAGTCGCGGCGCCTGGGGACAGGTGAACATCAAACCGAGTCCGCGCGTCACCTTGGGCGGCGGCTACGGATTTGACGATCCGCGAGACGAAGATCTTGGAGCGGGCGCACGACTCAAGAACGAAGCGACAAGCGTGCATTTGCATCTACGGCCGGCGGGCCCGCTAGTGCTGGGCTTCGAGTACAGGCGGATCCAAACGACGTACGCGTCGGGGACGCTTGCGAACGATCATTTTAATTTGGCGTTCGGGTTCGAGTTCTAACGTCGTCGTTGGTTTCAGGCTATTCACGTTGTCAATGATTTTTTCAGTCCAAGCGTCGCCAACATAGCAGCGCCATAGAGGCCGAACGCAATCAGATAGAGAAAACGGAAACCGAAATACATCGCGTTGTATTCAAGCATTCCACCCAACATTGCGCCCATGAGGTTCATTGCCAGCGCCGAGGAGATGTCGGTAACCCGTAGTAGCAACGACGAGAAGACGAGCCCTGAGAAAAACATCGGGCAGGTAAGGACAAAAACCGTTGCGAGTCGGCCCGCAGTGGACGGGGGAAACCCACCTGTTCTGGAGACCCACCAGCCGGCGGCGAGACTAATCATTAGCAACACATAGGGTAACTGCGGATTCCCAATGGACAGCCGTTGCACTAGGAGATTTGCGAGGAATGCCATTATGAGTATACCCGCGATCACGACACCTATCACCTGCCATGTGTTGCCGAAGGTAAGTCCCAACTCCGTAATGCTCTTGGTTTCCACCAGCATAAAGCCGGCACCCAGCAGAAAAAACGCACTGTGGCTGACGCGTGGACGACCAGGAATAAAGGTGAAGAAGAGAAATGCCGAAACGACTAACACCAACGCGATCATATAAATGTAGGAGACCGGATAGACGCGCTGGGGCATATAAAAGAACGGCCAATCGTCAGTGGACACGTCGGCCTTGATGGTCGCGTTCGCAAACAACGCTGAGACATTTTCAAACCCCGAAGTCACAAGAAGAGCCGACGGTATCACAAGGCCGCCATATTTTAGCTGAAAGCAGCTCACCGACGCGTCGTACACCGTTCGCACGCAGACCGGAGGGTGTCCGTCGAACGCCTCTGTCAGCATCAAGTAAATTTTTCGTCCGATCTCGTCAGACATGACCGAAAACGAAAGACTAAGCACACCGTCGTCCTTCAGTCGGTCGCGTCCACTCCGCAACCCTTCCACGGTGTACACAAAGGAATCCAGGCGAACGCTTGATGCGTGGCTAAGTAGCGTGTGCGAGTCCAGGAGCCCGTAGACGACCAAGTCGTAACGACTCGTTGCATTTCTAAGAAAGGATCGCGCATCATCGACAATTCGCTTCACGCGTCTATCGGCGTACGGCGCTTCAGGATGGTACACAGCGCCCAGTGCCAGAATTGCTGGATCGATCTCGATCGCGTCGACGTGTCCCGCTCCCCGACGTAGAGCAGCGGCGACGTCGTTTCCCGATCCCGCGCCGACAATTGCAACATCAGCAGCTGCCGGATGAATGAGATAGGCGAGCTCGTAGTAGTCGGCGAGTCGCTTCAGTTCCGGCCGCTCAGCCTGAGCCGCGGCTGAAAGGTCATGAACCCGCTGGAAATAATGACCTGCTGCCCGGATCATCATCATTCCGTGGTCGCCATATCCGCGTTCTAGCAACTGGTACGGCGAGTAAATCATTTCGTAGCGGAATGAGACCGGCCATGCGAGGATCGTCATCGCCGCAATTGCGGAAAGAACGCCGATCAACAACACTCGGCGGTTGTACGCGAGGAATATCAGCACCGCCGCGAAGGCGAACCCGAACCAGATTACTGGTGGCGTCCACAGGTAACTGACTCCGAACATTGCGACGACACCGGCAAGACTGCCCAGCAAATTTAAGCCGTAGCCGCGCAACGGCGATGTGCGACCGAGGAGCCTTCCACACAGTTGACCAACAGGAAGAAACGCAAGCGCCGTGAGTAACAGCACAACGATCAGGAATGCGTACAATGCGATGTACTGCGGCACTCCAGTCGCAACGCCCAGACCCATATCGACCTGCTCTCGAATTGGTGTGACGCGGAGACTGTTCGTGAGCTCGCCTCGAATACCGTATCGCAGCCCAATAAACAGCAACATTTGAAGGGCGATCAACGGCATCGAAAAGAACAGCGGGATGTGACGGCGGCGTGCCAACGCATAGCCCAAGCCAAGCCCCGCGAAGCATGCCAGCAATCCAAAATTCTTGTAGAAGGCAAAAAACTCCCAAACAGATCCCTGCCAGCGAATCATCGAGAGTTCGAGAAAGAGGCTCAGCCCGGCGCTGCACAAAATCGCGAGTGCTATCCATCGCTCGGGAAGCTCGTCGAGGTAGCGTGCTTGCGCTTCGGAAACCCGTTCGATACCGGCTTCGGTATGGCCGAACACTCGCGCCGTGATCGCATTAAGTATTGCGATGCCAACCAGACTGGCACCGACGATGACGGGGAGCCGGCCGGAGGCTGCATTCCCTGACATAATTCTGCTACACAGCGAGACGACGAGCGGTATCAAGAGGGACGCGACGAGGGATAGTCGAGTCAGCCGCAGGAAAGGTTGGATCATGTTTCTTGAGGTCCTCGATTTGGCTGAACCACGAACTTAACCGCATCACCAACCCGCATCACGCCCTCCGTGAGAACGCGTCCGTAAACCCGGCTCCAGCCCGGATGCGCCTTTTGCGAAATGCGCTTCGAGCGCAAATCCGAGAACGAACCAACGATCGTTTGGCACGGTGACGCATAGCCGGTCACTGCGATCTCGACCTCACCCAGCACGAGCCGAGCCCCCGGAACGACGCGCTCCCAGTCGAGTCCGCCGACGGTGACATTTTCACCCGTCGTTCCGATCGCGATGGGGTGTCCTTCTCTCTGAAGCGCCTCAATGATTTCAATCGCATACACACACACCGCTTTGTCGGGTCCGCCGTGCATATGAAAGCGATGGCCGTCGCCGTCGAGTCCTTGCTCACTCACAAACACATCACCCACGGGAAGTTTGGGAACTCCCCCTACTGAACGATTGATGGAAATGACAGTTCCGATGGATTCACTCACGGGTGGGAATCTGTGCGCAAACGACCCGTACCGGAATGCCGCCATTGCGAATTCTGAGCACATCCCGAAACGGTAATTTTACTTGTGCCTCCAGCGAACGCTCCGCCGAGCACATAGCGAAAGACCAACCACCACATTTGGCGCGCACGACATTGCCAAGTTGGGCATACAGATTTCGCAGTGGTGCGGCCTCGCCAATGCGAGCCCCATACGGCGGATTGACCAGCACCAGTCCGGGACCGGTGGGTGCTTCGAGTGCCGATAGGGCGCGATGGTGCAAACTGATGTCCGCGGCGACGCCGGCCCGTTCGGCATTCGCCGCCGCGGCGGTAATCGCGCCCGCGTCGCGGTCTGAAGCAACCAGTGGTACGGGAGCGAAAAGCAACACCTTCGCGAACGCCTCCGCACGCAATGTCGCGAAGCGCCCGACCGGTGCACCCGGCCAGCGCTCGCAAACAAATGCCCGACGCTGACCGGGTGCCATGCGCCGAGCGATCATTGCCGCTTCGATTGCAATGGTTCCGGAACCGCACAAAGGATCGATCAGCGGAGTCGTGCCCTCCCAGCCAAGCGCAAGCAGAATTCCGGCGGCCAGCGTTTCGCGTATTGGCGCCTTTGCCGTGGCGAGCCGGTAGCCACGTCGATGCAACAGCGCACCGGAACTGTCCACACTGATCGTGCAGACATTGTGGAGCAACCGGACCACAAAAAGCTGTGCGTCATTTTCGTCAGCGTCATCGTCGTCGGCCACGGCATCACCGCCACCCGCGATAACGATACCCTGCACCGCTTTCGTGATCGACTGTTCGACCCGCTCAGCCACCGCATCGGAGTGATACAGCTTCGATTTTTTGCACGTGACGCGGAGGCGAGCCGTATCGCCGGCCTTCAGAAAACTGCCCCAAGGCACGCCGCGCGCCGCGCGTTCCAGTTCGTGAAACGCGGTCACCTTGAACTCGGCGATCCGCACAATTACACGGCTCGCCGAACGCAGCCAGAGATTCGCCGCAAATATTTCTTCGTCCGTCGCGGCGAAGGCTACACCTCCCGGCTCTATTTCGCCTGTCGAAATACCAAGTGCCGCCAATTCCCCCGCCGTGACTTTTTCTAAACCGGGCGCAGTCACAGCCCAGCACCTTCGTTTCGAAGGCCCGTGCACGTTGGGGCTCACGGCCGCACCGCGCGCGAAAACGGCAGGGCGATGACAGAATCCCGCATTCCAAGGGAGAATACGGGGACACCTATCCGGTAGCCGCGCCGTATCAGCGCGGCAGCAGGAGGCAATCCACTGGGCGGGTGCCCCTCGCTCCAGAGTATCCAACCCGAATCCGCCGGAACGGCTCCCACCGAGTGAACCATTCGCACAGTGAGGGCGGGCGCGACGAACCTCGCAATCCACTGCAATGGAGCACCGTCAACATATTCCTCTGAGTACACCACCGCCGGACCGCCACGCGCGCTGATCGCCGCGGCAATGCGATCGAAATGCACCTTTTCGTTATCCATCCGAATCCACTGCGACGCCGTGCCAGCGACCCAGAGCGCGAAGGCCACCGGCACGGCGGTACGCAGAACCTGACGCTTCGCTTCAAGCCCACTCAGCGCCGCGGCCACCAACACCACAAGTGGAGCCGCGATCACGATCATATAGCGAAGTACCCAGGAGCTTTGCGGTGCGATCACGCTGAAGGCAAAGGTGATCAAAACGGGGATGGTGGCCGCAAACAGTAGCGATATACCGGCATCGCCTCCGGCCGTTCCACGTGTTCTGAGAAGCCACACTGCGATCGCACCGCCAACCGCGACCGCCATGATGAGATCCGCGGCAAGCCAGGGCGATCCGCCTAGTAACCAGGTATACGGCTCGATGATATCCGGAAGAGTGGGACGAACGATCCAATCCACCGCCTGCAGATGATGTCCGGTGATGGCGCCGCGGTGCAGGACATACGCGGCCCAAGGAACAAGCGCAAGAGCGGTCAGCCCGCCAGACCACGTCATGGCGCCGACGCGCCGGCGCCCATGCCGCAGCGAGTCGCACCACTCCGCGATCACGAGCAACACGCCGAAAAAATGGGTGTAGACCAGCAGGACATTCACTACCGTGAGCATGCCAAAGGCGGAGGACGGCGCATTGCGTTCGCGCATCCGGAGCCAGCACGCCAGCGAGGCGGTCGTGAGCAATACGACCAGCGCATAACTCCGCACTTCGTTAGAATACGCGACCAATACGGGCATCATCGCGCCAATCGCAATGGCAAGCATCGTGGCTCGACGGTCCAGCCGCGCGGCCCGGCAGAGCCAGACCAGCGGAACGGCAGTCAGGCATCCAATCAACGAAGGAAACAGTCGCAACCAGAACAGCGACGCACCGCCAATGCGCTCCCAACACCACAGCAATACATAGAAGAGCGGTGGATGCGTTTGGTCATCAGCAAACCAGCGAAGAAGCTGCCGGAAAGACGCCGGCAGAATTCCAAACGTCCAGACTTCGTCAGTCCATGGCGGGTAGTGTGTCAATGTGGTCAGTCGCAGCACGGCGAAGGCCAACACGCCACCGATAGCGGCGCGGCGCCACCATCGTGCGTCGTCGATCACGCGCCGACCGTTGCCGGAGCAACACTGGCAGTCGCAGCCTTTCGACGGATGTACCATTTCCAGATCCGCCATCCATACAAGACGGCGAAGATCGATGCAAACATCACCGGATCTTCAATATCCTTTTTGACGGCAAGGAAATAGTGGATCAAGCCAAGAATGCAGATGACATAAATCAGATTGTGCAACCGGTTCCACCGCCGGCCCCCGAGCCGGCGTATCATGTTCTTCGACGACGTTATCGCGAGTGATGCCATCAGCAGCATGGCGATCATCCCGATGTAAATATACGGGCGCTTGAGCAAATCTTTCGTCAGATCGTGCCAGTCGAGTTGCACATCCAGCAACGCATACGTCAACCAATGCAACGACACGTATCCAAACGCAAAGAGTCCCAGCGTGCGCCGATGTTTGGCGAGCCAATTCCATCCCAGCAGCTGGCGGAGCGGCGTAACCGAAAGCGTAAAAATGAGAAAACGCAACGTCCACTCGCCAAGAAAGTGCTCACCTTCCTTGACGGGGTTGGACCCAAAAAAGCGCGTGCCACCAATGATGTCACTTGCCAATGCGCCAATCGCGAGCCCGGCGGGGATGCACGAACTGACGATTAAGGCAGTCCCGAACCAGCGCGGTTCACGGACCGCGCGAAAGCGCACATAAAACTCTTTCGCCGTCACCTAGAAATTCTTGCGCAGATCCATACCCGCATACATCGCTGCAACCTGTTCAGCGTACCCATTAAACATCAGGGTGGGCCGCTTGAAAAATTCCCCGATGCGCCGCTCCTTGGCCTGGGTCCACCGCGGATGGTCAACTTCCGGATTCACATTCGAGTAGAACCCGTATTCCGATGGATTGGAAATATTCCAGCTATTCTTTGGCTGCCGATCTACGAGCCGGATCCGTACGATCGACTTGACGCCTTTGAACCCGTACTTCCACGGGACAATAAGATGGAGCGGCGCTCCATTCTGGTTTGGCAAGTCGCGACCGTACACTCCGGTGGCGAGCATTGTGAGCGGATGCATCGCTTCGTCGAGGCGAAGCCCCTCCACATACGGCCACGCCAGCACGTTGCGCTGCTGGCCGGGCATCCGCTGGGGATCGTACAAGGTGGTCATCTCGACAAACTTGGCCTGGCTGGTCGGTTGCGCACGCTTAAGGACATCGGCGAGCATGATGCCGCGCCACGGGACGACCATTGACCAGGCCTCCACGCATCGATGGCGATAGATACGATCCTCGACGACCATCGGCTTCAGGAAATCTTCGAGTTGGTACTGCGCCGGCTTTGTGACGAGCCCATCAACCATGACCGTCCACGGTCGCGGCCTGAAGTTCTTGGCGTTTTCGGCCGGTTCGCCTTTTCCTGTGCCAAATTCGTAAAAATTGTTATACGTGGTCACATCAACCCACGGCGTTGGCTTGTCATCTTTCTGGAGTCCGTACGGTTTGCCGAGGACCTGTGGTTCCTGACCATCTTGCGCACAGGCGTTTGGCACGAATCCGGCAACCGCGCCAATGCCGAGCACACCGGCGGCGGCCAAGAACTTGCGGCGCCCCACGTACTGCTGCTCGGGTGTGATTTCTGAGGATTTAAAATCGTCTGGACGACGGATCAGCATCTTCGACTCCGGTGTGTGCTATCCATATTATATATACGCACCGCGTTCGGAATCCGATGCACCGCCGCCTCCAGGCCTCACAAATGAATCTGCCCACCTGGTTAAACAACACTTTTTACGGCAATCCGCTCCGCGACTGGTTGCTGGTGGTCGTGTATGCGCTTGGCGCGGCGGTGATATTTGCCCTTCTTCGGGGCACTGTCGTGCGGCGGCTGGAGAAAGCCGCGGCCACAACCGACACCATCGCCGACGATTATCTGGTCGTCCTGTTGAAGGCGATCCGACCGGCTCTCCTGATTGCCGTGACACTTCGGCTCGCCGAACGGTACCTCGATTTTCCTTCAGGGGTGGACTCGATCGCTACGTGGGTGATGGTCGGGGCGCTGGTGCTACAGATGTTCACCTGGGTCAACCGATCCATCGATTTTTGGGTTGGGCACTACGAGCGGCGACACAAGGACGCAGGCTCCAAGACCGCGCTGACCGTGCTTTCGTTCGTGGCGCGGCTCGTGCTGTGGGCCGTCGTGATCCTGACCGCTCTCGAAGGAATGCATGTCAAGATCAGCGGGCTCCTCGCGGGACTTGGCATTGGTGGCATTGCCGTCGCGTTGGCACTGCAGAACGTACTTGGCGATCTATTCGGCGCACTTTCGATCGTGCTTGATAAGCCATTTCTGGTGGGTGATGCGATCGCCGTAGATCAACTCGAAGGCACGGTCGAACATATCGGACTAAAAACGACGCGCGTGAAGAGTGTGAATGGCGAGCAACTCATCTTTTCCAACGGTGATTTGCTGCGGAGCCGGGTGCGCAACCTGTCGCGACGCGATGGCCGCCGATTAGTCTTCACGGTGACGATTGCGCCAGGAACTGCGGCAGCGCAACTCGCACGGGTTCCGGGAATCATTGCAGAAGTCATCGCCGCCGAGCCGCGTGCGACACTGCAACGGACACACCTCACCGGCACGGGCGCACTTGGATTTGAAGTGGAAACGGCCATGCTCATTCCGCACCCCGAGGCAACGCTCGCATTCGATGCCCGCCAGGCGGTGTTATTAGCGTTGTATGCGCGACTGGAGAATGAGAAAATCGAGCTGGCGCGCCCGACGACGGCGTCCGTGGCGCATACCACGCCGACGCAATGAACGTCGAGCATTTACCGGGCCGGGTAAATCGCATCGCATTTGCGCTGGCACTGGTTCTCGGTGCGATGGACGCATGGTTTTTTCGCGACTGGAATCTTAACCCGGACGGCGTCAGTTATTTCGACCTCGCGCATGCGGTAGCCAGTCACGGCATACCGGCAGTAATTAACGGCTATTGGAGTCCTCTGTACCCGGTGACACTCGGCGCCGCGCTGCGTGTGTTTTCTCCAAATGCCCAGACGATGTACCCGCTGGTGCGGATAGTTGGCTATCTGGTATTTGTGGGCACGACCATGTCATTCCGTCGTCTCTTGCGAATCGGCGTGATCACAAGCGCTGGCTATCACACCGCGTCACCGGTGACCCGAGCGCTGGTTCTCGTGGCCGCCTGGGAGCTGTATTTATTGCTCGTGCTCAAGGCCATTGGACTTTTCCTTGCCACGCCGGATATGGGCGTTGCCATGTTTGTATTTTGGGAATGCGGCGAGCTGATTGCGGTCGCTGCCACACCGTTCACAGCCGCGCGATGGGCACGCTTCGGCATCGTGCTCGCCATCGGGTATTGGTGGAAAGCGATTCTCTTTCCGGTGAGTGGAGTGATGTTGATTGTGGCCACCTGGATCGCTTGGCGGCGGCGGGACGGGTGGCGCGGTCCGATTGCCGCCGGGTCGGCTTTTGCGGTACTGGCGCTGATCATCATCGTGCCGATAAGCATTCTCGTAGGGCGACCGACATTCGGTGAAACGGGCCGCCTCAATCAGCTCTGGTTCGTGAACGATGCCCCATATGTCACGACTTTATGTGCGGTACCGGGTACGCAACTCCCCACCCAACGCATAGGTGCGGTGCGCGTCAACACGGTGCTGATCGCACGGCCTCTGACTTGTCCATTGCCCGAGCTCTGGCCCGAATCCACATTGCCGCTCTGGTATGACCCATCGTATTGGTACCACCAAACGCACACGTATGTGGAGGTCGCTGAGTCGGTCGCCGCCGTGAAACGCGACATCATCTATGTCCGCGATGCTTTAATTGATACGGCTGCACTAATCTCAGTGGCATTCGCAGTGCTGGCGCTTGCCGCGCTCATCACGAAATCATCGCCATCGTCGGCATGGCCGCTACCGGTGGTCACGCTGGTACCCGTCTTGTTTTACCTGCTCGTATATGTGGAACTCCGGCACATCGTGCCCTATCTCGTTGTCGGAGGTGTGGCAACATTGCTGGCGTTCATCGGCAAGCCAGGCCGATGGAGGCAGACCGCTCTCGCAGGCGTGGTCGTCATTGGCACTTTGGATTGCGCCATTCACTTGTCTCAGCCAGTGTTGATCGAAGTCAGCATTTTCCGGCATGAGGTGCGCGGCGATCCGCGTCCCGAACAGGTGTCGGCCCGGGTTGCCGACCTGCTCACCGCCCGCGGACTCATGCGTGGCAGTCGTGTTGCCACCATCAATACCGTGTGGAACGTCGACTGGGCGCAACGCGCCGGCTTTCTCGTTCGCGCCTATACGCCGGAATACATGGAACTTCCAACTCAAACACTCACCTACCTACGCGATCCTTGCGTACTTGCAGCCTACGACAAAGCACTGCGCGATCAGAGAATCGACGCGGTCGTCGTGCTTGCACCGCCCGACATGCAGATGCCGAGCGGATTCAATCCGCTCGACGACACCGGCTATTTCGTGCGATTAGCCCGCGATCGGAAAGTGTTGACTTGTCAACGCGCGGCCGGACGACACGGAGGGTAATTATTTAATCCGTGTTCTGCCCATGGTAGTCACCATCACCGGTTCGAGTTCTCGCGCAAGCCCAGTCACGAAACGCGCTGCGAGGTGCTGGTTGTCGGAATACATCACCGTGTCCCCATGCGTAACGGGGCAACGCAGAGACGCGCAAATCTGCTTGTCGAATGTCACTAGAGAGACAAACTCAAGTCCTTCCGTCGCCCTCTTCTCGGCGTCAATGGCGAGCAGATTATGTGTTGCGGCGAGGCCGAAAGAGCACGAAGCGATTCGCCGATGATGCGCCGCCGCGCGACCGAGGCATGTCGGCGCATCGAATTCTAGAAGCGGCGCGTCCTGGATCAGGAGCGTTGGAACTCGCGCACTATCGAACGCCGACAGCGTGCGTAGCCATCCCAAGCGCCACTCCTCCGGGCTTACTTTCAATGGTCCTTCCCCACCCGAACTGACATAGAAGTCCGCGCTCGACGCCGCCACAAGGGCTGGATGGAGCGCAAGTATGCGGCGCACCGCCAATCGGCGCCATACGCTACATTCTCGGGCACGACGCTTGAGACGAATACTGAACGGTTCAACAGCGGCGGGCGGGCACAATGCCTTTGTGAAAACCCGGATCGACCAACCACGTGCCAGAGCGATTCGCTCAATCGCTGGGAACCAATGAGCCGCGTGAGAGTCCCCAAAAAGCACGACCGTCGTGCGTGACAGTGTGTCGCCAAAAATGCACGGCGGTACCTGAGCCACGATCTCCTCCTCGAGCACGCAACCAAGCTTCTCGATCCGAGGCACGTCTTCCTGTGCCGCAGTGAACGCACGTTGGTCGGGCATATTCGCGGCATAATCAGCCGCGCGCCCGGCCGCCTCGGCGACAACGGCGCACATCATCGCTAGCATCAACGCCCCTGTCACCGCGATGCCCGGACGCGAAATGAACACACGACCCTTTCGCACAGGATTCTCGACCGTTGCCAGCGTTATGGCGGATAGACCCAGCGCAAGGACCACTGCGCCGAACCGTGCGGTCACCGAAAGTGGTCCCCACTCGACTGCGGCGAGTGTTAGCACCGGCCAGTGCCAGAGGTACCATGAATAGGAATGGCGGCCAATCCACCGCATGGGCGCGCTGGCAAGTACTCGTCCCGCTCCGGCGCGAGTTTCGATCGTTCCCGCGATAAGGAGTAACATCGTACCCGCCACGGGTACGAGCGCGAGTGCACCCGGAAATCGGGATTCCTCGCCGAACGCGATGTCCGCGCCGAGGACGAGTCCGAGCCCGGCAAGCGACAACGGCGAGGCGGCCCACCGAAATCGCTTGCCGAGCTGGCTGGGCACAAGAACACACATTCCACCGAGCGCAAATTCCCAGACTCGGTATGGCGTGCCGAAGAAAGCACGAGGTAGCGAGTATTGCGTCATCCAAACGCAAAGTCCAAATGAGACAATCACCAGCAAGACCATCACGCTACAGAATCGCGCACGTGTTGAGCTCAGGCGCGGGCGATACGCCAGCGCAAGGAGAGTGAGGATCGGCCACACGAGGTAGAACTGTTCCTCTGCACCGAGCGACCATGTGTGCAGGAGCGCGTCGGTGGAAGTGCTCGTTGCGAGATATTCCACCGCACGCGAAGCGAAGGCGATGTTGCTGAAGTAAAGCGACGACGCGAGCGCCGAGCGCGCCAGCTCACGCTGTTCGCTTGGCGCATAGACCAAGCTCCCGGCGAAGAGCGTCGCCATGATGACCAACGTAGCAGCAGGGATGAGCCGCCGTGCACGCCTTGCGTAGAAATACAGCAGACGAAATCGCCCCGTGCTTTCGATCTCGCTGAGGACAAGTCCCGAGATCAGATAACCGGAAAGCACGAAGAACACATCCACGCCGACGTAGCCTCCTGTCGTCCCGGGTAGATGCATGTGATAGAGGACGATCAACAGGATCGCGATGCCGCGCAGTCCTTCAATGTCGGGTCGGTACGCAATACGGGAAGTGGATTCGGACTGTACGCTCACGTCTTTGCCGACCACCGGTCCCGGTTCACCGCGTAAATCTGCTCCACAATGCCTTCTACCGAATACGTCAGTTTCCACTCCGGAAAGTGCAACCTGAACCGGGTGAGATCGCTGACGTACCAGATGTGGTCACCCACACGCGCCGTGTCGTCATAACTCCACGCAAATGGACGCCCCGTGAGCCGCTCACACATCGCGATGGCCTCGAGCATCGAGCAGTTGCTCTCGCGCCCGCCCCCCATATTGTAGACTTCGCCAATACGCGGAGCCCGAAAGAAATGCTCGAACGCCGAATTCAAATCGGTACTGTGAATGTTGTCGCGCACCTGTTTGGCCTTGTAGCCAAACACGGTGTACGGTGTTCCGGTGATCGCGCAACGCACCAGATAGGCGAGGAATCCGTGCAACATCGTTCCACTGTGATTCGGTCCGGTCAGGCACCCGCCGCGAAAACAGCCGGTTTGCATGCCGAAATAGCGGCCGTATTCCTGCACCATCACGTCGGCCGCCACCTTCGAAGCGCCGAACACCGAGTGCGTGGTGGCGTCGATGCTCATCGTTTCGTCAATGCCACGAAACATCGGGTGCGACACATCGAGCTCCCAGCGTGTTTCCTGCTCGACGAGCGGCAGACTATTGGGCCGGTCGCCGTACACTTTGTTGGTCGAGGTAAATATGAACACCGCATTGGCCGCGAATTGACGCGTGGCTTCAAGCACCGTCAGCGTACCGAGTGCATTGACTCCAAAGTCCGTGTGCGGATCGCGAGCGGCCCAGTCGTGCGACGGCTGGGCCGCGGCGTGAATCACCAAAGCGATATCGGCACCGTACCGGCGGAAGACGGCCTCAATCGCCGAGCGATCGCGAATGTCCGCCGTGACGTGAGTATAGCCGCGCACGGTTCGTTCAAGTTCGGCGCGCATCCACGCTGTACTCGCACCTTCGCCAAAGAATTCCCGGCGCATATCATTGTCGATGCCAACAATGTCGAGACCGAGCGCGGCAAAATGCGTGACCGCTTCAGAGCCAACGAGTCCGCACGACCCGGTGATGATTACCACAGCCATCGTGCTGTCCTCTTCTTGGCAGTTAATCATTCGCGTTCCTGGAACAGCAATCCAAGACTGAAAGCAAGAGCCCCTACAGGTCGCGCACAAGCCGGGCCTGCAATCACTCGGCCGTCGGGGCCGTTCGTATGATCCCGCGAACGCTTGTCATTACCGACGTCGACCTCCGCGATGATAGCCGGGGTGCCGGGCGTACACTCCTCAACCTGCTGCACCAGTTTCCGGCCGATCGCATTGTCGCCATCACTACCGCCGACTTTCAAAAGCCGGATCGGGAAATGGGATTCACGCTGTTGGATGTTCCCTATCCACGCTGGCTCCACAAGCTCGAGCGTCTTCGACCAGTGCTTGGCGATCCGCACGCACTTTGGCAATATGCAGTCACCGTCCCGCACGCCGCACGCATTCGCACGTTTGCGCCCGAATTGATCCTGCTCGTCCCAAGTGGTAGCGGCGCCCTTGTGCTCGGCATGCGTGTGGCGCGCGCACTCAAGCTGCCTTTTGTCTGCTATGTAATGGATGACTGGTTCGACAGCCCGTCAGCGCACTGGCTCGGCGATAGTGCCGCGGCCGTTGGCGCTCGGCTTTTGCGAGGTGCCGCTGGCTGGCTGGCGGTCAGCGATGCTTTGCTAGAGTCGATGGCGATGCGCGCTGGAACCCGCCCGGCACACAGCGCCGTGGTGCACAATCCGGTTCCCATTCCAACGCACTGGCCTCCGGCACTCGACGCCCCCCGCACAAGTCCGTTCTCCATCGCGTACGCCGGCTCGCTTTTCCCCATGCACATGGACGCCGTGATGGCCGTCGCCGAATCGGCGGCACGCCTGCGCACCAGCGGCACTCCCGTGCGATTCATCTTGTATACGGACCATGAATTCTGGGGCAACAATGCAGCCACTTGGACCGCGCTTGGAGTGGAAAACGGCGGCCTGCTGCCTTACGAACAGTTGCATGAGAGACTTCAGGAGCACGACCTCCTGCTCGTAGCATCGAGCTTCCGCGCCGATCAGGCGCAGATCAGCCGAGCGTCGCTACAGACGAAGGTCACAGACTATATGCTGACCGGCCGACCGATTCTGGCATGCGGTCCAGCGTATGCGGCGAGCAATCAGTTCTTGCGACAGCACGCCTGCGCTCTGTTCGCCGAAGATCCGGCACCTGACGCAATCGACGCCGCGTTGCACACCGCAATTGCCAATCGCGTGGCTAACGCCGGGCTGGCGCGGCGCGCTTTTGAAATTGTGGTGCGCGACCATTCCGGCCCTGCCGTCGCCGAGCGTATGGCGGAGGTATTGCGCGCGGCCATCACGGCACGCTGACCCGAACGGTCTATTCGATCGTTTTCGTGAACCGGCGCACGCTGACCACGAGCAACAGCACCGCAATCAGTGTCATCGATGCCGTCGGCTTCCACAGCTGATCGATTCCGATGCCCTTCAACAACACCCCGCGCAACACTTTCAGATAATACGTCAACGGCAACGCCAACCCGATCCACTGTGCGGGCAGGGGCATAGCCATCCGGGGAAAGATGTATCCGGATAGCAGAATATTTGGCAGCATGAAAAAGAAACTCAGTTGCATCGCCTGCGCTTGACTCCGGGCGACGGTCGATACCAACAATCCGACACCCAGACTCGCCACGATAAACGGCACTGTCAGCAGATACAACAATGGCAAACTTCCGCGAATCGGAATGCCGAAAAGCAACTTGCCAAGCACCATCACCACTGTCATCTGCACATATCCCACGAGAACGAACGGAACCAGCTTGCCGAGCATCAGACTGGTCTTGCCGATCGGCGTCACGATTAACTGCTCAAGGGTGCCGCGCTCGCGCTCTCGTACGATGGCTGTGCTCGTGATAAGTGTGAGCGTAATCGTCAGGAGAATGCCGATCACACCGGGCACAATAAATGTCGCGCTCCGTTGTGACGGGTTGTACCAAGGTCGCACCCGCATTTCGATTGGAGCCGCCAATCGGAACCGCTCGCCCAGCAGTTGCGTGGACCGCGCCTGGGCGGCCAGTTGCGCGCCTGAAATTGCGGCCGCAGATGACTGCGGATCAGCGGCATCCACGATCATTTGCGCGGTCGCGGTCCGGCCCCGCGCGATGTCGCGCGCATAATCCGGCGGAATGACCAGCGCGGCAGTAACCTCGCCACTCTCGATGCTTTCGCGGATGGCGTCACGATTCGACACGTGCGCGATAATATCAAAATTGCCGGTGTTCGCGATTACCGTCACGAGTGCTCGGCTCTCCGTTGTTCTCGATTCGTCGAGGACCACCGTCTTGAGATGACGCACGTCAGTCTGAATGGCATACCCAAACAGCGCGAGCTGAATCGCCGGCAGAAGGAGAATCATCGCAAACGTGAGGCGGTCCCGGCGCATCTGAATAAATTCCTTCCACAGCATCGGCCAGAATCGCCACTCCCGTATGCGCTCTACGAAAGAAAATGCGCTCATGCGGCCGCACCTTCGTCGCGTGTTTGTAATTCAATGAACACGTCTTCGATTGTCGGCTTGTGAAATTGCTCGAGGATCTCCTGCACCGTGCCTAATCCGATCAGATGTCCGCGCGAGAGAAATGCCAGCCGCTGACACCGCTCTGCCTCGTCCATGTAATGCGTCGTGACGAGGATCGTTGTCCCGCGCGCCGACAACTCATAAATGGATTTCCAAAATGCTCGCCGTGCTGCCGGATCGACGCCCGCGGTCGGTTCGTCCAGAAAGAGCATCTCCGGCTCATGTGCCGTGGCACAGGCAAGCGCGAGCCGCTGCTTCCATCCACCGGAGAGCGTGCCGGCAAGCTGGTCACGCCGTGCGGTTAGTCCAATCTCGGTCATATGTTTTTCGAGCCGATCCGAACGCACACTGCCGCGGAGTCCGTATACTGTTGCGTAGAACCGCAGGTTCTCGTACACCGTGAGATCGTCGTACAGCCCGTAACGCTGTGACATATAGCCGATTTTCGTTCGGACGATCTCCGACTGGGTCGACGTATCGAACCCCACGACCGTGGCGCGCCCGGACGTCGGAGTGATCAACCCGCAGAGCATGCGAATCGTTGTCGTCTTACCGGAACCGTTGGGGCCGAGCAGACCGAACACTTCGCCGCGGCCAATCGTCAGATCAAGTCCATCGACGGCAACGAGCGCACCGAATGTCTTACGGAGTTTTTCAATCACCACTGCTGGCGCTGGAGCCGCCGATGTGGTCACGGCTTGGCCGGCCCTTTTTTCTCGGCGGGCACCGGTGCGTCGATATGCACGGTGATCGGCAATCCTGCCTTGAGCATGCCGGTACTGTCCATGAACTCCACCTTCACCCCGAACAACAGGTCGGCGCGTTCGTTTTCCGTGAGCGCCACGCGAGGGGTGAACTCGGCTTTTGAACTGAGAGCCACGACACGCCCGGAGAATTCGCGATCACGATAAGCATCAAGTACACCATGCACTGGCTGGCCAATCTGCACGCGCGATAATGCATCTTGCGCCACGAACACCCGCACGGTCTGACGCCGCGTCTCCGCAATGACCAGTGCCGACTGGCCAGTGGTGATGACCTCACCGGGCTCGGCCGCCCGGATCGTAATGGTGCCGGCCACTGGGGCGAGCAACACCAAATCGCGCGACGTGGCGCGCGCGCCTTCAAGCGCAGCGCGGGCACCCGCCGCATCGGCTCGGGCGCCGGACACACGTTCGGGGCGTGTGCCATCACGCAGCAACGCCAATGCGGCCTGCAGTCCGTCGCGGCGCGCCGCACTGCTCACGGCCCGCGCTTTTGCCGCGTCGTATTGCTGGGCACTGACGATCTGACGTTCAGCCAGTCCCTGCAAACGTTCGGCATCTTTGGCTGCGAGCACAGCGTCGGAGACGGCAGCGGCAAGGTCCGACTCGGCGCGGCGAAGCTCCGCCGTGCGCGCACCGTGTTCGAGTTCACGCAAGTTGGCGCCGGCCGAAACAGCCCGCGCTTCGCGTTGCGCCACATCGCTCTGCAGTGTCGGAGTGCTCAACACGACCAGGGTATCGCCCACGCGCACTACTGCACCCTCATCAACCAAGACCCGAACCACCCGGGCTGGAATAGACGGCGAGACGTCAACCTCCACGACTTCGAGTGTGCCGGTCGCTTCGATTGTTTCCGCGACGGGTTTTGCGCAACTCGCCAGCAGTACGCACGTCGTGACCGCGACGGCTTCCCCCACTGTGCGAAGTGATCGACCGACGAATGAATACCTCATGACGCGAGTCCTTTCTTGCGAGACGTGGGTCGTGCCACGCGCCTAGCTAACGAGATGCCCGTCGAGCACCTGGCGCACTTTGCGCGCCAACACTTTCGGGTCCACCGGCTTCTGCATGAACGCGTTTCCCGATCCGAGTTCCCCGCGACCGACCTCGTCGCCGGTGTAGCCCGACATGAACAGTACCGTGATTCCGGAATGCATGGCGGAAAGCAGGTGCGCGAGGTCGTGGCCGCCCATTGACGGCATCACGATATCCGTCGCCAGAAGGTCGATGGAGCCTTCGTGCCGCTGCGCAATGCGCATTGCCTCAAGGCCATCCGATGCTTGCAACACCCGATAACCCAGCGACGTCAGCACACGCGCCGTCAACTTCCGCAACTCCCCATCATCTTCCGCGAGCAGAATGGTCTCGCTGCCGCGCGGAAGCAGGCCTTCGCGCGGCTTCTCAATAATCCGCGGACGCTCCGATACCGCCGGCAGGAAAATCTCGAATATCGTGCCAATCCCCGGCGTGCTCGCGACACGAATGTGTCCGCCACTCTGTTCAACTATACCAAAGACGGTCGACAGACCAAGTCCCGTGCCCTGGCCGACAGCCTTCGTGGTAAAAAACGGTTCGAATATCTGAGCCAATGTGGCCGCGCCCATTCCTGTCCCATTATCCGACACCATCAAAACGACATACGACCCCGGCGCCGCAGCCGAATGCGACATCGGAGTCAGCTCGGTAAGCATTACGTTTTTTGTCTGGATCGCAAGCGTGCCGCCCGCCGGCATGGCATCGCACGAATTGACGGACAGGTTCAGCAAGATCTGCTGGACCTGCCCCGGATCCACGCGAACGGCCAAGAGATATTCACCAAGCGACACGCGAATGGCGACGTCCTCGCCAATGGTGCGCATCAGCATGCGTTGCGTGTCGGAGACCAATTCGTTGAGATTCACCACCTTCAGCTCTAGCACCTGCTGCCGGCTGAAGGCCAGCAGTTGCTGGGTCAGCTCGGCACCACGGTGCACCGCCACACGGATCGTCTCGGCATCGGCGCGATGTTCGCTGTCGCTAGGAAGTTCGCTGAGGAGAAACTCCACCGACGCCAGCATGGTACCGAGGAGATTGTTGAAGTCGTGCGCGACCCCGCCGGCAATTCGACCCACAGATTCCATCTTGTTGGATTGACGCAGCCGGTCGATGAGCACGTCCCGCTCCAGCAGGGAAGCGCGCAGGCTTTCCTGTGATTGAAACTGCCGCCGCCGCTGAGTTTGCAGCCGAGACGAAACCAAAATGCCCAACGCGTTCATCGCCACGAGTACCGCCGCGGTTGGCCAAAGTGCCACGGCCGGGATGTGCCTGACGCGCCACAGCACGAACAAAAATCCAAACGTGAGCAGTAGCGCCGGCGCGGTGCGCTTCAGCAATGGAGTCGGCGCCAATGTGTACAGGCCGAGCACCATCACGACGATAGCAACTCCGTCGATGGATGATGGCGGCCTGAGTGCAGTGAGGACGACGAACTGCGCCGCGAATCCTGACGTCCAGACCACGGTGGCTTGATCAAGCGCACTAGAACTCTCCACATTTCTCTTGGTGACGAGAACCACCAGTGAGAACACGAAGAAGATCAGGCGCACCAGGAAGATCGGTACGAATTGTTGACGCCCAAAGAAAATCAACTCGAGCGTAAAAACGAGAAAAACCAGAGCAAGCGTAATGAGGACACTGGCCCTCGCCAGCGCCTTGTCTGTTTGCAGAAATGCTAGGCGGTAGTTCTCCTCTTCGGACCCCAACGACGGTTCGATCCGGTCGAGCAACGCGCGCATCACGTGGGCTCCAACTCCACGATATTGCGGCATCCACCCGGCCACATCAGCACGGGGGCCGGGGAGGCGTAGCGTGCCGTCCGAGCGGTAGGTGCTCCCCGATCACCCGGCGCAGTTCCGTAATCAATTGCGACGCCGTAAAGGGCTTCCCAAGGAAACCAACACCGCGCTCTGATTCTTTTAGAGACTGTGCGGCAGGTGCGGAGTATCCTGAAATGACGACAATCGGCAATGCCGGAGCATAGTAGCGGAGCATGGCCAGCGTCTCGCTCCCGCTCGTATTCGGCATAACGAGATCAAGGAGGACGGCAGAAATCTCCTTGCTGCGCTCGGCGTAAATGCGGATTGCTTCCGCGCCATCGCGCGCTTCGATCGCATGGAATCCTGCCGCCCGGAGCTGACGAACGACGCCATGACGAAACGATTCCTCATCATCAACAACGAGAATCGTTTCCGCTCGTGTGGTTTTGGCCTCTGAGGGTAGGGCGTCAGCAGAAAAGAACGCGAGCAATTCAGGTGCCTCCGGGGGTGCAGCGTGCCAGACTGAAACGAACGCCGTGGCTGTTGAATCCGCAACCGACTTCTTGAGTCTTCTTGTGCCGGGATGTGGTCCCCATACCATCGCCACGGTTCTCACCGTGATATCATTCCCGCATGTCTGCCGTACCTCCAACCATCACCAAAATCCTCGATCGCTTCCAATCGATGGGACGAGAGGAGAAAATGCAATTGCTTCTCTCCTACGCCAGGCGACTGGAGCCACTTCCTGAACGCCTGGCCAGACTCGATCGTGCCGAGTTTACGGTGCCGGAGTGCCAGACCCGGGTGGACCTGTTTCCCGAGTTAAGAGACGGCAAACTGCACTTTTACGCGGACGTCAATATCCGCCAGTCACCGACCGTTGCTGCCTTCCTGGCCATCACCTTTTCCGCGGTGAACGATCAACCGCCCTCGACGACCCTGTCGATTCCGCCGGACTTCGTTCGACTAGTCATGGGTGGAATGGGCCTCAGTGCCCGTGAGACAGGCCTCAACGCATTCATCAGCCGGCTCA
>JANYKA010000121.1 GCA_025358315.1 Gemmatimonadota bacterium | reverse complement strand
CCGATGCTCCGGTCGATGTCGAGCCATCCGCGTACATCGCCGCGGAAGTGCGTGTAGGCGGCTCGAAGCGCAAACGCGATCGAGCGCCCTTCACGCGCGGCGGCCGGCAGGCCGCGACCAATAACATTGAGTGCACCGAGCGACGGCGCGGCGAGTTCGAAGAGTGTGGGCGCGGCCGGGTCGAGATCGCCGTCCACTTTGCGCATTTCGCTGCCGACATAGCTGCGCGCCCAGTGTGGAAATGAGGTGACGGCGCGTTCCCGGTCGTACCAACGCAACCCCGGGAGTCCGACTGGCCCGGGAAAACGACCCATCAGGAATGGCGCGTATGCAGGGCCGGTAACCGACGGAAAAACGGTGGTGACGGTATGCAGGCCGCCCTCGGCGCGGAGTCGCGCAAGCGCCGGAAGCGCCCCGGCATCGATCGCCGCGGTGAGGGTGTCAGGACGGACGCCGTCAGCTACCAGCATGACCACGCTGTTCGTTTTGGCTGGCCCCAAGTCGCGGGAAGTCACGCGGGAAAGTAAACTGATCGCATGCCTTCACGAAAATCCGAACCCCGGAAGCGTCCGCGTTCGACGTCGATCAAAGGCGCCAACGGTACAATGGGCGCAAAGCGGACGGTCGCCGAATCCGACCGTGGACCCGACCGGCCGAAGACACCGCGCACGGTCACTGGCAAGAAAGTAGATCCAGCGCTTACCGCGACGCGGGAGCATCAGGCGCTCAAGGGCGTGCAGGAACGGATGACGACCGGGCACGAAGCGGCGGGCCGAGCTGCGTCGGGCGCACCGTTAGTGACGTCGCGAAAGTCAAAGCCTGTTAATGCGCGCCACATCGACGAAGATATTCGCAATCTGCATGAGGTGAATGTCACTGATGACGAGAAACTCCTGCAGGGTCCGTTTCATACCGACGATTTCACGCGGAGTGATCCATGGCGCGTGATGCGGATCATGGGCGAGTTCATCGAAGGGTTCGACAAGCTGGCGAATGTTGGTCGCGCGGTGACGGTATTCGGTTCGGCGCGGACGTCGCCTGACGATCCCCAGTACATCGCGGCCCAAGAGTTTGGCGACCTGATTGCCCGGCGCGGATTCACGGTAATTACCGGTGCTGGCCCGGGAATTATGGAGGCGGCAAACAAAGGTGCGAAGCTGGCAGGAGGCCGTTCGGTAGGGTGCAACATCGAGTTACCCTTTGAGCAAGGGGCGAACCCGTATGTCGATACGCTGGTGAACTTTCGTTATTTTTTCGTGCGCAAAACGATGTTCATTAAATACAGCTCGGCGTTCGTTATTTTTCCGGGCGGTTTTGGCACGTTGGACGAACTGTTCGAAGCGATCACGCTCATTCAAACCGGAAAAATTTCGCAATTTCCCGTCGTGTTGTTCGGACGGGCGTATTGGGCGGGACTGCTTCGTTGGCTTCAGTCGCGCGTCGAGGGGGAAAAGAAGATTTCGGCGGGCGATCTCGATTTATTGACACTCACGGACGATCCGGACGAAGCGGTCGAAGCGGTATGTGCCGCCTACGATGCACAGGTCCGGGCAGACCAGAACCTTGAAGGAAAGCCAGGGAATGCCGAAAAAGTCTAAGGTGGCAGACGGAAGTCGTGCGCGCGGTGGATTCAAGTCGTCGCGTCATGGCACCACAAAGCGCGCGAATGCAGCGGGGCCAAAGGCCGATCAGAAAAAAGCCGCGGAGCAGCGCGAAGATTCCGGCAAGAAGCACATCTCGGCGGAAAAAAGCCGCTTTCTGCGGGGGGGCAAGATCAACCCGCGTCGTATCGACGGCACGGAAAGTGTCGTGCAACTGATCGACAGTACGTTTCAGGCATACAACGCCGGACGACTACGTGAAGCATGCCAGCTCTACACGGAGAAAATGCTGGCGAACGATGTGACCGTGGGGCTGACGCTCACGGGCGCGCTCACGCCGGCTGGCATTGGGATGAGTTGTCTCATTCCGCTGATCGAAGCGGGGTTTGTCGACTGGATTATTTCCACCGGCGCCAATCTGTATCACGACACGCACTTTGGATTGGGATTGTCGATGCATCGTGGCAATCCAACCGAAAGCGATGTAGTGCTACGCGAAGAAGGTGTGGTGCGTATTTACGATATTTTCTTCGACTACGACGTGTTGCTTTCGACCGATGCATTTTTCCGGAAGATCATTCGGGCACCGGAGTTTCAGCGGGCGATGTCAAGCGCCGAATTTCACTGGCTGTGCGGGAAGTACGTGGCGGAGCGGGAAAGGGTTTTGGGGATCGGGAGCAAGTCGCTGTTGAGCGCGGCATATAAGTGCGGCGTGCCGGTGTACACGTCATCTCCTGGCGACAGTTCAATCGGTATGAACATCGCCGCGCTGGCTCTCGAGGGTTACCAGTGTGTGATCGACCCCAACAGCGATGTGAATGAAACGGCGAGCATTGTATTGGGCGCCAAGCGTGGTGGCGGCAAGAGCGCGATCATGATCATGGGCGGCGGCAGTCCGAAGAACTTTGCATTGCAGACGGAGCCGCAGATTCAGGAAGTGCTCGGTATTGACGAAAAAGGGCACGACTTCTTTTTACAGGTGACCGATGCGCGGCCCGACACCGGTGGGTTGAGCGGTGCGACGCCGGCAGAAGCGGTGAGCTGGGGCAAGATCGATCCAGACCGGTTGCCCGATGCGATTGTCTGCTATGTAGACTCGACGATCGCGCTGCCGCTGATGACGAGTTATGCGTTGGCGAAACACAAGAAACGGAAGCTCAAACGTTTGTACGATAAACGGGATCAGAATCTGGCACGGCTAAAAGCGGAGTTCGCGAAGACGCTGTAGCCCTCACGCTGGCGACGAAGTTTTTCCGTGAATAATCCCCAAAGGTGATCAGTCCTATCCGGTCCTCGCCGCCAAACACGCGCTTGACGATCGCTTTGTCGTCCAGCCGCTGGACTAACATTGCATCAATCGCCGCGACCGTTTCTTCCATCCACGTCAGTTTCTTTTTCAGTTGTGCCACCGGGCTGGGTATCAATCCGCGATGAGCGTCGAAGTACCGAAGCGGGTTCAGCGCGATGACGCGGCGCAATGACGCAATCTGCGCCCGAACGTCCTCGCGATGGGGCGGGTGCGACACGCGCACTTTTACGCCAAGAAAAAGATCCGCGCCGAACACCGTTCGCGTAGTGGGGTCCCATACCACGTGGTGGTCATGGGAATGGCCTGGAGTCGGAATGAGCTCTAGACCCTCTGGGGCAAACGGTGTGACCGGAGACGCCAAAGCGGGTTGGACACCCCAACACAAGCGCCGATACCAGCCGATGCGACTCGGTTGCGTGAGATGCGCCAGCGTCGCCGGTGCTATCCATAGCGGCAACCCACGTCGCGCCATCCGCTCCACGTTACCCGCGTGATCCTCGTGATAGTGGGTCACGATCAACCCGCGTGGCCCACTCGCGTCGAGCCACTGTTCCAACTCGCCACCAACGTCCGAAAACGCGCTGTCGATCACAATTCCGCGAATGGCGTAAGTACTCACGTCAAACCCCATCGACCGGCTTGAAGGGGTGGTGAACACCATTCGCACAACATCGTCGTGCCGTTCTTCGCGCATCATGCCGAACGATAGTCGGGTTCCGGCTCGATTGCCGGACGTCCAACACCGTACTATGCTAAAGGAGCACGGCGCCCGGCCACGTAACTGAGGTCGGGCGCTGGCATTTTATTGTGTACCCGAGCCGGACTCTGTGATGATTGAAGCCCTCAAAGTAAAACTTGGCGCCGAGGTGGAGGCGTTGCGCATCGAACTAAACATCACGTTGCCCGCCGAAATCGCGCGCGCCGTTGAGATGGGCGACCTTCGCGAAAACTCCGAGTACAAGGCCGCTCTGGAACGCCAGCGCCTCGTACAGGCGCGGCTCGGTCAGCTTATCATGCGCTTGAGCAAGCTCTCACAAATTGACATTGCACAGATCCCGACGGATAAAGTGGGCCTTGGGTCGAAGATCGTAGTACAGGACACGACGTCAAAAGTCAAAGAGACCTATCACCTGATTTTCGGTGACTCGGTGGAGTTTGAAGATGGCCAGGTGACAATGTCATCGCCGATCGGACGGGCGTTGCTCAATAAACAGGTGGGCGATCTCGTTGTCCTCAAGCTGCCAGCCATGGTGCGCAAGATGACAATCGTCGAGCTGGTCACGATTCATCAACAGAAGCCGGAAGAAATTCCGCTTTCTTGAGGCGAACCGTTACGGCTCGATGGTAAAGAGCCGGGCGATTTCAGCGCGATAAACATCAATCGCGGTACGAATGTCCTCGGTACCCCAGCCGTGCAGCGCGGCGAGCTCGGTGGCCACGCTCGCAGCTTCCGAGAGTCCGTGATCGCGTGAATTGAATGCGCGCTTCGTACGGCGCACCAGCACATCGGCAATCGTGCAGGCAAACTCGTTACCGGGAGCGGCAAGTGTGCGCGTTGCCGTTTGCGAACGCGTGACGGGCTGGCCCAATTGTTTGTACACCAGATCGACAATGCGCTCGGACATGGAACGATATGTTGTGAGCTTGCCTCCGCTCACGGAAATCACGCCTCTTGGCCCGACCACGACTTCGTCCTCGCGGCTCGCCGTTGCCGGGTTCCCGCCATTACCGCTGGCGATCAGCGGACGAATGCCGGCCCACGCGGCAATCACATCGTCCATCGCGAGCTTCGCCTGCGGAAAATAGTGATTCACTGCGTCGATTAAGTAATGCACATCGGCGCTCGACGCACGCACCTGGTCGGGATGCTCTTTCGTCGGGGTATCCGTGGTACCAATAATCGTTTGCGAGCCCGCCGGAAGGACAAACATTTCACGACCGTCTTGCGGCGCAAGGAAAATCAGTGCGCCTTGATTGCCAACGCGATCTGCGGGAACTGAAATATGGACGCCTTTTGTGCCCAGCACGGCGGGGCGTTCCGCCGGATTTTCGAGTGTGCGGATCGTGTCCGTCCATGGGCCGGTGGCGTTCATAATTGCGCGCGCCTTGATCTCAACGGTGCTTCCGTTGACTCGGTCGTGGACCAGCGCACCGGATACGACTGCCCCTTCGAACCGCAACTCCGTCACGGCGGCGTAGTTCAACACCGTAGCGCCGGCACGCGAGGCGTCTACAATGTTGGCCAGCGTGAGACGCGCATCGTCGGTGGCGGCGTCCCAATAGGTCGCACCGCCCAGCAATTGCTCACGCGCAACCAACGGCTCAATCGCGACAATGCCATTGCGGCCGAGGCGTTTGTGACGGCCAACATTTCGAAATAGTGCCAGCAGGTCATACAGCCAAAGACCGGCCCCGAGTTTCCAGCGGGGAATGCGCGATCCATTATAGATCGGCCAAGTGAACTGCAGCGGATGCACCAAATCCGGTGCGATGCGCAGCAGCGTCCGGCGCTCGCGACTGGCCTCGAACACCAAGTGCAGAAACGCATGCTCCAGGTATCGCACGCCGCCATGAATCAGCCGCGACGATCGGCTGGAGGTGCCGCTGGCGAAATCGTCACGTTCCACAAGTGCGACCGACAATCCACGAAGGGCGGCGTCGCGGGCAATCCCGGCGCCGTTGATACCGCCGCCGATCACCAGCAGATCAAACGGTCCGCGTCGGAACCGATCAAGCGCCGAGGCGCGCCAGGCGATGGTCGAAGGCATTGGGAAACAAGGTAGTCGTTTGTTTTCCCCGATAGCGAGCCACTGCAACCCGGCCTAGTTTTCACAGGATGTCTATCTATGAACCGGGCCGCCGCGTGGCGATTATCGCCGGTGTCCGAACGCCGTTTGCCAAGGCCGGTACGACGCTCCGGCACCTCAATGCCATCGAGCTCGGTAAAGCCGCGGTGAGCGAACTGATACATCGCTCAAATCTCGATGTGAATGCCGTTGACCTCATCGTGTTCGGCACGGTCGTACCGAACGTACTGGCCCCGAACATTGCCCGCGAAGTGGCGCTGATGCCGCTCTTCCCGAAGAATGTTCAGGCATGGAGTGTCAGCCGGGCGTGCGCCTCGGCGAACCAGGCGATCACGGATGCCGCCGACCAGATCGCGCTCGGACACGCGCACATTGCCATTGCCGGCGGATCCGAGTCGCTCTCCAACGTGCCGATTTTGCATTCGCGTGGTTTTTCCGATGCGCTGGTCGCCGCGTCGAAAGCCAAAACACTGGGCCAGCGCTTGCAGGCATTTGCGAAAGTGCGCGCCAAGGATTTTATCCCCATCACGCCAGCTATCGCCGAGGTGACGACGGGCGAATCTATGGGGCAGTCGGCGGAGAAGATGGCGAAGTTGAATTCCATTTCGCGACGGGAGCAAGACGAGCTTGCATTGGCCTCGCATATGAATGCGGCGAGAGGAACCAGCGACGGGCGGCTCACCGCGGAAATCGCACCGATGTACGTGCCGCCGAAATACGAGCAGACGATGACGGCGGACAACGGCATTCGCAGTGATACGTCAATCGAGCAACTAAGTGCACTGAAGCCGGTATTCGACCGCCGCTATGGATCGGTGACTGCGGGGAATGCCTCGCCGCTCACGGACGGTGGCGCGGCGGTATTGCTCATGAGTGAAGAACGCGCCAAGGCGCTTGGGTATACGCCGCTCGCATATATCCGCAGCTATGCGTATGCCGCAATCGATCCGGGTGAACAGTTGCTACAGGCACCAGTGCTCGCGGCGCCGGTCGCTCTCAAGCGTGCCGGGCTGACCCTTCAAGATATGGATCTCGTGGAAATGCACGAAGCATTTGCGGCGCAGGTGCTGTCCAATCTTCGCGGATTTGAGTCGAAGTACTGGGCCGGGCGTGCCGGATTCAGTTCTCCGGTTGGCGAAGTGGACCGGTCAAAACTCAATGTGATGGGCGGGTCGGTGGCGATTGGTCATCCGTTTGGCGCGACCGGTGCACGCATCACGACCACATTGGTAAACGAGCTGGGCCGACGCGGTGGGCAGTTTGGATTGATGACCGTTTGTGCGGCCGGCGGACTTGGCTTCGCGATGGTGGTGGAGCGCGCATGAGCCAGGCCCTGACATTCACCATCGAAGACGGTATCGGCATCATCACTTTTGATTTGCCGAATGAGCCGGTCAATAAATTTTCTGCGTCCGTGATCGCCGAGTTCAACATCGTACTTGACCGGATCGCCAGCGATCCGATGGTCAAGGCAGCAGTGCTAATCAGTGGCAAGTCGGACGTTTTTATTGCGGGCGCTGATATCGATGCGTTTCTCGAATTCAAGAATGCGAAGGATGCCGAAGCGGCGAGCGCGATGGGTCATGCAGCCATGCTGCGAATCGCACAGTCACGGGCACCGATTGTCGCCGCCATCAACGGATCGTGCATGGGTGGCGGGCTCGAGGCGGCATTGGCGTGTGCGTATCGCATTGCCACCGACCATCCGAAGACGGTGCTGGCGCTTCCGGAGACGCAGCTGGGATTGATTCCCGGAGCGGGCGGCACGCAGCGCCTGCCGAAGACGATCGGATTGCAGGCGGCGCTCGACATGATTCTCACCGGCAAGAATGTGCGCGCCAAGAAAGCGCTACAATCCGGACTGGTAGATGAGGTGGTGCATCCGAGCATTTTGCGTGCTGTCGCGCTGCAACGTGCCAAGGAAATTGCGGCCGGCACCCTGCGGCACGAAGAGAAAAAGCACGGCGCAAAAGAGCTGGTGCTCGAAGACAATCCCATCGGTCGTGCTATCGTATTTCGGCAGGCGCGCGAGATGACGCTAAAACGGTCGCGCGGAAATTATCCAGCACTCCTGGCGGCAATCGAAGCGGTGCAGGCCGGGTATCACGGATCGGCCGAGCATGGATTTTCCGAGGAAGCGCGTCTGTTTGGTGAAATGGCGGCGAGTGCGGAGTCGAAGGAACTGATCTTCCTGTTCTATGCGACCACGTCGCTCAAAAAAGACAGTGGCGTAGGTGGAGAGGCGCCGAAACCACTGTCGGTGCCGAAGATCGCGGTGCTGGGCACGGGATTTATGGGCGCCGGTATTGCCTCCATCGCGGCGATGCAGGGTGTGCCGGTGCGATTCAAGGATATGAAGCACGAACAGGTCGGGAAGGGGCTGGCGGCAGTTCGTGATGTAATCAAGGACCGTCTGATCAAGCGACAGATTACTCGCCAACAGTTTGATGATCAGCTGTCGCTCGTTTCAGGAACGATTGAATACACCGGGTTTGGTGCGGTGCCGCTCGTGATCGAGGCGGTGTATGAGGACCTCGCGGTCAAGCATGCGGTGCTGTCGCAAACCGAGGCCGTATTGCCACCGACGGCGATTTTTGCCACGAACACAAGTACCATCCCTATTACGAATATCGCGGCGGGATCGAAGCGCCCCGAGCGTGTGATCGGCATGCATTTTTTCTCGCCGGTGCACAAAATGCCACTGCTCGAGGTCATCGTGACTTCGCAGACAGCACCCGACGTGGTGACGACGACCGTTGCCTTTGGCCGACGGCTCGGCAAGACGGTCATCATCGTGAACGACAGTCCGGGCTTTTTCGTAAACCGGATTCTTGCCCCGTATATCATCGAAGCAGGCCGGATGCTTGATGAGGGCGTGGCGATTGAGGCGATTGATCGGGCGATGACCGATTTCGGTTTTCCCGTTGGACCGATCACACTGCTCGATGAAGTTGGGCTTGATATTGGCGCGAAGTCGGGCGCGATCATGGCAGCGGCCTTTGGCGACCGGATGCAGCCGGCCCAGTCGGCCGGCAAAGTGCTGGCGGCGGGCCGACTCGGCCGCAAAACAAAAAAAGGATTCTACTTGTACGACGAGAGTGGTAAGAAAGGCGGCGTCGATGAATCCGTATACGAATTGCTGCCAACCGGCTCGCGTCGCACCGAAATTCCCGAAGACGAAATTCAGCGCCGCTGTGCACTTGCTCTGGTAAACGAAGCGGTGCGCTGCATTGAAGAGGGCATCGTACGGCAACCGCGCGATGGCGACATCGGCGCGGTATTCGGCATCGGATTTCCGCCGTTCCGCGGCGGGCCGTACCGGTACGTGGACGCAGTCGGCGCGGCGGACATCGTCAAGCAACTCGAAGTGCTCAACGTTCAGCATCCGGGGCGCTTCGCTCCATGTGCCCTGCTCGTCAAGATGGCTCACGATGGAACGCGTTTCTATCCGGCGAACGGCAAGCCAGTTGTTTAAACCCTGAGGAGACTTCGCTCACGATGAAACGGACTATCCGCATCTCGATTTCACGGACCGTGGTACTAGTCGCCGTCTTGATGTCCGTCGTGCTCAATCCGCTAGACGCACAGCAAACACGGGCCGAGCGTTCGAAGTATCTGGAAACATCGACGTATCAGGACGTCATCTCCTTTATTGATTCGCTGCAACTCAGGGGCGCGAAGATTCACGTTGGGTCGATTGGCACTTCGACCGAAGGCCGGAAAATTCCATACATCATCGCTTCGCGGCCGTTGGTGAACACGCCGCAGGAAGCGAAGCGACTCGGCCGGCCGATCGTGTATATCCAGGGCAACATTCACGCCGGGGAAGTCGAGGGAAAAGAAGCGCTTCAGGCGATGTTACGCGACCTTGTGTTTGATCCAAGAAAAAACGTGCTGGATTCGATCGTGCTGGTGATGGTGCCGATTTACAACACTGACGGCAATGAAGTCTTTAAGCCACAGCTGACGAATCGGGGTTCGCAAAATGGGCCCGAGATGGTCGGGCAGCGGCCGAACGGACAGCAGCTCGACCTCAACCGCGATTACATCAAAGCGGAAACACCGGAGACCCGCGGATCACTGGCGATGTTCAACGCGTGGGATCCGGATCTGTTTGTGGATTTGCACACCACGGATGGCAGTTTTCATGGCTATGCATTGACCTATTCGCCGTCGCTGCACCCGGCGGCGGCGATCGCCGGCGGGACGTTTGGCGGCGCGTATGTGCGCGATTCGATGCTGCCGGTGATTCGCGAGCGTATGCGCACGCGGGATCATTACCAGATTTTCGATTATGGCAACTTTTCGGGTGATGAAGGGCCGCGGGCGGGGCCGGGCGAGAAGCGTGGCTGGAGCAGCTACGAACACAAGCCGCGGTATGGTACGAATTACTACGGCGTGCGCGGTCGACTGTCGATCCTGAGCGAGGCCTACTCGCACGACCCATTTGATCGGCGTGTGAAATCGACGTATGCGTTCGTTCGCGAGGTGCTGTCGTTCACCGCCGAGCGGAACCGCGCCGTGCTCGCGCTCACGCGCGGATCGGATGCCGCGCTCGAGGCAGGACGAATTGTGCAGGTGCCAATTCGGGCAACGCTGACGAAATCACCATTGATGAAAATGGTGATCGAAGAACCGCTCGAGCAGACAGTCGACGCGAAAGCGGTGGCTACCTCAGCCGGATTACCGGCAGCGCCGGGTGGTGGTCGAGGTGGGGCTGGTGGACGCCCGCCGTGCGCGTGGCCGCTCACCCAGCCCGGTGTGCCGTGCGGCATGCAGCGCAGTGGAAAATTCGTGACCACCTCCATGCCGGTGAAAGACCGCTTCGACGCGACCTTAAGTGTAAAACTGCCGGCCGCTTACCTGATCCGGGCTTCAACGCCGGATTCAGTGATTGCCAAGCTCCGTCTGCATGGATTGGTAGTCGAACGATTCGACATGCGACTCGATATGCCTGGGGAAGCGTTCCGTGTTGATTCGGCGGTGCCGGCCGGACGAAGTGCATTCCAGGGACACAACGAAATGCGCGTCGAAGGTGCGTGGATGCATACGGATCACATCGTGATGGCCGCAGGGTTTGTGGTGCGCACGTCGCAACCACTGGGTGTGCTGTCCGCGCTCCTGCTCGAACCACAAAGCGATGATGGGTTCGCGACCTGGAACCTGTTTGACGCTCCGCTTGCCGCTGCAGCGAATGCAACTGATGCGGCCGGAAAGCAGTTCCCGGTGTACCGAGTGACAGGTCCGGTAACCGTACCTACACGTCTCATTCCGTAACTGCAACACTAAAATTATGCTTCGCACTTCTTTGCTTTTTCTGTCGCGCCAGCCGTCCATTTTCCGGTTTGTTCGCAACAACGGTTTCGCTAAAGCCATGGCATCACGCTTTGTGGCCGGCGAAACGATCGACACGGCAATGGCAGCCGTGGCGGAGCTAAACGCCAAAGGAATCACGGCGTCGCTGGACCTGTTGGGCGAGAGCGTCTCCAGCGAAGCCGAAGCGCGGGCGGCGTGTGCGGAATATCTCCGGTTGCTCGATACGATTGCCGCGCGCAAGCTTGACACGAATGTGTCCGTGAAACTCACGGCAATGGGACAGGACATCTCCGACGATCTCTGCGAACAGATCATGAAGCAGGTGCTCGACCGGGCCAAGCAGTACGGCAGTTTCGTGCGGCTCGATATGGAAGGAAGCGCCTATACGCAGCGCACGATGGATTTCTTTGAGCAACGGCTCTTCCCGCTCTATCCGAACCAGGTCGGAATCGTGCTCCAAAGCGCACTGCGTCGCACGTGGGACGACGTACAACACGCGATCGCGCTTCAGTGTCGGGTGCGCATTTGCAAGGGTGCATATCTCGAAGCACCGCTGATCGCGTTTCCCAACAAGAAGGATGTGGACGCGACGTACGTGAAGTGCATGCACGCGCTGATTGAGCGCGGTAACTACCCCGGCATCGCGACGCACGATCCGGCGATCATTGCCGAGGCCAAGAGATTTGCCACTGAAAAGGGCATTCCACCGGATCGGTTTGAATTCCAGATGCTCTATGGTGTGCGCCGTGATTTGCAGGAACAGGTCGTGCATGACGGGTTCCGTCTTCGCGTGTATGTCCCGTTCGGAACACAGTGGTATCCATATTTGATGCGCCGCCTCGCCGAGCGTCCGGCAAATCTGGCATTCATCACCGGCAACATCGTCCGCGAGCTCGCCGGCAGAAAGAATGGCCGTCAGGCGGTGCGCGCGTGAGTCCGGGCCAGCATCTCCCGGCAGACTATTCCAAGGGCGATGAATCTACGGTTGGCGGGTACGCCGCCGTACATTCGCGGCCGGCCGCACTCGAGGGACGAGACGGAATGTCTTACAGTCTCGAAATTCTGAGCGACAGCACTGGCGATCCAGCTCGTCCGTTCGGTGCCTACCTGTTGTTCGTGCGGTGGTCCCGAATGGGTTCGCAATTGGCCGAGGGTCATCTCGAGTCTGGATTTCTTACGTATGGCAACTCGGCGGCGGAAGCCGAGTATGAACTCACTGCATTGTCGCTCACTGACGCGCAGCGTGAGCTCGACACGCAGTTGCGGGCGCGGGACGGTGAATCGGGCCGCCGTTGGTTGAATGTGATTGAAGACGAATCCGACGACACCTCCGCAGGACAAGCGTGACCGATCTTCAGGGAGTGGTGCTCAGTGGGACGGGCGGCATCTGGACTGTTCTGACTTCTGATGCGGCGCAACACGACGTGTCGCTGCGCGGCCGAATGAAGAAAGATGGCGCGATCAAACTTGCCGTTGGCGACAACGTCACCGTCGAGCAGGACGAGCGCGATACCGCCGGGGCCTGGGCGATCACGGAGATTCATCCCCGCCGCTCAGCGCTTGCCAGACGGTCGCCTGGTGGCGGGCGCGGTGAACGGATTGTTGCCGCTAACGTCGATCAGGTGATCGTCGTGTTTGCCGCCGCAAAACCGGAGCCGCACGTGCGGATGCTCGACCGGTTTCTGGTGATCGCCGAGGGGAACGACATACCGGCGCGAATCGTGTTCAATAAAGTGGACTTGGTCGGCGGCCCGTCGGGGGTGGATGCAATCGCCGGCGACTATGAACGGGCGGGATATCAGGTGCATCGGACGAGCGTGAAGGGGAATGTTGGTCTGCGGGAGCTTCATGACGTGCTGGCCGGCACGACGTCGGCGCTCAGCGGACCTTCTGGTGTCGGAAAATCATCGTTGGTCAACGCGCTTTTTCCTGGGCTGACACTGCGGACGGGGGAGATCAGTGAATCGGTCAACAAAGGGCGTCATACGACGGTGGGCGCCGTGCTCATTCCCGTGCCTGACGCACTCGGTGGGTTTGTGGTGGATACGCCCGGGCTGCGCGAGGTCGGTATGTGGGGGTTGTTGCCGGACAAACTCGATCAATGCTTTCCGGAGTTTCGCACATCACTTGGTCAGTGCAAATTTGCAGACTGCTCGCACGCCCACGAGCCCGGCTGTGCCGTGCGTGACGGAGTGGAAGCCGGGACTATTTCGCGGGCGCGATACGAGAGCTACGTCAAACTGCGCGGTGAGCTCGAGGCCGCGCCGGAGGACTGGCAATGAGGAATTTATCCGGCCGCCTTTTCGTGCTTGCGCTTCCGTTGGCGCTTCAGGCACCGAGCGCCGCCGACAGCTATCGGGCGGGACGCGCGGCGTACGACGCTGGTAATTACAACTTGGCGGTAAAGTCGTTTGAACGCGCCATTCAGTCCGACGACAAAACGTCCGATTATCATCTGTGGCTCGCGCGTGCCATCGGCACCGAGGCGGTCGGCGCTGGCATTTTTCATCAACCCGGAATGGCCAGGCGGGCTAAGTCGGAGTTTGAACGTGCCCTCCAGCTGAACCCCAAGAACATCAGTGCGCGCGACGGACTCCTCCAGTTCTATTTGCGCGCACCGGGCCTCATTGGCGGCAGTGTGGCCAAGGCCCGCGAGCAAGCCGATGCAATCGCGCGGGCGAATCCGTTGCGCGGACATCTGGCGCGCGCCGCGCTCGCCGCCTTCGCCAAGGACCAGGTCACCGTCGAACGGGAGCACCGCTTGGCGGTATTGGAGTATCCGGACAGCAGTGTTGGTGTGTTCACCTATGCGAATTGGCTCGCGACAAACGCCCGGGCCGACGAAGCCGTGGTGCAACTCGAACATTTTCTCGCGCGCCATCCCGGTGAGCCAAGCGCACTTGTGTGGCTCGGACGCATTGCCGTCACTTCCGGCAAACAGCTCGATCGCGGGGAACTGGCATTGCGGCAGGCATTGAAGGCGCCAAGCGTTGGCCTGGATCCCAATGCGCCGGCGCCGGCGATGATTCACTTCCGCCTCGGTGAACTCCTCACCCGGAAAGGCGACAAAGGGCAGGCGCGCAAGGAATTCGAGGCGGCGATTAAACTCAATCCAAATTTGGACGCGGCAAAAAAGGTGCTGAAGACGCTCTGACCATTACGGGGAGAGCCGGCCGAGCTCCCAGTTTTCTCCGCTTCGCCGGTAGAAAATGCGGTCATGCAGCCGGCTCAGCCGCCCCTGCCAGAACTCGATGGCGTCGGGCGTCACGCGAAAACCACCCCAGTGCGGCGGAAGCGGCACCTCGCTGCCTTCGGGATATTTCTCGAGCAGTCGCAATACCTCGGCTTCGAGTTTTTCTCTCGCGCTGAGCGGGCTGCTTTGATGCGACGCCCAGGCGCCAACGCGGCTCCCGTGCGGCCGTGACCTGAAATACTCGGCCGATTCGGTTTGGCTTACCCGGCTTACAGTACCGGAGATGCGCACCTGCCGCTCCAGCTCCGGCCAGAAAAAACAGAGCGACGCGCGCGGGTTCGCAGCGAGATCGTTCGCTTTTTGGCTTCGGTAGTCCGTAAAGAACACAAAACCATTTTCATCCAGTCCTTTCAAGAGCACGATGCGCACGGATGGTTGCCCGTCGGCCGAACTGGTTGCCAGTGACATGGCATTTGGCTCCGGCACGTCGGCGCTTCTGGCCTGAGCAAACCAGCGCTCGAACTGCTGGATCGGGCTGCTTTCCACATCGCGCTCCGTAAGTGATTCACGGGCATATTCACGGCGAAGATCGGCGATTGTCATTGGCGGAGTTGCGGGAACGGGGTGCGTCTGCGAGCCTTTGTAATATGAACACGATTCCTTCAGGAACCAGCACCCATCGGGCAGAGGGTGACGGGCGACCGCCTGTGCGATGCGCCATTGTCACCGTCAGCGACTCGCGCACGACCGCGACTGACGAATCCGGTACACTGATGCGCTCGCTGCTGGAACAGGCGGGACACACGGTGGTGGACTATGCGCTCTTTGCCAACGATGAATCGGTGGTGCGCGAATATGTACGGTTGGCCCTGCTGCGCGATGACGTTGATGTGATCCTGCTTACCGGCGGCACGGGGCTCGGCAGTCGCGATCGCACGGTCGAAGCGGTGCGCCCGCTGATGGAGAAAGAGCTTCCCGGTTTCGGTGAACTCTTCCGAATGATTTCGTATCAGGAGCAGGTGGGCACCGCGGCCATGCTGTCGCGCGCCGTGGCCGGCGGAGCGAAGGGGAAACTGATCGTGTCCCTGCCCGGATCGAAGGCGGCGGTTGAGCTCGCCCTGACCCGGGTATTGTTGCCCGAACTGCGTCACGCCATTCGCGAACTGCGGCGTTAGGCGCCGTTCAACAACAGCGCCCAGGTTACCGGCATCACGGGATCGAGTGTGTCGCGGACGGTACAGTATTTCGTGACCGCGAGCTCAACCGCCCGTTCGGCCTGCGCGCGCTCGATGCCGTCGCCGGTAATGCGAAAGCCGAGGTGCGCCTTGGTGATCCGCCTCGGGGCGCTCTCGGAGCGGTCGGCGCGTTCCGCGGTGACATCTACGTCCAGTGTCGCTATGGGGGTCCGTCGCTTTTCGAGTATCAGGATGATGTCAATCGCGGTGCAGGTAGCCAGTGAACACAGCAACACCTCCGGCGGACTCGGGCCCTCTTTTGAGCTGCCGTCTATGTGGATGGCTGGTTGCCACGCCTTGCCCGCCGTGAAGCGTTGTCCGCCTTTCCATTGCGCGCTGACGCTGAGATCGGCGCGCACATCATTTCCCGAACCGGCGCGATCGTTGATCACGGCTGCGTTCCGATCTTGATGGGTGCTCTCACGGCGTTGCCCCATTCTGTCCAACTGCCGTCGTAGTTCTTCACGTTTGTGTAGCCGAGTAAATAGGTGAGCACGAACCAAGTGTGGGACGACCGTTCGCCGATGCGGCAGTAGGCGATGACTTCGTCGTTTGGTTTGAGACCCTGCTCCAATTCGTAAATTGCCCGCAGTTCACCGGCGCTCTTGAAACTACCGTCGGGGTTCGCGGCGCGTGCCCATGGCACGCTTCGCGCCGAAGGGATGTGACCACCGCGCAGCGTGCCTTCCTGCGGATAGTCGGGCATGTGCGTGCGTTCGCCGGAAAACTCTTGGGGTGATCGCACGTCAACAAACTTCCCGCCCTTTTCGAGATGCGCCCGCGCCTGATGATAGAAGGCACGGATGGTGCCATCATCGCGCGCCGGTGCGGTATAGCCGGAAGCGGGGAAGGCGGGAACATCGGTGACCAGGGGGCGCCCTTCCTGTTCCCATTTCGTTCGACCGCCGTCAAGAATGCGCGCGTTGGTAAAGCCGAAAAGTTCGAACACCCAGAGTGCGTACGTGGCCCACCAGTTGCTCTTGTCACCATAGAGCACGACGGGAGTGCTGATATCGATACCCCGCGCCCGGAGCAGTTTCTGGAACTCCGCTGGTGTCACGTAATCGCGTTGAACGCTGTCATTGAGATCCGTGTGCCAATCGATTTTCTGGGCGTTTGGAATGTGGCCGAGGTCATAGAGGAGCACGTCCTCGTCACTCTCAAGAATCCGCAGGCTGGGGTCGTGGAGGTGTTGGGCGAGCCACGCCGTGGTAACGAGGCGGTCGGGATGCACGTACCCTTTGGTCGCGATCTCGTTGGCAGTTGGTTCGGCAGGCATAGAACGACTCCCTTAAATGAATTCCCTATCCGATTCGCGTTCCATTGGCGACAGCGTGCCCGGGGGCGAGCAAGACCACCTCGGTCGCCGATGGCATCGCTCCGAGCACCAGCACCTGACTCATGAATCCCGCAATCCGGCGTTCGCCGATGTTTACCACGGCGATTACCTGCCGCCCCAGCAACAGCTTCGGTGTGTAGTGTACCGTGATTTGGGCACTCGATTGCCGGATGCCGAGCTCCGGGCCGAAATCGATCTCCAGTTTAAGCGATGGCTTGCGTGCTTCCGGAAATACGTCGGCCCGAACAACGGTTCCCACGCGGATATCGATGGCAATGAAATCTTCGGGTGTGGGCATCGATTGAAAAATATGCAGACGCGCGCGGTTGCGGTGGCGACGCCGATGTGGATTCGGGGGAACCCCGGTCTATGGTTTGATGGCCGGGGATTTTGGCGCATCCTCGGGCAGCAAGGTGAAGCGGGCGACCTGATTTGTGTTTAGATACAGCCGAGCCGCATCGCGGATATGTGTTTTGGTGAGTTTCTTGGCGAGATCGGGAGTGCGGAGCCAGTCGCGTTGGTCACGGCCGTCTTCGGCGGCATCGGCCATCGCGTTGAGCCACGACTCATTCTGCGTTAAAGCGGTTTCGTGCTGGCGCACCGTGATCTCACGGATTTTAGTCATATTCGAGTCACTGATCACGCCCGCTTTGACGCTGTCGATCACCGCGAAGACGGCGCGGGTAAGCTCATCCACGCGTGCAGGCGCACTGCCAAAGGAAATGTCGATGCGGGCGCGTTGGTAGGGAATGTTGTTGCAACTCGCGCCGACGCTCACGCCATATGTCCCGCCTTTGTCTTCGCGCAGTACTTCGCGGAGGCGGATGTCGAGCAGTTCTCGAAGACCCGAGAGCACGTGGCGATTTTCAAAACTATACGCGCACGGACCTGTGAAAATAAGTTCGGTTTGTGCTTTCGGTTCGATGCCTTTCCGCACGACTTTCGTGATCACGCCTTTGGGCGGCCGCACGCCGCGATCGACGACGTGCTCCGTGATGCCACGGGTGGGGAGCGACGCGAGATAACGCTCGACGAATGGCCGCACCGAGTCGGCCGTAAAACTCCCCACCATGAAAAAGGTGAAGTTACCGGCGTTGGCGAATCGCTCTTTATAAATCTCAAGGGCACGGCCGACATTCACAGAATCGAGCAGCTCCGGTGTAAACAGCTTCAGACGCGGACTGTATTGGGACATGGTCATAGCGATCGTGTCGCCAAAGACACTGGTGGGCTGATTGCGCTGATTGGCGAGTACAGACCGCGCCTGGTTCTTGATGGCCTGGAACGCTGCTGTATCGACCCGCGGCTGGGTGAATCGCAGCCAGACGAGTTGAAAAAGTGTCTCGATGTCCTGACGCGATGCGGAACCGTTGACACCTTCTTCGGTCGCGCTGATGGACGCGCTGGCTCCCGCCTTTTTGCCGGTGAGTTTTTTCTGCAGTGCGATGCGGTCGAAAGCGCCGACGCCGCTTACCTGAAATAACAGCGGGCTGCCAACGGCCGTTGTGATATCGCCGTTTTCGAGCAGCGATGTACCGCCAGGGGCCTGGCCGGCAAAAAAGACTTCGTCAGCCTTAAAGTCGGTGGTCTTCAACAGCAACTTCGCGCCGTTCGACAGCGTCCATTCGAGGATCCCCGTTTCCGGCAGTGTGCGCTCGGCAACAATCTTGCCCGGCGCGGGCGGCACGGGCACGAGTGGTGCGTCGGTGGTCTCGTCAACGTAGGCGGTGAGCTTCGCGTCTTTGGCTTTGTCGTACACGGCGAGCAGCTGTTCAGCCGTCGGGACGGTGATGTCGACTTTTTCCGGTGCGGCGATCATCGCGACGCGGTTCGTTTGCGTAAAGGTGGTGCGGGCGAGTGCGTTGATCTCGTCGATAGTGATGCCGGGAACAAGTTGCTTCGCCAGCGCCTGTTCCTGGCCAATGCTCATCATTGGCCCGCCAGACAGTGAGATCCCAACGTACTCATCGGCGAATCCAGCCGATTCGGTTTTGTCGCGCTCGGCATAGGCCTGCTCGAGATCGCGCAAAAAATTCACCCGTTGGCGGTCGAGTTCTCCCGGTGTGAAACCAAACCGGCGCACGCGCTCGGCTTCGGCAAGGAGTGCTTCGGCACCAGACGCAAACCCATTGTCTTTGACCCCGGCCACGAGCTGGTAGATGTCCTTGGTCCGCACCAGAGCGCCGCGTCCCGAGCCCGCAAAGGCAAATGGGGCATCGGGCTTGGACGTCAGCTCGCGAAACCGCTGGTTCATCATCCCGTCGTAGAATCCGGACACCAACCTGCGCCGGAAGTTGCCGATCGTGCGCGTTTCTTCGTGTGGCTTGAGCCACAGAAGCGAGACGGTCTTATTGGGGTACTCTTTGTCTGTTTCGATTGAGACGAGCGTTTCTGCGTGGTCAGGCACCCGGGCGTTGAGACGCGGGCGCGGCGTCGTAGCGGCTGGAATGCGGCCGAATCGTTCACGAATCTTCGTCTCCATTTCCTTCACATCGAAATCGCCAACGGCGACGACCGACATCAAGTCAGGGCGATACCAATCGCGGTAAAATTTCTTCGCCAGACTGTCAGCGAACGTTTCGAGATTTTCCTTGGTGCCAATCGGAATTCGCAGCGCGTATTGTGAACCGCGGAGCATCACCGGAAACTGGCGGTACGAGACGCGGGTCGAGGCGTCGCGCCCCGTGCGCCATTCCTCAATCACGACGCCACGTTCTTTCCTGATCTCGGCCGGATCGAACGTCAATTCGTGGGCCCAGTCTTCGAGAATGTCGAGTGCCGTATTGACAAGCCGCGCAGTGTCCGTCGGAATCTGCAGCATGTAGACGGTTTCATCGAATGACGTATACGCATTGACGTCGGCGCCGAAGCGCATGCCAACGCGCTCCAGAAAATTCACGATCGTCGATTTGGGAAAACGCTTGGTGCCGTCGAACGCCATGTGCTCGACGAAGTGCGCCAGCCCGCGTTGGTCGTCGGCCTCGAGAATCGAGCCGGCGTTTACCGCGAGACGCAGTTCAGCGCGTTTTTCCGGTTTGGCGTTGTGTCGAATGAAATACCGGAGTCCGTTAGGCAATTGGCCGGTAATCGCCGCGGAATCGCGCGGCAACGGTGCTTCGGACGATACCTGGGCCTGGGCGGGTATCGGGGCGACAGAGAGGGCGACCAGGGCAATCCAAACAAGCTGGGGGCGGAGCATATCGGAAAGGGTATTGGCTGAGGTTCGATCACGGTATGGCCTAATTAACACTTCTTGGGAACTTGGTCACCAAAGGCCGGCGTGGGAATACACCAGCTACGTTTACTTCGATGCCAGAACGCCCTGTGATGGATGCCTATCGTCGGCACGTGCTGGTGTGCACAGGCAACTACTGTTCGCCCGACCGGCAGGGACGTGTGTTGTACAGTCAGCTTGCGGCATTGTTGCAACGGGAAAATTTATTATTCGGCCCTGAACGGGTGAAACGTTCGGAAACGCCTTGCCTCGGGGTATGCGCGGGCGGACCGATCGTCGCCGTATATCCTGAGGGTATATGGTATGGTGGTGTCACCCCGGCGTTGCTGGAACGGATCGTGGTGGAGCATCTTCGGGATGGCCAGATCATAGACGAGGCGGTGTTTCACCGCTTAGGTGGCTGAAAAGCGTCCCGAGGTGACTTGCGCACAAGCGCTGAACGCGCGATTTTCGCTGATTGCATGTGGCCGAGGGCCCGCTGATGTCCGAGACGCTTTACGAACGCACAATGTCGAACGGTCCCGTAGTCCGCATCCGGCGTCTGACGCCAGATGGCGGCGGGCCGGTTCGCGCCGTTATCGAAGTGGATCGCCGGGCTGGAACGCAGCGGTCGTCCGGCGGCGGCGGCAATCCGCCGGCGTTAATGGCCGTCGAGGGTGAGAATGAACCCGACGTAATCGCCTCGTTACTGCCGTTCGTCGAAGACGATGCCGCCGTCGCCCGCCTTATTGCCCAACGCGACGTGCGCTGAACGCAGGTTATCTTTTCGGCATGACGGACCCGTTCAACGCCCGCCGGATGGCACTCGGCGCCGCAAAAAAATTCCTGCTCGATTCCGCCACCCCGGCGCCTCAGGCGTCCGCGCGGGTCGATGCACCGCGCCTCACTGCTGCTCTCTTGGAGAATCCGCGAATGTCCCGTTCCCGCGACCGCATACTGGCCAATCTCGACGAGATGTACCGCGAAGCATTTGAGCGCGCCAAAACAACCGGCGATGATGCGCAAATGGCCCAGCTCGATTTCGCCTACCGGCGCGAGCAACTGTATTTCGAGATACTGCTCGACGTGCGTGACGCCGCCTCGTCGCGACGCGACTGATTTCCGGACGCGCGCCAACACCGCACTAAAAGCGCGCGAGTTCCTCGTAGGCCTGCACGAAGTCCGCGACTTGCGGCAAAATCGCGTCTTCGAGTTGCGGTGCGTATCCCACAAACGTATCCGCGCTCGCCACTCGCTTGACCGGTGCGTCGAGCCACGCAAAACATTCGTCGGCAATGGCTGCCGCAATCTCGGCGCCATAGCCCCACGAAAGTGAATCTTCATAGGCCACGATCACGCGCCCGGTTTTCTTGACGCTCGTGAACACGGCCTCGCGATCCCACGGAGACAGCGTGCGCAGGTCAATCACCTCGACATCGATGCCGCGTTCGGCGACCTCACGGGCCGCCACCAGCGCGCGTTGCACGGTCGCTCCGTAGGTCACCAGTGTAACGTCGGCCCCTTCTTTGACGATCTTTGCCTTGCCGAACGGAATCATGAAATTCGGACCCGGATACTGCGACTTGTTGTACGTCTGACGGTACAAGTGCTTGTGCTCGAGGAAAATCACCGGGTCGTCGCAACGAATGGCGGTGCGCAGCAAGCCATTGGCATCGAGCGCCGTGCTCGGACACACGACCCGCAGTCCCGGGCAATGTGTGAACAGCGATGCGCCGGTTTGCGAATGGTAGATGGCACCGCGGATGTAGCCGCCATAGGTCGTACGCACCACCATTGGCGAGCTGAACGCGTTGTTTGAACGCCAGCGCATTGTGGCGACTTCGTCACGCAACTGCATATATGCCGGCCAGATGTAGTCGAAGAACTGCACTTCGACGAGCGGCTTGAAGCCGCGATGGGCAAGCCCCACGGCCCGACCAACGATCGTGGCTTCGGCAAGCGGCGTGTTGTACACGCGCTTACCGCTGAATTCTTTTTGCAGTCCCCATGTGACTTTGAAGACACCGCCTTTGCCCTTCACTTTGCCGAGATTTTCTTCGCGCGAGACGTCCGCAACGTCCTGGCCGAACACCAAGATCTTGTTGTCGCGCCGCATTTCGTCTTTCATGCAGGCATTGAGCAGGTCGACCATCGTCGTCGGCTCGCCGGAGAACTGCGGGTCATCTTCGGTATCGAACTGCTCGCTTGTCGGATCGACATCCGGTGAATAGATGGCAAAGCCTACCGTACTCGCGTCCGGCTGCGGCTGTTCGAGCGCGTCGTCCGTCGCGGCAAGGACCTCAGCGTCGACCTCTTCGGCCATCTTCGCGAGTTCCGACTCTGTCGCGTAGCCTTCATCGACGAGCCATTTCGGAAAATTCGTAATGGGGTCGCGTGCGGCGTCGGCCTCACGTTCTGCTGCCGGTCGGTACATCACCTCGTCGTCCGACAAGGAGTGCGAATACGGCCGAATGACCTTCGCGTGCACGAGCGCTGGTCCCTTGCGTTCGCGGGCGTATTGGACGGCCTTCTGCATCACCTCATACGACGCCAGTAAATCGCAGCCGTCCACGGTCTGCACATACAGTCCTGGAAACGACTTCACGAGTTCACTGATCGATCCGCCGGCCGTATTCACTTCGACCGGGACCGAAATCGCATATCCATTGTCTTCGACGATATACACAACCGGCACTTTGAGATTGGCCGCCGAGTTGAGCGACTCCCAGAACTCGCCCTCGCTGGTGGTGCCATCGCCCGTGGTGACTAGCACTACCTCGTCGCCTTTGAAGCTGTCGTCCGTAACGCCATTCTGTTGGGCGCGCAGGGCTGCCTCAGCGGCACCAACGGCTTGCAGGAACTGCGTACCGGTGGGAGATGACGTCGAAGTGATGTTGAGCTTTTTGTGGCCCCAGTGCGACGGCATCTGTCGGCCGCCCGAGTTCGGATCGATTGCCGCGCCAACCGCCGAATAAAGCATTTCAGCGGCCGTCATCCCGAGTTGCAGGCAGAGGGCGCGGTCGCGGTAATAGAGATAAAACCAGTCGTAGGCCGGCTTGAGCACGAGGCCAGCTGCGGTCAACAGCGCTTCGTGGCCGGCGCCCGAGATCTGAAAGAAGATTTTGTTCTGGCGTTTGAGGCCGATCTCCTTGTCGTCAATGCGGCGTGACAGGAGCATCGTGCGATATGCCGCGACGAGCTGTTCGCGGGTGAGACCGTGCGTGTTGCGACGGGTCTTGGTCGAAGTAGCCATTGGTCGGTGAAACGGGGATCGGTGGACCTGCCGGTGCATTGGCGGGTGGGCGACGACTTAAAAGGTAGCGGAGGTAGGGGCGACGCGGAACGAGCCAGGCTGGGCCCCACTGGTGCCGAGTCGGCGCGGCGTGCAACCTTCCGGCGTGCGCCCCAAACTTGTGAGCGGATCGTGTCTTATCGCCGTCGCCCTGCTGGCGATTGCGTTGCAGGGGTATTGGGCCCAGGCGACCGTCGAAGACGGTACGCGCTACAACATTGGCCTGCGCAAAATCTCACACGTGATGGAGCCGGCGCGTGCGACATCGGCGCACAGCGACTGTGATTACCTCCGCGGGCGCGGCGCGGTTGAGCTCTGTGCGCCAGCACCCGAGGCCGATGCTGCTTATTCGATGGTATGCGCGGCCTTTCCTCTTATGGTCGCGGCGCTGTTCTTTGCGTTGATGTCGGCGCTGGTGACGATTGTTTCGCCGTATGGAGCAAAGGGCACGGCAGCCGCGCTGGCCGGCGCGAGCTTCGCGGCCGCGTTCGCGGCGACTGTGTTTGCAAAAATTTCAATGCCGTTCGCCTTCGCTGTTCTGGTGGGACCGACGACGGAGTTTGGGAGCTTCGCGTTCAGTTCAGCATGGACGGCGGTAGCATTTCTGGCGTTCGCTGCCGGACTTTCGACGACGAGCACGATGTTACGGCACACCTGATTCGATATCTGGTAACGATCAGCGCGAGCGCTTCGAACCCCTCTTGCGGTGTTCGTGTTACCAAGCAACATTCCCGAAAGTCAATGTGTGGATAGCGTGAATTCCATTGCACGCACACACGAATGCGCCGCGTTTCACCGGGGGTTCATGGCTCGCTTGCCAGGACACATCCTCCAGCGACACTCGCCTCGGCCGCTCTCCGCGGTCGCCGGCTGGAGCCTCCGCCCCATTCTCTTCACCCCGCCCGGGACACGTTTCCCGCAGCGGGGTGTCGTCATTTTCGGCGAGGTGTCATGTCTCACCGGAGTGTTCACCGCATCGCATTGTCCCGTGCGTCCCGTGGCAATGCCC
>JANYKA010000048.1 GCA_025358315.1 Gemmatimonadota bacterium | reverse complement strand
TCGCCCACCAACAAGGTGGCGCGGCTGCCGAACGAATTTGGATGCGACATGGAGGAAGGAGGTCCTGCGAACGTCCACCCCATGGGTGACCGCTCGCGTTCTGGACGGAGCCACTCATCGCGCCGCGGAGTCGCCCTTCTTGCGACACCCGGTACCGACGAGGCTGTATGAAATATCGGCCGCGACACCGTCGATCGCTACATCTGCAACCGAACTCGCTGCGACGGATGTCTACTCGCTCAACGAAATCGCGTTTTCGGGGCAGCAGCGGATGAAATCAGCATCGGCAGGCGACCACACGTTGCCCTCGACGATCGGATACGCCTTTTGACTGCGATCCAGCGCCATGATTTGCGGTGCACGGGCAACGCACATCCCGCACCCGGTGCATGCCGCGCGGTCCACTACAATACTGGCCTGCCGCCGTGGAAAGATGCCCCCTTCCGCTGAGACCATAACAGGAAAGTCGACCAACGCGGTCTTCATCGCGTCGTACCCCACCTGCAGCAACTCGTCGACGTGCGAAAAGCTGAACCATCCGATGTGTGACACTGCAGGGCGCACGAGCAAGAGCGGCGGTTTCACCCAGCGTTCAAGGACTTGCTGCTGTTGCTCGTGCATCATCATCGACGCCGCACGCATGAAGATCGACGCAAACCCCTGCGAGGAGACGTGCGCTTCAACTGGAACGTCGGCCATGCCGACGTCTACGGCGATCAACGCGTCGACGCCGAGTGCCGCGATCGCCACCGGCAAATTGTCAGTCGTCCCTCCGTCGATGAAGCTGTGACCATTCACCTCGCCAGGTGGGAAAAACCCCGGCAGCGCACACGAGGCGTACACCGCGTCGCGCATGCTGACGTCGCGCATACCTGGACGCCCAAACACCACGGGCATTGCGCGTTCCAGATCGACCGCCGTCACCAGCAGCTTTGTGTCGACGTCCTCAAAGGTGCCCTCGGGTACGAGCTCATCGCACAGTGCTCGCAGGGGCGCCTCGAGATAAATCGAACGCGATGCCATGCGCTCGATCAGCATCCCCAAATGATTGATGCGGAAGAGATCCCGACGACGAAGCCGCGACGCACGCTCGGCCATCTGCGCTGGTGTGCGGCCGCCCGCGGCGGCGGCACAGATCATCGCGCCGATACTCGTCCCCGCATAAACGTCCGGGCGAATCCCGGCCTCGTCGAGGGCGCGCAGGGCACCGATATGCGCGAGCCCTTTGAGCGCTCCGCCTCCAAGCACTACCCCAACGCGAGCGGCTGTCTTTATCGGCGCAGTCACCGTGTCGACAAGCTCCTACAGGGCATCACGAGACCGGCAAATCGGTGCGTGGCCGTATTGACCGAGGTGCGGTCGATTGGCACCACGCTTCGCGCAGCGAGCGCAGCGTGCGCGCGGGTCCGATAAAGTCATGCGAATCGACGGCGTCTTCACACCACGAGTATAGCGCGTCGAAACCGCGAGCGGCGGGGCTGTCGAGCTCCAGCGCGGCCCGCAACAGGCCGATTGCCATGCGAGATCCTTGATGATCGAACGATTCACAGGCGCGAATGGCGCGATCGTAGGCGCGCACGATGCGTCCAAGTGGATCGGCGGTTGACGGTGCATACGCGACGACCGAATGACTCGAACTCGGCGTTGGAAAGGCGGGCATTGGCAAGAAAGCAAAGAGAGTAATCGACGCTGTACTGTTCATCGGCGTGTTCCGCGTGGTTCTTGAACAGAATGGTGCTCCTTCGCACATTCTCTTCGAGTCGTGTGACGGTCATGCCATGCGCGACACGGCGCGAAGCGCCGAGTCGCGTGGTGCGAACTTTCTTGTTTCCGGCGTTAAGATCTCCTGATGACCGCCGATCCGTTGCTCCGTTTTCGCGAGGAATTCCCGATTCTCGCGACTTCGACCTACTTGGTCTCCAATTCACTGGGTGCCATGCCGCGCTCTGTGCCAGATCGACTCGCGGAATATGCCGAGCAGTGGCAAACGCGAGGGGTGCGCGCGTGGGCCGAAGGGTGGTGGGACA
>JANYKA010000104.1 GCA_025358315.1 Gemmatimonadota bacterium | reverse complement strand
CCCTGATGGTGAAACTGGTAGACACGCCATCTTGAGGGGGTGGTGCCGCAAGGCGTCGCGGTTCGAATCCGCGTCAGGGCATAGCAGGCCTCTCGCCGCAGTAGCTCAGTGGTAGAGCACTCGATTCGTAATCGAGCGGTCGTCGGTTCAATCCCGACCTGCGGCTTCTCTAAGTACAAACCCCCACACTGACCTTGGTCGATGTGGGGGTTTTTTACTCAATGAATGTTGCCGCTATGGGGCTGGGTAACGATCGCGTGTCCACTGTTGATGCTCTACTTCCTCTTCAAGATCACGGGTATCCCGCTCACCGAGGAGTACGCCGTGAAGAGCAAACCCGACGCGTACCGCGAGTACCAGCGGACGACAAGCGCGTTCGTTCCGTGGTTCCGAAAGGCCTGAGCGCGGCAGAAGTGGCCCTCATCGAATCTTTGTCCAAATCACAATAATTCCGCACATCGCATCTTTGTGCATGCTGCCAAACTCCGGCGGGATCGTTGCCGGCCCGGAATAAATCTCGATCCCGTAAACCTCGTCGCGGTTGAGCATGTTCAAATCAAAGCCCCACGCCATCTGAAAGTCGTCCACGACGATGCGAAATGCGCACGGGCCAAGATCAAGCGGCTTGCCCGGAATGATCGTCGGCTTCTGCGCGCGCGCCGACGTCACCACATACACGCCGAGGCTGTCCATCACTCTCAGCGATGAGAATCGACGGAAGAGATCGGTAAATAAAATGTGGCCGCCCCTCACGATTTGAGAATCGGTGAGGAAGATGCCGTCCCGTCCCGACAACCGCCGCCGGTCGAAGTCGGCATAGCGCGACACCGTTCTCATCGCCCTCACATTCAGTGCCCGAAGCGTTTGCGCCGAGGAAGGCGCCAGCAGCACCACCGTGGAATCCCCAGCCTCCAATCCTGTGACCCGCACTGACGACGCCACGTATCCCGCCCGCCGCAACTGACCGTCGAACGATGTCTTCTCCTTGATACGCACCTGCAACACGCCCGCCGAGTTTCCATGGGCAAGCAGTGCGCCGTTTAACGCGAACAACTCGACGTCCGGAATTGCCGTCTGCGAACGCACATCATACACAAGCACCCGTACGACCTTTGTCTCGCCGGACGCCTGCGCGGTCAATTGCGAAGCCCCGAGCCACGTTGCCAGCGCAACTCTCCGCCACGATGGTCGCATTACAAACAACGGCCTCAGGGCTTCCCCTGAGGCCGTTGTTTGTTTCTGACTTCTCAACACTACTGGTTCGGTCCGCACCCGTTGATCACGGGCTGGCTGGCCCGAGCGTCACACTCGGACTGCGGAATCGGCATCACCTTCGCAACGAACTGGCCCGCCTTGTCGAGTGGGAGCAATCCCAACCGATTCCAGCGACGCATATCGACCCAGCGCAATCCTTCAAAGAGAGTCGAATAGCGTTTCTCGTACATCAACGCGTCGAGTGGCGAAGCGCCGAACGCTGCCAATGGCGCCAAGCCGCCCGAAACCACACGAATGTCGTTGATGTCTGTCAACGCCGGCCCGAGGTTGTTCAACCCAATGTTCGCCTCGGCGCGGAGCAGAACAAGTTCTTCGTTCCGGATGATCGGCACCGATGATGAGTTGGTCGCATACACGATGAAATGCTGCGTGGCGGGGATGTTGATGCCTCCAGGCGCGTTCACCACGGTAGCATTTGCCACGACCTTGCGGGTCAAGCGGTTGTCCGGCGTAGCGTCCGCCTTGGTCTGCGCGTCCGCCACAATACTGGCGTGAGCGAAACGGCTGTTCGTTACGGAATAGCTCAGGCCGTTTTGCGCATCACCAGACGCCGCCGAGAAGTTGAGATACACGCCGGTGTTGAGCGACGTGATCGACCCCGACCCGCCAACCGGCGTGACAAACGACTCGCCCAACGCGGACAAGGCGCTCGTGTAGCATGTGGCGCCGCACCCAAGGGTGGCGCGGTACACATCCACGCGGGCCTTAAGCGCCCGGTTGAACTTCAGAAATGTCGCCGGTGCGTCGAATCCGGAGAAACCGGCGGTTAGTACGAACGGGAATGTCGACGACCCGGCCAGATCTGCCTTGGCGTCATCGAGCATTGCCGCGATGAACTTGTACACGGAATCGCGCGAGACAAATGCCGCCGGCTTCTGGAAGTCGTCGGGAATGTCCACGGAAGAGCCAAGGGAATCGCGCCCACTGATGACATACAGCAGGTTGAGCGCCCGCATCGTCTTGGCGAAGCCCGAGACGGCCTTTTTCTGCGCGGCCGGAAGCGACGATGCATTGGCCGTGCTGATCAGACCGACCGCGTTCTTCATGTTCTGGAAACGGGCATTCCAACCACCAGAGGCAAAGCCGGCCCGCTCCAGACGCTGCGGGCTGGGAATGCCGATCAAGTAGTTCGATTGCGTGCGGCCATCGGTTGGGAAGTAGTCGTACACTTCCCGCCCGAACTGGCCGAAGTCCATGATCGGCTGCACGATGTTGTTACGCTCGTTGACGAGGATGCCCGTCACCAGCAGTTGCACACCAGCCGGATCGCCAGCCAGGCCGGCGACCGTCGGTGCGTTGTAGTTCGGAATCGTGAGGCTGTCGACGCTGCACGCCGTCGCCCCGAAGAGCAGCGCTCCGGAGAGCGTCAATTTCATAATAGTGCGCATTCTAAGTCCTCTCGAGTTCATGCTCGTGGATGTCTTGTGGGAGGTTGGCATTAGAACCCGACGTTGAGCTTGAATTCGAAGCTGCGGCTCGGCGGGTACGGTGCCAAATCAACAAATCGCGCCACCTGATTGCCGCCATTGTTCACTTCGGGATCGAAGCTGGCATAGGGCGAAATGATGAAGAGATTGCGCCCCGACAGGCTCGCTCTCATCGTCCGTGCGCCCGGCATCAGGGTGACGAGGCGCGCCGGCAACTCGACGGACACGCTGATCTCACGAACCTTGGCGACCGAACCGTCCACAAGGTACGCGGACGTGTTCGCACCGCCGGACCAGTTGTCGTACCGGTATGCGCCGAGCGGTTTGCCAGCAACGGGCGACGTCTTGTCATAGTCCCACGTGTTGTGGCCTTCGTCAAAAAGATTCTGCGTCATGTTCGAGACGGTGCCGCCGCTGCGGTAGTCCACGAGCATGCTAAAGGCCCACTTTTTCCACGAGACTTCGTTGCCCCATGAAATTGTGGCACGCGGGTTGGCATCGCCAAGCTTGGTATTCGGCGTGACGGCCTTGGTAACCGGATCCTGATAGTTGCCATAGACCGACGAAGCGGTGAAGCCGGGCTGGAAGCGCAGACGGCCGTAGGCATTGCCGAAGCCGCCGGCAGCGCCAATGGTGAACGGCAACACACCCGGGGGGAAGCTGGTGATTCTGGACTCGTTCTGCTGCCAGGAGAGGCGGGTGAGCCACTGCACGCCGCGCCAGTTTTCGATCGGTATAAATGACGAGCCAACTTCCCATCCCTTACCCGACATCGTGCCGCCGTTGACTACCGTCTGGGACACCCCGGTGGTCGGGGCGAGTAGCGGGCGGACGAGCAGGTCCGTGATGTCACGCTGGAAATGCGTGATTTCGAGGTGGACGCGCTCGTGGAAAATCGAGATGTCAGCACCCAACTCTGTTTCAGAGAGCCGCTCTGGCCGAATGGTCGGATTGCCCACCGAGCCCGGCACGCCGTAGCCCGTCTGGCCGCTGATAATGCCGTAGTTGGCCACCGCGACGTAGCGATCTCCGTAGTTCGGCTGGTTGCCGGACTGGCCGTAGTTCGCGCGGAACTTCACTTCGTCGATCTTCAGCCCCGGGTTCGTCAACCGATAGGACGCTGCGAAACGGGGGAAGTAGAACACTTTCTTCGGGTCGCCGTTGACGCTTGCACGCTCACCACGGACAGAGGCGCTCATGTACAGTTTCTCGCCAAGAGCGAGAACGTCTTCCTGCACGTAAAACGCCTGGTTACGTATGACGCTCTGCGACTGGCGCACCGACGTATTAGTGGCACCGGCCGAGTTGTACTGGAGCGGCCCAAGCCCGCGGCCAATGATTGTGTAATCATTGCTGTACCGGTCGCCGATCTGGCCACCGCCGGAGAACGTGGAAGTGAACTTCGGATGCGAATACGTCCACACGCCGCCAAGGGTCGCGTTGGTGAGGAGTCCTGTACCATTGCCCTGAATAGCCGTGCCGGGGAACGGTCCACCTTGGCCAGTGCCGAGGCGCTCGAACTGTAGAATCTGCGGTGCAAGGATATAGGCTTCGTTCGAGGAGCGGTCGGCACCGCCATTGAAGGAGAAGTTCACCGAGTTACGACCCTCGTTATACGCCGCCCACGACAGTCGGCCGCTCAAAATCACGCGGTACACGTCCTCGTTGCTCGTCATCAGAGCGAACGTCTGGAACGGGTTTGTCGAGCCGGAAATTCCAGCCGGGAACGGGTTCAGCACGTACTGGCCGGTGGAGTCTTTCGTCGCGAGATCCGCGATGCCGGGCGTGTACGCAATGCCGTAGATTGGCGAAGCGAACGAGTTGTCGTTGTTCGAGATACCGCGCTGCGAAAACGAGTGCATCACATTCGATCCGATGCTCAGCGTAATCCGGCTGCCTATGGCCTGGTCAACGTTGGCGCGGATCGACTGACGACGGGCGCCCGTGTTCCAGGCGATACCCGGCTCCTGACGGTCGTGTGCCGACGCGAAGTAGCGCGTGTTACCGGTGCCGCCAGTCATCGAGAGTATGGTTTCGTACGACGGATCGGTGCGTCCGTACAGCTGACCGATGTAATCGTAGTACGGGCAGGACGCCGGTTTACACTTGGCGTTGATCACCTGGTCCATTTCGGCGTTGCCGCCGGAAATGTTGTCACGAAGATCCGTGACGGCTAGCGCCGTGTTGAATTTGCGTGTGCCGTTGCTGCGGATCAGCTGGCTGCTGCCCACGCGCTGCTCGAGCGTGAACCGCGGCGCGCCGCCGTTGCCCTTTTTCGTGGTGATAACTACAACACCGTTGGTCGCCTGCGAGCCGTAAATGGCCGAGGCGCCGGCGCTCTTGAGCACTTCAATGCTCTCGATGTCGGATGAGTTCAAGTCGGCGAGACGATTGGTGCTGTTTTCTTCGCCGGAATTGAGCGAGCCGGTGATGATCGACTGACCGCTCGATCGCACGGCGTTGGAAATGATCACGCCGTCAACAACGTAGAGCGGGTCGATACGGCCGATCAGCGACGAGGCGCCTCGAATCTGGACCTGCGCACCGCCGCCCGGAGCGCCGTTGTTCATATTGATAGAGGCGCCGAGGACCTTGCCCTGGAGTGCCTGTTCCAATGACGACGAAGACACTTTCGTGATGTCCTCGGTCTGGATCAACACGACCGCCGTTGCGGCATTGCGCTTTTCGATAGTAGTGGAAATGCCACTCACCGTCACACCTTCGAGCTGGAGAACGTCCTTCTCGAGGATGAAGTTGACGACGCTCTGGCCAGCGGGGACCTTAACGGTCATTCGCTTAAAGCCGATGGCGCGGGCCACCAAGGTCACTTCACCCTGATTGACCAGCATTCGGAAATCGCCGGCGGCGTTCGAGCGAACGCCTACTGCGACACCTGTGGGCGCGACGTGCGCGTCGGCCAGTGGGCCACCGCCGACCTGTGTGACACGGCCCGTAATCTCACGGGTCGCCTGCGCCGAAAGGGCGCTCGTGCCGGCGACGAACGCCAGCAGCATTGCTGCCAGGCCCGTCAACGTTTTGCTGCTCATGCAGCCTCCAGTGGGGTTGGAAGAAAAGCGAAGGCCATACCCTCATCGACCGAACCGTCGCGCACCGCGCGGGCGGAATTCAGAAAATGATGATCCTGACGCAACGGATACAGTCTCTACGCGGGGGCAAAAGCGCAAGCCCAAACGCCGAGGTGCTCATAGATGGTCGAGCCGTATCATGTTAGCATTACTACGTGTACACGACCTTCCGTCACTTCGCCGCCGCTATTTCTTTCTTGGCCGCCGCGGCATTGCCCGCTGTCGCCCAACGGCGCTCGACGGGGCTGCCCGGCTCCCAGCCGACTCCCGTGGCGCGCCCGCGCCCGACCGGGGTTATCGACGGCGCAGTGTCCGATTCGACCCTCCGGCCGATTGCGATGGCCGAGATCAGTGTACTGCGCACCCCCCTCAAACTATTCACCAACCAACGCGGCCTCTTCCGAATCGTCGATGTTGCCGCAGGTCAGTACATCCTGATCGTGCGGCGCATCGGATTCCGGCCGATTTCCCAGCTTATTGAGGTGCAGCAAAACGACACGCTGCGCGTCGCTTACGAATTGGCCCAGCTGCCGAAGAACATTCTCGATACAGTGCGCGTGGTCGCTGAAGGTGGGAGCCAGGACCTTCGGGATTTCGATCAACGCCGTCGGCGCGGAGTCGGCGAGTTTCTGTCACGTGAACAGATTGGCCGTCGCGGATCGGTGGAACTGGCGGATCTGATGCGTGGGTTCAGATCCATATCCATTGCGCAAAACTCTAAGGCCGGCATCGCGGAGCAAATCGCGTACAACAAGCGCGATTACGGCAACTTTCTCACGTCCGGCCCCGGTGCGTGCCCGATGCAGGTCATTGTTGATGGGATGAACATGCCATCCGGGTTCGACCTCAATCTTGGTCCGCTCGTATCGCAGATCGCCGGCATTGAAGTGTATGGCGGCCCTTCTACGGCGCCGCCGCAATTTCAAGGCGTGGATCGGCGTTGCGGACTTATCCTGATCTGGACCCGGGTAGGGAAGTAGCGCTACCTCGAACGCATTAACTCTGGGAAGTATTCAGCAGCATAACGAATAAAAAGAGAGGCCGTCTCGCGACGGCCTCTCTTTTTGACTTCTCGTTCTTCAACCCCACGATTTCACTTGACAATCGCAAACGCGAATGTCTGCTGCACCAGCTGCCTGACTTTTCTGCCTCGTGCCTCCGCCGGAACAAACCGCATCGTCGGCAACGCCCGCTCGACTGCTTGAGCAAACAATTCATTCGTCGTGCTTATCACTCTGAACGTAGTGACAATGGCCCGGCCGGCAGTGTCTACCACAAACTGCACCAGCACGTCACCGGTCGCGCCGGAGGATCGAAGGAATTCCGGATACCGTGGTCCGGGCGATCCGGGCGC
>JANYKA010000091.1 GCA_025358315.1 Gemmatimonadota bacterium | reverse complement strand
ACCGAGGGGCGTCAGCTCGGCGATCCGAAATTCAGCGCCGGCCGCAAGGCACAGTTGCTGCCAAGGCACAAAATTCGCGTGATGCTCCATGCGCGTGACGACGACGCGATCACCGGCGCGCACATTGGTGCGGCCCCACGTGGCTGCGACGAGATTCAAACTCTCCGTCGTCCCACGGGTGAAAATTAGCGTGTCCGTGTCGGCCACGCCAAGGAACGTCGCAATTCCATCACGCGAATGTTGATACGCTTCGGTTGCGGCGGCGCTCAATGCGTACGCACCACGGTGCGGATTGGCATTGACGGTTTCGTAGTAATTGGAAATAGCGTCAATAACCGCGCGCGGTTTTTGAGAAGTGGCGGCTGAATCGAGGTACCGCAGAATTGGATGCGTTGCGAGCAGCGGGAAGTCGGAGCGCGGGACGAGGGAGTCTATCACGGCTTGTTCCTCACCCAGATCGCGCCATCGGCTACGCGCACCTCGTATGTCCGGATCGGATCATCCGCGGGTCCTTGTACGACGTCGCCATTGCGGCAGTCGAACTGCGCGCCGTGCCAACCGCATTCGATAAACTTGTCATCGACAATCGTGCCTTTCGACATGGGAAAATCCGAATGCGGGCAGCGGTCCGCGACGGCGAACATCACTCCGGCGGCGTTGCCCAAACAAATCCGCGCACTCGAGCCGAAGCTCACCGACCGCAATTCGCCCGACACGAGGTCGGCCGCGCTTACGCGCTCAAAACCCTGCACCGACCCATCCTTGGTCATGCCGGCCCTTCGGTCGTTACCGGTGCCGTCTTGCCGGCAACAGCCGACTTCATCGCGTGCCAGGCAAGACTTGCACACTTTACGCGAAGCGGAAATTTACTCACGCCGCTAAATGCCTTGAGCCCCGTGCCTAGTTCTGCGCCGTCACCCTTACCGGTTACGAGCGCGAGGAATCTGTCGAACATTCCTTCCGCTTCGGCGCGGGTCTTGCCCTTCACTGCCTGCGTCATCAGGCTCGCGCTCGCTTTCGATATCGCACATCCGGAGCCCTGAAAGGAAACGTCGGCTACCGTGTCGCCATCCATCTGCACCCACACCTGGAGTTGATCGCCGCACATCGGGTTCAGCCCTTCGGCGTGCGCCGTCGCGTTCTCGATCACGCGAAAGTTCTGCGGCCGTCGGTTGTGGTCGAGGATGATGCTTTGGTAGAGTTCTTCGAGGTCGGCTGGCATCTTCAGTGGCCCGCGCTAATGCTGCTCGCCCGCAGTGAAACGGGCAAACGCCAGTGCTTCCAGTCCGTCGCGCAACGCGTCGAGCTCGATCGTCTCCAGCACCTCGGCGGCAAACGCATACGTCAACAAGGCCCGGGCATTGTCCGCTCCGATGCCGCGGCTCTTCATATAGAAGAGCGCGTTCTCGTCCAAGCGGCCAACGGTTGCGCCGTGCGTACACTTTACGTCGTCAGCGAAAATTTCAAGCTGTGGCTTGGTATCGACCCTGGCGTGGTCACTCAGGAGCAGTGAGTGATTCGTCTGTTTGCCGTCGGTTTTCTGGGCTAAAGGATCGACGTACACCTTGCCGTTAAATACCCCGTGGCTCGACCCGTCGAGAATGCCTTTATACAATTCGCGGCTCGCGCACCCGGGGGCGATGTGTTCCACAAACGTCTGATGGTCGGCGTGTTGCGATCCGTCCACCATGTACAGTCCATTCAATCGTGCCTCTGCACCATCGCCGGCGAGCCGCGTGTACACATTCGTGCGGCTGAGCGCCGCGCCACCGGCATACGAGAACGAGTGGTACACCGAATCCCGGCCCTGTTCCACCTGGACAGTCCCCACGTGGAACGCGTCGACGCTCTCCCGTTGGATTTTATAGTGATTCACGTGTGCGCCGCTCCCAACTTCGATCTCGGCGACGGCGTTCGTGAAATAACTGGTGTTGCCAACGCACGCATAGCTCTCGACGATCGTGACTTGCGAGAGTGCTTCTGCAACGACCAAGAGGCGGCCATATACCGCCGAGCCAGCAGACTGTGCGTCGCTGACGTGCACGATGTGAATCGGGACGTCCACCACCTCGCCTTTCGGCACGTGGATCACGACGCCGTCGGTCACAAACGCCGTATTCATCGCCGTAAAGGTGGCGTCCTGGTATGCGGCGAGCTTTCCCATCCGTTCGGCGACAAACTCAGGAGTCTCTTTAATCGCATCGGCCAACGTCGTCACGGTCACATCGACCGGTAACTCGTGGAATGTCGAGAGCGAGCGCTCAAAGCGGCCGTTGACGAATACCAAACGGTGCCATTGCGGATCGCCGATGACGAGTGCGCCGATGTCCGTTGGGGTCAGCTCCAATGATCCAGCCTTCACCGGTTTGAACTTGCGCTCGGCGATTGGCGTGACGCTGGTAAAGTGCCAGTTCTCGTCGCGCGTTGTCGGAAAGCCCAGCGCGGTGAAGCGATCGAAGGCACTGCGGCGAAGATCGCCCAGCCAGCCGCCCGCCGCCGGAGCGGCGGCGAACGAGTCCGCGTACGTCACGGTCACGCGGCCTCCATTACCCAGTCGTAGCCCTTGGCTTCGAGCTCGAGCGCCAGTTCTTTCCCGCCGCTCTTCACGATGC
>JANYKA010000089.1 GCA_025358315.1 Gemmatimonadota bacterium | reverse complement strand
CCGGAGACCGCCGCACTCGCGCCCGGAGTTGGTGCAGTCGTCACCGTGACGGTCGCGGTTCCCGACTTCCCGCCCGCGGTGGCCGTGATAGTGGTCGAACCTGCCGCCACACCACTGACCACGCCGGACGCCGACACCGTCGCGGTCCCTGTGGATGAACTCTGCCACGTCGTCGTGATCGTCGAGCAACTCACGCCCGTGACGAGCGCCGTCAGCGGCGTACTCTTGTTGACTTGAACCGAAACGAACGACGGCGAGACAACCACGGAAGTCACCGTGCATGAATCCGGCGCAGTGGTGGTCGAGCCGCTGCTGCAAGCGACCGCGGCACCAACCGCTACAAGGGCGGCGACGATCGCCGCACGGGCGCGAAATGGATTCATAGCATCCTCAAGACAAGTGTGAGGAAAAATCTGGACGACGGCACCGGGATTTGCAAAGCCCGCCGCTTATTCCGTTGCGCGCTCCGCCGACCGGCGCAGCCCTTCTGCCGTTCGCCACTTCTCGATCTCGGCGTGATTGCCACTCAGCAGCACATCAGGAACGCCGTGCCCGCGAAAGTCCGGCGGCCGCGTATAACTCGGCGCCGAAATATCGCGGCCATAAAACGAATCGGTGCGCGCACTGTCCAAATCGCTCATCGCGCCGGGAATCAGACGCACCGTTGCATCAATCACCGCAAGCGCCGCCGGTTCGCCGCCACTCAACACAAAATCGCCCAATGAAAGTTCCTCGGTGGCGAGGTGATCGGCCACCCGCTGGTCCACATCTTTATAGTGGCCGCAGAGCAACGTAAACTCCTCGAGCTGCGACAAACGCTCGGCGTCGGCGTGCGCAAACCGGCGGCCGCGCGGTGACAGTAAAATAATCGGCTTGCCCGAGCTGTTCGCGCCAATCGCTTCGACCGCTTCAAAGAATGGTGCCGGTTTCATCACCATTCCCGCGCCGCCGCCATACGGCGCGTCGTCGACGGTGCGGTGCTTGTCGTGCGTGTAGTCCCGGAGGTCGACGAGCCGATAATTCACTAGCCCGGCGGCCGCAGCACGCGCTGGAATGGAGAGCGCCAGCGGCCCCGTGAAGTACGGCGGAAAAATCGTGACGATATTAATCTGCAGCATACGAATTAAGATACGCGCTCATGCAGCCAGCGGCGGACGACCGCGGCAACTTGTTCGCCGCTGATGTGCTTGAGACAGCCGCACGCCGAGCCCAATTGTTCACAGGTCGTACACGGCTCGGCCGGTGTCAAAACTTCTGCGCGGAGGCCGATGGGTTGCCAACGGCGCACGTTCGACGATGTCGCCGCATGCGGGAAAAGTCCCAGCGTGCGCCGGCCAAGCGCCGCCGAGAGATGCAGCGGCCCAGTGGATGATGCGAGCATGCCGTCGGCAGCGCCGAGCAGCGACGCGTAGCTGAGCGGAGCGAGGCCGATGGCTTTTGCAACCGGCCGTGCAAGTGTCGAGATCCAAGGTTCGAGAACCGCTGGGCTCGCCGTGTCGCCGGAAATAATTACGTTCACTTGCTCCACCGGCAGCAGCGCGATGAGCTCGGCGGCGCGTTGCAGCGGCCAACCGGCAGCACTGCCGGAGTTCAATGGATGTATGACGAGATTGAATCGCCCCGGGTCAAGAATGTGCGATAGCTCTGCGGCCGGTGGCGGCGCCTGCAATGCGTAGTGCGCCGCGAGCACGGCGAGGGACGGCGGTGACACGATAGCCGGCCCCAGCAACTTTGCGGCGATCAACGTGTTGAGTTGGGCCTCGTGCAAATTCGAATTGCGACGGCTCACCGGCACGAGCTCATTGCAATACAGCCAGTGGAACCAACGGCGGCTGGTACCAATGCGCCGGGGGATTCCCGCACTTCGTGCCGCCGCGGCGATCGGTGCGCGCGGGAACACGTGGACGATGGTGTCGCAATTGAGTGCCTCCAGCGTCCGCGTGCGCTCCGCGGTAGGCAGTGCGGCGAGCTCATCCCAATTGATTACGCGTGACAAATTCGTACTGAGCTGCACGAACGGCTGCGTATACGTGCGCGCCAGGTAAAATAATTCGGCCGCCGGATAACGCTCTTTGAGCAAACCGCACAGCGGGAGTGTGAGCATCGAATCGCCGAGTCGGTCGGTGCGACTGACGAGGATGCGGCGCGGTTCCTGGTAACTGTTCACGCGGGTCACGCGGTGCGCTCGACGCGCGTCGACGCAAACATTGCCGACGCGTCGTCGAACGCCGCGAGTG
>JANYKA010000060.1 GCA_025358315.1 Gemmatimonadota bacterium | reverse complement strand
CACGCCGAAATCGTTCGTCTTATATAGAATTGGCGCAAAGTCGTCTTGTTGATACCGATTTCCGGCGACGTATGCTGTACCGGCTCCGAAGTGCCCGGCCTCGATCATGGAGATGCGTGTGAAGTCGCCCATGTCCTTCGGAGTGACATTCTTCCACGTTTTTCCGCCGTCTTTGGTGAGCTGCACTAAGCCGTCGTCCGAACCGGCCCAAATCACGCCAGCGGTGCGCGGGGACTCCGCAATGGCAAACACCACGCCGTAGGTTTCGACCCCCGTCTGATCTTTCGTGATCGGGCCACCGGATGCACCGAGTGTTTTCGGATCGTTGCGGGCGAGTGGTGGGCTGATGATCTGATAGCTCTGCCCCTCAGTCCGCGTCGCAAACACGTTGCTGCCGCCTACGTAAATCGTGTGCGGATCGTGTGGTGAGAACACGATGGGGAACGTCCATTGGAATTTATATTTGATATCTTCCGACGAAATGCCCATCGGATTGTCCGGCCACGGATTGATGTCGCGGGTCAGCCCGGTGCGCATATCTTTGCGCGTCAACAATCCGCCGTAGCTGCCGGCATACACAATGTCAGGATGCAACGGATCCGTAGCGATGTAACCGGACTCACCACCACCCGCATCCATCCAATCGCGATTCGTGATGCCACCCGCTTGCCGGCTGGGTCCACACAGCGTGCTGTTGTCTTGCTGGGCGCCGCAGATGCGATAGGGGAAATGATTGGTGGTGGTTACATGATAAAATTGTGCCGTTGCAAAATCCTGCGCCGACCAGGTGCGTCCGCCATTGACCGACACATTTGCGCCGCCATCATTGGATTCGATCATACGATTGGGATCGTTTGGCGCGATCCACAGATCGTGATTATCACCGTGGGGAACCTGAATCCCCTGCGGGAATGTTTTTCCGCCGTCACGTGAGCGATAGAAGCCCGTATTGAGTGCGTAGACGATGTTCGTGTCCTTGGGATCAGCGTATACGCGCGAATAGTACCACGCGCGTTGGCGGAGTTTGCGCTCCTGGTTCAGTTTTATCCACGTCGTACCACCGTCGTCGGAACGATACACGCCACCCGAATCATTCTCGATCACGGCCCAGACGCGGGACGATCGTGCCGGCGACACGGCCAGCCCGACCTTGCCCCACAGTCCTTTCGGTAAACCGGCATTCGCGGTGATCTCCTTCCACGTTTCGCCACCGTCGGTCGATTTGAAAATGCCGCCGCCGGGACCGCCGGAATTCATCGACCACGGGGTGCGATAGGCAAACCAGAAGGCCGCGTACAGCACGTTCGGATCATTCGGATCAATCGCGAGATCCGAGATACCCGTGCCGGCATCGCGATACAAAACCTTTCGCCAGGATTTGCCGCCATCAGTCGTCTTGAACACGCCCCGCTGATCGTTGGCGCCATACGCATGACCGAGTACACCCACCCAAACAATGTTCGGGTTGGTGGGATGTATGCGGATGCGATTGATGTGATTCTTCACATCAAAATACGCAATTTTTGACCACGTCTTTCCTGCATCGGCAGTCGTCCAGACACCGTCACCTGGCGCGGTGTTTCCGCGAATGTCCGTCTCGCCGCCACCCGCCCACACGATATCCGGGTTCGATTCGCTGACCGCGATCGCCCCAATCGTACCACCGAAATATTTGTCCGTGCTCGGTACCCAACTCAGTCCGCCATCCGTTGTCTTGAACACACCGCCGCCGGTAGTGCCCATCCAATATTCATTTGCGCGCGACCCGGATCCCGCGACCGCGACTGACCGGCCACCGCGATACGGGCCGATCTCGCGCCATCGCATTCCGGAAAAGGCACTGGAGTCGAACGACTGTGCCGGCACGCGCGTAGCGAGCAGTAAGACGAGCAGTGCAAAACGCACCGCGCGGCTGGTGATGGCGGGGGTATTCACGTGGGTCCTCCCATGGGTACGGAACTGAGCCATACATTAAACTACGTCTCGCGACGCTTTGCGCGACATTGGTGACAAAAGTATTCGCCGAACAAGCGACGTTCTTCTCTACGAGGTTTGCGTGTCTCTCCAGCTACGATCATCCGCAGCACTCATCGCGACAGCGGCCATTGTCGTTAGTTGCCAGCGCGCTCCACGGTCGGTGCCTGGAACGACATCACTCGATTCGCCAAATCGGCTGCCCACCGGCCGCATGCTCGATCCCGTCGGAACCGTGACGGACCTAGGTTCAATGCCTCTCGCCATGGTCCTCTCACCCGATGGGAGAAAAGTCGTGGTGCTGTTGAATGGATATCGGGAGCAAGGCATCCAGGTCGTCGATCGGGCGACCGGTCGCGTCGACCAAACGACTGTCCAGCCCGCAACGTTTCTTGGTATCGCCTTTTCGCCAGATGGTCGCACGTTGTACGCCTCGGGTGGAAATCAAGATGTCGTGTACCGCTACGCGTGGACCAATAACCGCGCTATGCTCAGCGATAGCATTATTCTCGCGCCCAAGGCGGTACGCGGCGGTGGCACGCGTTATCCAGCGGGAATCGCTGTTTCGCCAGACGGACGCCGGCTGTATGTCGCAGAAAATCTCGGTGACTCCATGGCGGTCATTGACCTCGCGAGCCGTCGGGTGGTGCAGCGCGTCCCCACCGAGCGGTGGCCCTACGGCATCGCCGTAGCGAAGAATGGTGCCGTATACGTCTCGTCCTGGGGCGGAACAAGTGTGTCCGCGTTCACACCTGGTGCCGACGGAACACTCACGGGCGGCACCCGTATTCGCGTCGCACGACATCCGTCGGCGATGACGCTCAATGCAGACGGGTCGCGCCTATTCGTGGCATCGGCGAGCACGGACCGAATCTCGGTTGTCGACACGAAAACGCGCCGGGTCATCAATGAAATCATCGACACGCCGCCCGGCGGGCCCGGGGAAGGTAGCACGCCGAACGCCATTGAGCTTTCCGCCGACGGCACGCGACTCTATCTCGCCGAAGCGGATAACAACGCGATCGCACTTATAGACCTGACCCCGGAATCGTCGGGACTCGCCGCAGCACACGGCAACGACCGCGTTGCCGGCCGCATCCCCACGCAATGGTATCCGACCGCAGTCATCGCACGCAGTGATTCACTCATCGCGCTCACCGGAAAGGGACGGGGCACCGGCCCGAACCCCGGCGGGCCGCAGCCAGGGCGAGGACGTACCGACGCCGGATTTAGTCCAACCCAGTACACACTTGGCCAAACCTCCGGAACACTTGTCACCTCACTATTCGCGCGCGCCACCGGCACCGAACTCAGTGCACTTTCAGCACGTGTGGCAACAGCCAACCGGTGGGGACAGGCGCGAGTCGAAACGAAATTGCCGCCATTCCAGCATGTGATCTACATCGTCAAGGAAAATCGCACGTACGATCAATTGTTAGGCGACCTCACGCAGGCCGATGGAGACACGGCACTCGCCTTCTTTCCGCGGCCAGTCACACCCAATCATCATGCGTTGGCTGAGCGTTTTGGAATCTTCGATCGATTCTTTGTAAATGCAGAAGTCAGTCCCGACGGACACAACTGGTCGATGGCCGCATATACCACGGACTACTTACAGAAAACGGTGCCGCAGAACTATTCGTCGCCGACCCGTGGTCGCACCTATGACTGGGAAGGCACCAACCGCAACAAGCTCCCGATCGACGGTGACGATGTGGCGGAACCCGCCAACGGCTATTTATGGAACCTCGCGCAGAAGGCCGGAATTACATTCCGCAATTTCGGCGAGTTTGTAATTCCGGCGAACACTGACACCGACAATCCATTGCCGACCGGATATCGGGGCAACAAGCCATTCCTGCGCGCCCATACCAACCCCGCATTCCCGGGGTTTGACTTGGCCATCCCGGATCAGAAACGCGCCGATATCTGGCTCGCCGACCTCGCCCACTACACGGCGACAAACGACATGCCGCGTCTGCAGATCGTCCGACTACCGAACGATCACACGTCCGGAGGCCGGGCGGGCGCTCCCACTCCGCGCGCCCAGGTCGCCGACAACGATCTCGCGCTCGGGCGCGTGATCGAAGGACTCTCAAGATCGCCCTTTTGGAAAAACACCCTGGTAATCGTCCTTGAGGATGATGCCCAGAACGGCGCCGACCACGTCGATTCTCACCGATCACTCTTGTTGATGATCTCGGCGTGGAGTCGAGCTGGTGTCTATCACCGATTCGCCAATACCACAGATGTCCTCGCCACCATCGAGAGAATTCTGGGACTCGGATCGCTGTCGCAATTCGATCACTTCGGCCGGCCAATCACTGAACAGTTCGCCGAGCAGCCGGACCTTCGTCCCGTTGTGGCATTGATCCCTGCGCAGAACCTGATGGAAATGAATCCGTCCGCTGGACGCGAAGCGCGCGAATCCGCCCGCCTTGACCTGCGCATCGAAGATACAGCGGATGAAGCACTATTTAATCGCATTCTTTGGCGAATGATGAAAGGCGACGCGACACCGTATCCACGGCTGCGCCGAATGTCCACGCTCGAGTTCGCACGCGCGCGGTGAGTGCACGACGCTGGGCCCTGGTGGTCCTGTCCTTCGCCGGTGCACTCGGAGTTTCAGGGTTCATTCTGTGGTCTGGATGGGCTCGGGCAGGAGCGCCTCCGGCTATTCCACTGGCCACCCATGCCTTGGCCCTGTTGGCGGTTCTCGCGGAGATCGCCACGCGCACGATCAAGATCCAGTGGAGTGCTGCCGCGTTGCGAATTCCATTGAGCTTTGCGAACTCACTACGCGTCTGCCTAGGTGGCGACTTTGGCGCCTCCATCACACCATCGCGTTCTGGAGCCGAGCCAGCGCGATATCTTGTGCTCGCCGAAGCGGGGGTCGCGCCGGCCGGAACGCTCTTGATTCTCTTTATTGAATTGTTTCTCGAGATGACATCGCTCGCGCTGTTGTGCGCACTCCTGGCGCTGCTCTTCAGAGGGTCGGGTGGAACGGTTGTGCCGCTGATGGCAGCGATGGTCGGAGGCTATGCGGCGATTGTTCTCTCTGTCGGCGCATTTGGCAATCTGCTCGCCCATCGCAATGCCAATGGTCCGCCACCGCAATGGGCACGATCACTCGGCCTGCATGCCGGCCGGTGGCGGGTCGTGCAACGGTCGTTGCGCGCTTTACGCGAAGGCATCGCAGCGCTGAAGCATGCACGATTCAAACCGATGGCATTCGCTTTCCTGTCATCCATGGTCCACGTGTTGCTTCGGCTTTCGGTGTTACCAATCCTCGCGTTGGCGATGGACCCCTCACTGCCGCTCGCGAAACTCATGCTCTGGCCGCTGGTATTCCTGTATGGCGGTGTGATAGCGCCGGCTCCGGGTGGCGGCGGTACTGTGGAGTATGCGTTTAAGCTTGCCTTCACCGGCGTGATGACACCTCGAGTACTGGGCGGCGCGCTCGTCTGGTGGCGATTCTATACGTTCTATCTCTATATGATTCTCGGTGCGATTGCCGCCGGCAGTACCGTTATGAAAGCTCTGCGCGAAAAATCGGACAGGCAGGCGCACCTCCATGCCAGAGAGAAAAAGTGACCGCACTTACACCTTTCACCGGCGAGTGGGCGGAAGCACTTCGGCGGACCATCGACAGCGACCCCGATTATCACAAAACTGGTAGCGGGTGGAAATGGCCCATCGCGCTGGTTATGAACGCGACACCGGCACTGGGGTTTGCCGATGATGTAGTCGTCGAACTCACATTGAACGGTGGTTCCTGCCCAGCGGCTCGGATTATTACCACATCGGAGATTGTAGCGCCATTTGTGCTCCGCGCCGGCTACGACGTCTGGAAAGAACTGGCGCAAGGCACTCTCGACCCGCTCATGGCGCTGACAAGTCGCCGGATTACCCTGACCGGCTCACTTCCCAAACTCTTGTTTCACGCAAAAGCCGTGCGCGCACTGGTCGCGTGTGCGCAACGGGTTCCGACAAAATTTCCGGACGACGTATAGCTCGGTGCTACGCGGGCTCGCCGGCAGAGCGATCCGCGGTGCGTTCGATCACACGCACCGCCATCAGGTTCCGATCTGCTCGGTGCATCGTCTGTTGAAGATTCTCTGACGGGCGGCGCGTGGCACTGCCGAGTGAAAACGGGACAGGAGCCGTGCGAAGTGCGGAACGTGCCAGCCGTTGCGCAACCATTTCAACATGCGCCTCGGCGGCCCCGCCAAGCACGATCACGAACTCATCCCCACCAATGCGCACGACCGCTTCTTCGGCGCGCACTTGCCGCATTAAAAAACGACTCATGCGAATCAGGGTATTGTCGCCCATCTGATGGCCATGGGTATCGTTGTACTGCTTGAAATGATCAATGTCGATAAAGATGCATGACCACATTGCGTCAGGTGCCACCGACAGCCGTTGATCCAGATCGGCGAGGTAGCGGCGATTATAACAACCCGTGAGCGGGTCGCGGATACTCTGCTCTCGCAACGCATCTTCATGGATTTTTCGCGACGAGATATCAACGAGAATTCCGTGATAGAACAGTTCACCTGTGTCCGGCTCCCGGCAGACGTACGTGGTATCGAGTACGGTGCGCAGTGTTCCGTCCGGCCGGACAATCTGAAATTCAAACTCCCGTACCGCACCATCGCGATCGAGCATTTCAAGTTCTAGTAGCCGGCGTGCCGGATCAACCACCATGTCGCCAAGCCCGTATACACCAAGGGCGTCAACCGACATCACGCCAAGCATTTCCAGGAATGCGGGATTTGCATCCAGAATCTCACCGCGGGCATTCGCGATATAAATACCTTCGCGCAGATTCTTTACCAGTGTACGCAGGCTTGCCGGATCGGACAGCGAGGCAAGCCCGGCTGGCGGTGTCCGGACTGCCGGCCCGGGCTTTTCCCTACCGGTCATGTGGCGGAACCGGCCGTTGGAATTTCCGGCTCGGACGGCGAAACTGGCGAAGCTGCCGCAGGCGCTACAGTCTCAGTGACTGGAGACATGTGCGGCAATGGTGTTTTATCGTCCACCACCGCCACACGACGCTCCCATTGCCGCATCATCTGAATAAACGAGTGTGCCAGTTCTGCATCAAAGTCAGGTCCGGCACCGGACTGGATCTGGGTGAGCACGCGCTCCGGTTCCCACGCTTCACGATATGGCCGATTCGTACGCAGGGCATCGTACACATCACAGATGTGCACGAGCTTGCTCGCCTTGTGGCAATCGCGATGAAAGTGGCGCGACGGATATCCGCCGCCGTTGATCATGATGTGATGCTCGTACGCCACCGCTGATGCAAGATCGAGCTGTCGATCGCTTTCAAAGATAATTTTTGCGCCTTCCGCTGGATGACGCCGCATGATTTGCCACTCTTCGTCGCTAAGCTTGCCCGGTTTGGTCAGTACCTCTTTTGGGATGCGCACTTTGCCAAGGTCGTGCAACAACCCGGCAACGCCAAACGCCCGAACATCTTTTGCACCGAGGCCGATAAATTCCGCCAGCGCCATCGACAGCACACTCACATTGAGCGAGTGTGTGGTCGTGTATTGATCGAATTCCTTGAGTTGTAACAGCGGAATCACAATATCCCGATCCCCGTGCATTGCCACGGACAATGACCGGACGACACTCTCGGCTTCGATCAGCGGCAACTCGCCGCTCATCTCAACCTCGTCGTGCAACCAGCGTATCGTATCCGCTTCCTCGCCCAGCGAGTATTGGATGGTTGCCGTCGGCAACAGTTCCTCAGGGCGAATCACACCCTCCGATCCCTTCACGCCGATAGCGCCAAACTTGATGGTGGACCGCCGCTCCGGGCTTCGCGTCGAACTGTCGATTGCCTGTAGCGTCAGACGAGCCAGCGCGTCTTCAAGAAATCCTTCGAATTCGTCTCGCTCGACCGCCGCCGCGAATTCCAGTCGCTGAATACCGGCGTTGGCGAGACGCAGCCCCCAATCCCATTCTTTGAGCTCGCGAAGCGCCACCTGGCCGTAGATCACATCGAGGCCGAGGAACGAAAACTGCGGCGTGCGGTCCTTTTCCTGAAGGCGCTGCAGATATTCGAGTGACGAATCGATCACGCGTTCGCGGGCCGGGTGTCCGGGCGCATACAACGCCATCGTCGAAAGCGCCTGTGCGAAAGAATTGAGAAACTTTGCAGCCTCTGCGCTCATGTCCCGGCTCCGCGACGTCCCGCCGCCTCGATGATTTCCGAGTCCGAACTCTCGGTCGCCAGCTCCAGTACGGCCTGAGAGGCGGGATCCGACCGCCAGTGCACGGCAAGTCCGGCTAAGGCGGCGAGCATTTCCGGTGATTTACTGGCGAGTGCCCGACGGCGCAGAAGTTTCTTACGACCCAGTGTGCGGCGCACCAGAAACGCGACAACGTCCGGCGAGCGGTACGAGGACAGCGCCCGAACGCCAAGCGCTCGCAGATCCGGTGAAAGTGCCGGGTCGTCTGCGCGCGCCATCAAAATTCTGGCAGCGTCACTCGGACAATTGGTCATGGACGCGCCCAGGGCCAGCCGGACAATCCGCTCATCCGGATCCGAGAGTGCGGCCGCAATAGCCAGATCACGCATCGCCGGAACTTTGATCAGCATTCGCAATGCTTCGCGGCGCACGGGGCCGTCAGCGTGCCGAATGAATTCACGAGGAGCGAATCCCACCGGAAGCTCGGTTAGTTTTCCGAGAATCACAAGTAACAGGCGCTGCACACTCCACCGCGCACCGGTCAGTCGCGACACCACGAGTGGCCCGACATCATTGCCGAGACCGGCGAGCATGTCCACGAACACGGACGCCAGTCGATCAGCAGCACTTTCCAGTATGTCGAGCAAGGGGTCCGCGGCAGACAATTGCATGCGATTTACCAGCCGTTGCACGACCTGCACATTGACAGTCTCGCGTTGTATTTGTTGGTACAATCGGTCGGCTGTGGCGACGTGGCGCCACAGCGCATCACGCATCCAGCCCTCCGGTGCCGAATCCAACAGGTCCAACAATGGCGCGATGTCGCTACGCGATGCCAACTGGTCGGTCGATCGCCACACCGGCTCACCGAGAATCTGAATTTCCAGCCCCATTGCCAGCAAACGCTCAGGTTCGCAGGGAAGTGCGTCGTCGGTCGGTTGGAATACCGGTGTCTCGCGCGACATTTTGTCGAGCGCCAGACGGTATCCATCCGGATTCGGATCGTCGAGCTGCCATCCGCTAATCAGCTGTTGCACCTGCTCGCGCAGCGCACCATCGGCGGCCGGACGCGTGAGTGCGCTCCCCTCGTCGGCGTGAACGGCCAGCTTCGACAACATTCGCACTAGGGAATGCGAAATATTCTGGCCGGACGTGCTGGCTGCTGCTTGCACGAGTTCCACGACAGCGTCAACCGCCATTCCCTGCGCCGCTGCATTGACAAATTTTTTCCGCTGGCGGGAATCGCCACCCATTTCCAGCAATCGAGCCAATGTCTCGGGCTGCAAAGTGGAAACCAAGCGGGAGATGCGCCGCTGCAGGGCCGCAGCTTCCTTGCCACCCTTGGCCTTTAATTCCTCGGCAATCTGCAACAGATACCCAACGACCACTTGATCGTACGCGGCATCTTTCTTGTGTTCGTCGATCGCCTTCGCCACGACAACTGGATCGGTTGACTCGGCGGAATCGAGCCGCTCGTCTGTCGACTCGGCGGCCAGCGCGGCGCGCGCTAATCCAATCCATAACTGCGCGGCGCGACTCTTGTCGCCGCGCATCTCCGCTTTATCGTTGTCGTCCGGTGCATTGGGGTCCTCGTCCAGCAGTTGCAGCTGCTCGAACGTGAGCGGAAAGAGGCGGATGTGCTCCCACTGCTGGAGAACCTCCGGACCTTCCAGCCCAAGCGGTTTTGCGCGCCGACCGGCGTCAACCGCAATTGTGGCCAAAACATCGTCTATCTCGGCGATCTTCACGCCTTGTGTGAACTTCACGGCTCCGAGATGGTGGCGATGGAGACGCTGCGCCAGATCTCGCAGCACGGGATTATTGTCGTCCGTTGCCACCCCTTCGATAATCAGCTGTTGCCGGGCTACGCCAAGCGACAGCGATGCCCGCTCTTGCAACAACGCGTCAATGCGCCGAGCGATCCCCGTGGTCGCGCTCTCAAGCAGCGGATGACCCGGCGGATAGATCGCGTTCTTGTGCAATCCGATCGAAAGCTCGATCAGGAAGTCGGAAAGCTCACGGGAGAGCGAGGCTGACGATTCCCCGACTGTTGTCAGGCGACTCATAGCGGCAATATGGTCAAAATCGCGACGGCGGTCAAAGGCGTGACAGTGTTGTGTGCTTCCCGGACGGTCTCCACGCATCGCGGTGCCGCTCCGCCCCGGTTAGCTTCCCGCCTTCCCCTCGCTCCCAACATCGCCGTACCGCCGCATTGAGGAGTATCTGACGTGGCAACACCAGCGAACGACGCCCTGCAATTGCTCGCCATCAATACCGTCCGCACACTGTCGATGGATGCTGTACAGGCCG
>JANYKA010000029.1 GCA_025358315.1 Gemmatimonadota bacterium | reverse complement strand
CGATCCGGTTACGGGCGAGGCGCACGAAGTCTGGCACAACGTCCCGAACGAACGCGACTGGAACAACATCAACAACATTCAGTGGGCTGGCAGTGCCCTGATCTTCCAGCTTGAGCCACATGAGTGGGTGCGCTACTACTCGGTCGGCATCAAAAATTCGCCTGCGCAACCGGTTGAGCTCACACCTGGTGAAGGACAGCTCGAACACACGGGGCTCTCAGCCGACGGCCGGACGCTTTTTTATTCGAGTAACGTGAACGAGATCGACTCACGCCACATCTGGAAAGTACCAACGGCGGGAGGCACCGCCGAGCAGATCAGCAAGGGTGACATTCAGACATATCCGGCGGCGTTGGCGTCTGGCAAGCAGATTGCGATGCTGACGGCGTCATGGAATCGGCCCCAATCGGTCGGCGTGATGCCCGTAGCGGGTGGTCCGGAAAAAGTGATCTACCCAACGCTGACTAAGGAATTTCCGGCCGACCGACACGTGCAACCGACGAACGTGATGCTCAAGGCTGCCGACGGCAATGAGTTTCACAACCAATTGTTTCTGCCGAAGGATATGAAGGCCGGGGAGAAACGGCCGGCGATCATATTCGTGCACGGTGGTCCGCAACGGCAGATGTTGCTGGGCTATCACTACCTCTCGTTCTATCACGTGTTCTACGGCGTAAATGAATGGTTGGTGGATCAGGGATATATCGTGATGTCGGTGAACTACCGGTCCGGCATTGGGTACGGAAAAGCGTTCCGCAACGCGCTGAACACCGGGGCACGCGGCAACTCCGAATATCAGGATGTGCTGGCGGCGGCAAAGTATCTGCAGTCAAGGCCCGAAGTTGACGGCACGCGGGTGGGGATCTGGGGGTTGTCGTACGGTGGTTTGCTCACGGCCGAAGCATTAGCCCGAAACTCCGACATTTTTGTGACGGGCGTCGATCTTGCTGGAGTGCATCTGGAGGGGAGCTCGCTCGATTCCACAAACATCGGTTACAAATCATCGGCGATTTCGGCGATCGAGGGATGGAAGTCGCCGGTCTTGCTTGTGCAAGGTGATGACGATCGCAACGTTGCGTTCTCACAGATGGTTGGGCTTGTCTCGCTCTTGCGGGCGCATCATGTCACATATGACTTGACCGTTCTCACCGATGACGTACATGAAACACTGCTGCACCGCCGTTGGCTGGATTTCTTCGGCAAGATGGATTCATGGCTCGATAAGTATTTGAAACATGCTGGAGGGAAGTAGCCGATGATCATCCGCAGCCGCTACCCGGATGTAATGATTCCGGACATTTCACTGTCGGGATACATTTTTGAAAACGTCGACCAATGGCTTGATCTGCCAGCGTTGATCGACGGACCAACCGGTCGCGTGCTCAGCTATCGCGCGCTGCGGACATTGATTGGGAAGGTGGGAGTAGCGCTGATAGCGCGCGGATTTCGCAAAGGCGACGCCCTATGCATTTGGAGCCCAAACCTTCCGGAGTACGCCGCCGTTTTTTTTGGGGCTGCAAGTATTGGCGCGGTCAATACCACGGCAAATCCCATGTACACGGCCAAGGAAGTAGCGACTCAGTTGCGGGACTCATCCGCCAAAATCATTGTGACGGTGCCGGCGCTGGCGGAACGGGCCCGTGAGGCCGTTCAGCTGGTGGGAGCGGAAATTGAAGTTGTGGTGTTCGGCGAGTTCGCTGGATGCACATCGTGGTCATCGTTCATTTCGGTCGATGGAACCCCGCCGGCCGCGGAGATCGCCGCCGCGCACGACGTGGTGGCGCTACCGTATTCCAGCGGAACGACGGGATTACCGAAGGGTGTTATGCTCACGCACCGCAATCTTGTAGCCAATCTGGTGCAATGTGAATTTATCGACGATGCCAAGCCCGGCGATCGGACGATCGGAGTCTTGCCGTTTTTCCATATCTATGGAATGGTAGTGATTTTGTGCATGGTACTGCGGCGCGGCGCGTGCGTGGTGACGATGCCGCAATTCGATTTGGAGAGCTATCTGCGATTAACACAGGACCACAAAGTGCGCACGGCATATTTGGTGCCTCCAATTGCATTGGCGCTCGCCAAGCATCCGTCGGTCGACAACTATGATTTAAGTACTCTGGAAATGATCAACTCCGGTGCGGCACCAATGGGGCCGGAGCTCGAGCGGGCGTGCGCAGAGCGGATCAACTGTTTAGTGAAGCAGGGATATGGGATGACGGAAGCGAGTCCCGTCACCCATTTCACGCCATCCGACGTGGCGTTGATTCGGCACGGATCGTGCGGGCTGTTGATTCCTAATACCGAATGCCGGATCGTAGATATCGAAAGCCGCCGGGACGTGGAGCGTGGGGAGCGCGGGGAGTTGCTCATCCGCGGCCCCCAAATCATGAAAGGCTATTTGAACCGGCCCGACGCGACTGCGGAGGCAATCGACGCGGACGGCTGGTTGCATACGGGTGATGTGGGCTACGCCGATCCAGACGGCTACTTTTTTATTGTCGACCGGTTGAAGGAGTTCATCAAGTACAAAGGGTACCAGGTAGCCCCAGCGGAATTGGAGGCGATTCTTCTCACGCATCCGTCGGTTGCTGACTGCGCCGTTATTCCCTCTGCGGACGAGGACGCAGGTGAGATTCCAAAGGCATACATCGTCGCACGCGGCGCGTGCACCGTGCAGGAGCTCATTGACTTCGTGGCAGCGGTCGTCGCGCCATATAAGAAAGTGCGTGCGGTTGAATTCGTGGACCGGATCCCGAAGTCTGCAGCTGGCAAGATTCTGCGACGCGAACTGATTGCCCGAGAGCGGGCCGCGCGTCAGTGATCAAATACATCGGGTCGAAACGGACATTGGTCCCGCGGATTGTCTCGCTCGCTCAGGCAATCCGTGAACGGACCGGAGCCACGACCGCGTGCGACCTATTTACGGGCACGACCCGAGTCGCACAGGGGTTAAAGAAAGCTGGATTTTTAGTCACGGCGAATGATTTGGCATCATATTCGGAAATCTTGGCTCGGACGTATATCGAAGTGGACGGACGCGGTGTGCAGGGTGCAGGGTACAGTGAGAAGCTGGCCCACCTGAACGCGCTGCCTGGCGTGGATGGATATTTTACCAGAACATTTTGTGAGGAAGCCCGGTATTTCCAGCCATTCAATGGGCGGCGGATAGATGCGATTCGAGCCGAGATCGACCGGATTGCCGACGGTGAGGTTGAGCGGTCGATTCTCCTCACGGCGCTGCTGCTGGCCGCCGACAAGGTGGACAGCACCACCGGACTGCAAATGGCGTATCTCAAGAGCTGGGCGCCGCGGTCGTTCAATGCGCTGGAACTGCAAATGCCGGCATTGATAGACGGTCATGGGAGTGCGTTACGCGGGGATGCAAATGCGCTGTGTGGCGCAATGGCGCCGGTGGACATTGCCTACGTGGATCCGCCGTACAATCAGCATTCTTATCATTCGAACTATCACATCTGGGAAACCGTTGTCCGCAATGATGCACCGGCGTCGTATGGTATCGCGCGAAAGCGTGAAGACTGCCGGGAGGTGAAAAGCGATTATAACGCCAAGGGGCGTTCGTGGGATGCATTTTCGCGTTTGATCCACGACGTGCCGGCGACGCACTTGATTGTGTCGTTCAACAACGAAGGTTTTTTCGCCTACGACGACATCGTGGCGTTGCTTGAGGATGTGCAGGGTGAAGTGGCGGTGGTGCCGATCGAGTTCCGTCGTTACGTGGGAGCGACGATCGGGATCCACAATTTGCGCGGCGAGAAAGTGGGACGCGTGAGTCACGTGACTAATAAAGAATTTCTGTTTGTTGCCGGTGCGGGCGCCGCCGGAATTGTTCGTATGGCCAACGGCGCCGAATGCCAGTCGTGACCCGTCGCGGGGGCGCCCAGTCCCGTTCTTCTTCCGGGGCAATAGTTTTCTTGTCATGCACAAAAAAGCAATAAAACATCTGCGCGCTGTCGACCCGGTACTGGGAGCGATTATCGACACGATCGGCCCATGCACATTGGCGGTGCCGAAAGACGGAAGTCATTTTGGACATATCGTGCGATCGATTGTGTATCAACAGCTTTCGGGTAAGGCGGCCGGAACCATCCATGGCCGGGTGATCGCCCGTTGCGGTGGAGAAGTGACCCCGGCGCGCATTCTCAAGGCGACGGACGCGCAGTTGCGGGCCGCCGGATTATCGGAACGCAAAGTGCAGTACGTCAAGGAACTGGCCATCCGTACGAAATCGAAGGAACTTGCCATTGATAAATTGCATGAGCTCGACGACGATGCCGTAATGGAGACGTTGGTTCAGGTCCGTGGCATCGGTCGCTGGACGGCACAGATGGTGCTGATGTTTCGCCTCGGCCGGCCCGACGTTCTGCCGGAGCTCGACCTCGGAATCCAGAAAGGCGTGCAGAAAATGCTGCGGATGCGTAAGCTGCCGACTCCTGAAAAATTGCAGAAAATCGGTGCGAAGTGGGCGCCGCATCGAACGGTGGCGAGTTGGTATGTCTGGCGCAGTCTCGACGCGCCGGAATAATCGCCCATCGCGTGACGACCACCGGCACCTTCACTGATTTCCATAACCACCTGATGCCCGGGGTGGACGATGGCGCGCAAACGCCATCCGATGCCGCAGCGGCGCTTGATCATTTTCGCGCCGAGGGCGCGCGACAATTGATTACCACGCCCCACTTTACCGGATCGCTAACGCACGATGCGGCCAGACTTGAAGAGCGATTGGCAGAGCTCGATGCTGGCTGGGCTGCATTGCAGGCTGTCGTCTTCGAAGACGCGACGCGTTACGGATCCACGATGCGGATGGAACGTGGTGTGGAAGTGATGTTGGATGTCCCCAATCCGGATCTTTCGGATTCACGCCTTCGTTTGGCCGGCACCGCATTCGCACTGGTGGAGTTCCCGTCATTGCGATTTCCGCCCCTGAACGCCGAGTATGCGGTAACCGCACTGCGCCTACGCGGATGGACGGCGATTGTCGCGCATCCCGAGCGTTACCGCAATCACGATGACCAGCTCACGACGCTCGTGAAGTTTCGTGCGGCTGGCGGGTTGCTACAGGTGAACGCGGGATCGTTATTTGGCGACTACGGGCGGACGGCGGCAGTGCACGCGCAGGTGATTCTCACGCGTGGCTGGGCCGATTATGTCTCGAGCGACTATCATGCTCGCGGCGAGCCCGGCTTGCGGCGTTTCGTGAGCGCGCTCGTCGCCGCGGGGTTGTCCGAACAGGCTGAATTGTTGGCCGTGGTGAATCCGGCGCGGCTGCTCGCGGGAGAGCCACCGCTTCCGGTGCCGGCGATCGAGACGTCGCAAACAGAGCAGGCGCGCCCGTTATGGGCGCGCCTGCTCGATCAAGCCTGGCGACCCGGCGACTAACTAGCGTCGCAGTCCGCGAAGTTGGAGTTCGAAATCGAGAGAGTTTGTGGCGAGTGTCAATGCCACTTCGAACGAGACCTGTCCGCTGATGACAAGGTCGGCGAGGTTCTGGTCGAAAGTTTGCGTGCCATATTCCGCGCGGCCGTCGGCGAGCGACTGGCGGATTTCACTGAGTCGACCCGGATCGCCGAGCACATCGCGTACCAGGGGCGTCATCAGCAGGCATTCCGCGGCGAGCACGCGACCCTGTCCGTCGGCGCGCGGGAGGAGCCGCTGTGCCATGATCGCACGAAGCATTTCGGTGACGTGCAGGCGTGCCGCGTCTTGTTGGTCGCTTGGCAGTCCGGCGAAGAACAAACGGAGTGCACTGGTCGCGTCGGGCGCGCTCATTTTCCCGATGATGAGGCGGCCGGCTTCGGAGGCGCGCACCGCAAGTTCAATAATCTCGGGTTCGTTCATTTCACCGACAACGATCACGTCGGCATCCTGCTCAAGTGCGGCGCGCATGCCGTCGGCAAAGCTGTCGGTGTCGATACCAACTTCGCGTTGCGTGATGGCGCACTTGTCGTTTTTGTGTAGAAATTCGATCGCCTGTTCGATGGACACGATGTGTCGGCGACGCGGCGAAAAAGTATTGAGGTGGTGAATGAGTGCGGCCATGGTATTGCCACGCCCGGATCCCGGTACACCTGTAACAAAAATGAGGCCGAAGTCGTTGAGAGCGGCGGCACCGATTTGGGGGGGGATGCCGAGCATCGCCAGTGACGGCAACACGTCGGGAATGACCCGCAAGACAATCGCGAAACTGGAACGCTGCCGGAGGATGCTCACTCGAAAACGGGCGATGCCTGGTGCACTCCACGGTCCGGAGTAGTCGCGCACATTGTCGATTAACGGCGCGTTGGACGACGTTCCGAGAATGTGCGTGACCATTTCGAGCGTGCTCACCGCTGTGAGCTGCGGCGTCTTGAGCGGCACGAGTTGCCCGCCGACGCGCGCGTAGACTAGATCACCGGCGCGGACATGAATATCGGTGGCACCGCGTTCAATTGCCTCGACCAAGAATTGCCGGAGCTGTTCAACCTCGGCTGGGGCAGCCGCAGGCCGAAAACGCCGTTCATCAGACGTGCTAGCGTTCGACAATTGGCTGCTCTTCTCGTAGTCGGGAGCCTGAAGCGCGGATTTCACGCGGAGAACTCGTGGTCAATACGTGGTGTAAGCGGCGACTTGATGAATATGCTTATAAGGATGACGGGCAACGGCACTTAGATCAATAATGCCACAACTGTATAAATATAAACACTGGTTGAAAACTGTCCAGTCCACTATTCTTTGCTTGTATGGTGGCAAACCGGCAACTTCAGGCGCAATTGAGCCATTCTGTCAGCGCGCCATCGGCACGGTTAACATTAGAAAGACGAACAGCTAAGACAATCGTGACTCCCGCCACGCCGGACCATTTCACACCATTAGGGCTGCGGCATCGGGCTCTGGCATTGCAACGTCGGCGTTTCTGGCGTGAATTCAGCTATGGTTCGATTCTACTGCTTGCCGATGTTGTCACTTTGGCGGCGATTTTTTCGCTTTTGGCAATGTTGCCGCTCGATTCTTTTGTGGCGCAACTAGATAGCGAAAGTGCGGGTTTTTTACGCGGCCTCATTCCACAGAATCCGGTGGCGCTAGTACGCCGCGTGACGTCGCTTGTGTTCTGCCTCTATCTGACTCGTAGTTATGCCGATACCGAGCGTCATAGCCATGCCTCGCGGATTGCGGCCGGCCTGCTGCTCGGGCTGGTACTTCCGCGCTGGGCGGAGGTTTTCGGCGCCGATCTCCGGGTCCGATGGTTGCTGATTGGCGGTGTGCTTGCGGCGACATGGGGCATCATGGTTTTTCAGCGGCGCGGCATCGCTGACGCACTCCGGTCGCTGGATCCGCGACGCCTCGAGTCGTCGCGCACGCTTTTGGTGGGGCCCTCCGAAGATGTCGAGCGGCTCTCGCATGAGCGTGCGGACAGCGGCCGCACTCGCATGCCTGTATTTGTGCTGACGGATGACTTGCCAGTGGGCATATCCAAGCGAACACATGATCTCTATGACGCGTTGGGGGAGTCTGATGCCGACACGATTATTCTGGTCGGTACACTTTCTGATGCGGCACTGCAGTCTGTCATGATCACTGCATCGAGCGCCGGCGCCAGTGTGTATGCGACGCGCCGGGCGGCGTTCCGTGAGCTGGACGAGCCGAGTTTTGTGCTTCGCCGCGCCGAACCGCTGTCGCTTCTGTCGCGGCCAGCTTTGGTGGGCTCACAGCTGGTAGTTAAGCGGTTCGTCGATGTATTTGGCGCGCTATTCGGTATTGTGTTGCTATTGCCGTTATGGGCATTTGCCGCCTTGGCGGTAGCGGTAACCTCGCGCGGTCCAGTGTTCTTTCGTCAGTTGCGCGTTGGGCTTGGGGGCGACGAGTTCTGGATGATCAAGTTTCGCACGATGGTGCACGACGCCGAAGGGCAACAGGCGGCGCTTGAGCAAGCGAATGTGTATTCCACCGATCCGCTGTTCAAGATGGCGCGCGACCCGCGCACCACGCCTATCGGTGTGTTTCTGCGGCGGTCATCGCTTGATGAGTTGCCGCAGTTGCTGAACGTACTGCGTGGCGAGATGTCATTGGTTGGGCCCAGGCCGGCATTGCCCTCGGAAGTGGACCGGTATCAGCCGCACCATTTTGTGCGGTTCGAAGTGTTGCCAGGAATGACGGGGCCGTGGCAGGTGAACGGTCGCAATACCGTCCGCAGCTTTGAAGATGTGGTGCGACTCGAGTCGGGCTACATCCGCGGATGGACGGTGTGGCGGGATTTCGCGATTTTGATTCGCACCGTGCCGGCTGTCTTGAGCATGAAGGGGGCATTTTGATCGGACGGCAATCGCAGTACAGGAATGAGGTTGCGGTGACGGGTGCAACTATAGATCGTTTAGGTTTTGAATCCCGTGCGCGGGGTGTCTCGCGCGCGAATACATCACACGACGGATTTCTGCGAATGACCGTGTTTCGCCATCGCGTTGCTGCGGCATGTACTGTCGCGATCGCCTTCTTGTTGTCGGGCTGCGCAACGCGCGGCGCCGAACTTTTCGTCACCCCGGCGCCGATCTCGTCCGTGCCGGTTTGGCGGGTGGAGGTCGGCGATCAAATAAAAGTTCGGGTATATCGCGAGCCCGATTTATCGGGCGAGACCACGGTCACCTCCGGCGGTCAGGCCTATTTCCCGGGTCTGGGTCGCGTGGACGTGCTCGGTCTAAGCGCTGATTCGCTGCAGCTGTTGCTGGCCGCACGCTATGGAAAGCTGATTGTCGACGTCGCGCTCGACGCAACGTTCACGCGGGATATGGTGCTTACCGGTCAGGTGCGCAGTCCCGGGATCTATGCGGTGGATGCCGGCACGACGCTTTTGGGACTGGTTGCCAAAGGAGGCGGTCCCAGTGCGGGCGCGTCCACGGCGACGATCTTTTTGCAAAAGGCCGATGGCACCCAGTATGTGATGCAGGGACCGACACGATTGGGTTCTGTCGACATCCGCCATGGCGATGCGATCTATGTGCGCGATGACTCGTTTCTCGGACGCAATGCACAGAGTTTCTCGGCGTTCACACTACTGGTGGGTGCTGTACTGTCCTTGTTCTCGCTCATTCTCGTCCTGTCCAGATAATCCAGGCCATTCGTGGAATCGCTTCCAACATTGCAATCGGCCCTCGCCGAACCGAACCAAGAACTTGATCTGCGTCGCGCGTGGCAAACGATCGCGCGCAGTGCGTGGATCATTGTCGTGTGCGTTGGGCTGGCGATGGCGGCTGCCGTAGTCGCCGCCCGCCGCATCGAACCGACCTATCAGGCGGCGGCCACGGTCAAGCTCGAAGACAAGGCGCGTAACGGAAATACTATGGCGCAGATGTACTTCGGGTCAGATAACGCGTCATCGCTGGCGATGGCTTCGGAAATAATCACGAGTCGCAAACTGGCGGCCGAAGTCGTTGACTCACTCGGGCTTCGCGTCGGCGTGGCACGTCCCCCGGTTTCGGTCCGTAGCCGGTATGTGGAGAGCGCGAAGATGGATTCTGATTCGCCGTCCGAGACATATGTCATTGTAAAAGTCGATGGCGGTCGTGAAGTTCGATTGCAGCCGCAGGATTCACTGATTGGTGTGTATCCCGATTCGGCGCGGCTCAAGCTGATTCGCGGATCGATCACGCTCACGGGCGGTGGTAGAGCACTCGACCATATCACATTGACGGTCGCACCGCGGATTGAAACGGCAGAGGCATTGCGCAGTCAGATTACAGTAACGCCGGCGAATAAAGATGCCAATGTCCTCAGTATTTCCTACTCCGGCAAAGACTCGCTTTTGGTGCGCAATATTCCGAACATGATCGCGCGGGCGTTTGTTCGGGAACGCATGCTGCTCAACACCAGTGGCGCGAACACCACCGTGGAATATCTACAGCAAAAACTGGCGACACTCAACGCAGACGTCAGCGACGCCGAAGCCAAGATGCGCCAGTATTTGGAGAAGGAAGGCATTGCCTCCGTGGCGCAGGCGCAGGCGACGCTGGCGCAGGAAATGCAGACGTTGCAAAACCTCAAGCGCGATCTTGAGTCGCAGAAAGAAAGCCTCATGCGGGCACTGGAACCATTGCGAAATCCAGACACGCTCGCGGCCCGGGCGCAGTTCCTGAAACAGGTCATGTCGACGCCGGAATATCAACGCAACGGCGTGGCAGGCGGCGAAGTGGATCACTACGATGCACTGATTCACGAGCGCGCGTTAAAGCTTCAACGGTATACCAGTAGCACGTCCGACATTCAAAATCTCGATAAGCAAATTCGCCAATCGCAGGACATCATCCGCGACCGGACGGTGACCTATGTGACGAATATCGACCGTCAACTTGCTGCGCTTGCACCACGCATTGCCAAGAACGACGCGGCGATGAAGCGCGTGCCGGAGCAATTGATTGAGTTTTCAAAGCTGGAGCGGAATCGTACCATCGATGAAGCAATGATCACGCTGGTGCAGGGGCGATTGAAAGAATCCGAGATTCAGGCGGCGGTGCAGGATTCGACGGCTTCGGTTCTCGATGAAGCAGTCCAGCCGAACCAGCAAGGCGGTAATAGCACAACACTTATTTTCGCAGTGGCGATTTTCTCCGGCCTCGTGGTCGGAATGGCCGTCGCTTTCCTACGCGACTGGCTCGATACCACAATTCGCACCGAGCATGATCTGGCGACAATTGTTGGGGTCGCCGTGGTAGGAATTATTCCCAACCTGCAGCAGCAGGCGCGCAGTGTGGGGTATCGATTGCCGCCTCCGAAAGACGGTGATGAGTCACGTCCTGCGGCCGGGCGCGAATATCAAACGCCGGCAGCCGAAGCATACCGCACGCTTCGCACGAACTTGAACTACCTCACGCCGCCGAATCCACCGCACGTGATTGTCATTACGAGCGCGCTGCCCGGCGATGGAAAGACCACGACAGTAGTGAACCTTGCTGTCACACTTGCCCATCAGGGGCAACGCGTGATTTTAATCGACGCGGAAACGCGCCGGGGCACCGTTCACGACGTATTCGGAATTCCACCGGCCCCTGGCTTTTTCGACTTGATGTATGGCCAGGCGTCACCGGGCGAGTGCATTCGGCGCGTACAGATGGAGGGCGGTGGCACGCTTGACGTTCTTCCGCTCGGGAGCGCACCGAGTGTGAATCCTGCCGATTTGCTGGTTGCCGGACGCCTGCAGCCGTTGTTCGAACGACTCCGCGCACAATACGATTACGTGCTCATTGATACGCCGCCGCTCAATCTGTTCACGGATGGTGCGTTGATTGGCGCGCACGCCGATGCACTGCTGCTGGTCGCTCGCGCCGACAAGACCGACCGCGACGAACTGAAGTTCGCCGTGCAGCAACTGCGAAACATCAACGTGACGCTGGCAGGCACGATTCTCAACGACGTAGAGTTCCGCCGGAGTTCGCGTTACCGGCTCGGCTACGGCTACTACTACGACTATGCCCGCTGACCGATTCCGTGTGAGTCCCGTGGGACGACCGATGATTGATGATCGTCCAGTCCCGGACGTCGTACCTGATCTGTTCGACACCGGTGCCGAGGGACTGCCATCGTCGGGGCAGTTTAGCGCAGCGACTATCGCCGGATTGGCATTGTTCGTCATCGAATTGCTGGTCGCTCCTTTGGTGTTTGGCATCACTTTGGTGGTCTCGCTGATGTTCTGGTGGCTGCTGGACCAACCGTGGTCTGGACGTCGCAAGCGCACGCGTCGTCGCGGGATAACATCGCGGTTGCTTTACTTGAGCACCCTGTTGATGACGGGGCTCTGGCTCTCGGTGATGTTCGTGTTCCGAGCAAGCGATCCGACGCTATCGTCCGGATTCACTTCGACGCTACCGACGGCGATGTTCGGTGTGGACCTCTCGATGCTGCAGTCGCTCAACGGAATGAAGACGTTCCGCGCCAGCAACGCGCCCGTGGCGCCACCCGAGTCGACCTTGGCGCCGTTCAGCTTGTTCGCGCATGGGACCGCCTCGACTATTGCCATTAGTCTGCTGGCTTATGCGGCAGTCTCTGGCCGGCGTCGCATGCGTCGCCGGTTGCGCGAGCAGGCGGTGCCGGCGTCGCGCTCCGGATCGCGGCAACGCGAGCCGTAAGCTCGCACACGCCGTGACCGCTGCCTCCGTCAAGCCGCTTGTGGTGTCGCATACCTCTGGCACCGTGCGCGTCACGCCAAGTGCCTCCACGCCAAGCGGGGTGAGCACCTCGCGGGCGATCGTCACGCTGTTCATTGGAGTTACGCTGCTGTTGTTGGCTGGCGTGGGTGGCCGGGTCGCATCAATTGTCTACATGGTGATTGCCATATTGACCGGCCTCGTATTGATCTTCCGGAGCCCGGCGACGTACGCGAGCTTCACGCTGTGGCTCTGGTTTATCACGCCGTTTATTCGTCGCGTGCTTGACTTGCGCCATGGCTGGAACGCGACGAATCCCAGCCTGCTCGCTCCACCAGTGGTGTCCATGTTGGGTCTGCTATTATTGGCGCGGTATGGTCGCGAATTGCGTGGCATATTGTTTGTGCCCTTTCTCCTGGTACTGACAGCTCTCGCGTACGGCTACTTTGTCGGCGTTATCAATACCAGCCTTTTTGCTGCGTCATATTCGCTCCTCACGTGGCTCGCGCCGATCACGTTTGGGATTTTTCTCGGTGCGTCGTGGCGTTCATATCCCGCGTTGATCGCCTCGGTGCGGCGGGCGTTTGCGATTGCATTGCCGTTGCTCGCCGCGTATGGCGTGTATCAGTTTTTGCGCTTGCCGATTTGGGATAGCACGTGGATGCGCAACGCCCAGCTGAGAAGTCTTGGGCCGCCGCTACCGTTGTTGGTACGCGTGTTCGGCACACTCAATGCGCCAGGACCGTATGCCGCCTTTCTGTTGACCGGAATGATCGTCCTGCTTCCGTCGAAAGGCTGGCTGCGCTATCCGGCGATAGCGCTAGGCGCGCTGGCCTTGTTGCTGACGCGGACGCGGGCCGTGTGGATCGCGTTTGTGATCGGACTTGTCGTCTCACAGCTTTCACAACCGATCATCCGCCTGCCAAAACGCACTCTGACCATGCTGGTCATCGCGCTTCTGGCGTTGCCGTTTGCGGCTACACCCCAGTTCAAAGACACGATCCTGCCGCGACTCAATACGCTGACGAATCTCCGGTCGGACAACAGTTTTATGAAACGCGTGGAATTCTCTGAAGGGACGGCGAGTGGGATTGTCGAGTCGGCCGAGGGCAACGGGCTCGGCATGACGGGTGGCGCTGTGAAACTTCGTGGTAATCAGGGCATTCGGTCGCTCGACAACGGATTTCTTGAGGTCTTCTATGTGTTTGGATGGCCTGGGGGAACGCTATTCTTCCTCGGCATCTGCACGCTGGTGATACAGGCGTTTCGCTTTGCGGAACCACGCAAAGATTCGTTCGCGAATTCGGCGCGGGCCACATCCATCGCGCTCATTTCCGTGTTACCGATTGGCGACGTGTTCACCGGGCCAACGGGCACGTTTCTCTGGTCGATGGTGGGGCTGGGCATCGCCGCGCACACGTATCATGTGACAACCGGGCGCGCTTTGCGCCTGCAAGCGCTGCAAGCGCAGATGCCGGCGCACTCGGCCGCGGCGGTACCGGCCGCGGCGCCGGCGCTGCACGTGCCGGTTCGGCGCTAACCCGCGCGGCGCAATGTGTGGCATATGCGGAGTAATAGCCCGCACACCGATTGGGCCGGAGGACGAGCAACGTGCCGTCCGGATCAATCGCGCGCTGCGCCACCGCGGGCCGGATGGCGAAGGCACCCATCGGTCGGAGCACACACATTTTTGCATGCGGCGGCTGAGTATTATCGACCTGCAAGGCGGGGCGCAGCCGCTCTATAACGAAGATGGATCGATCGCGCTGATACTCAATGGCGAAATTTACAATTATAAAGAATTGCAGGCAGATCTTCGGCAGCGCGGACATACATTGCGAAGCGGATCCGACGCAGAAGTACTGGTGCATCTGTATGAGGAGCGCGGCGCCGAGGCCGTGCAGGCGTTGCGGGGAATGTTTGCATTCGCCCTGCACGATGCACGGCGTGGGCTCGTTCTGCTCGGCCGTGACCGCATCGGCGAAAAACCATTGTACCTGCGCGAAGAGGAAGGACGGATTGTATTCGCGTCCGAACTCAAGGCGTTGCTCAGTGGCGGCGGAATTCCGTTTGCTCTCGATCCGGTCGCAACACACCGGTATTTCCATTTTCTCTATGCGCCGGAACCGCAGTCAATCATCCGCGGAGTACGGCAACTCGATGCTGGCTCGCTCCTCGAGATCGACCTGCAATCATGGACGAAAAAGGAATGGCACTACTGGTCGCTCCTCGACGCGCCTCCACTGCAAGGCGATCCCGTGAGCGCTGTCCGTCAGGCGCTTGATGAGGTGGCCAAGTTGGTCATTCGGGCTGATGTGCCCGTTGGGGTGGCGCTGTCCGGCGGACTGGACTCTGGTGCGGTCGCTGCGCTTGCCGCGCACGCCCATGGACCGGGACTGACTGCATTCACTGTCGGATACTCCGGGCGACCTCCTTTCGATGAGAGAGACCAAGCCGTTGCTCTCGCGCGCATACTGGGGATTCCCGTCCATGAGGCCGAACTCGACACGGACTCG
>JANYKA010000260.1 GCA_025358315.1 Gemmatimonadota bacterium | reverse complement strand
GCAGCAGCACGAGCAGATCGCCGTGACCGTCGAGAAAGGCGGGCCTTATCAGACCGTGAACATTGGGGAGATCGACCGTGGCATCGCAGTGGCGCGTCGCGTGCGTACGCATTCCGAGGTTCCCGATCGGCGCGGTGTGGCACGCACACAGCGGGCCGACATCACCGACAGCAGTGCAGCCGTCAGCACCCGCATCAACGCCCGCAGCCGTCGCGCCGGAGAACCCGCACTGGGATACCCTCCCGATCGCGCTCACTGAGGGCAAGCGTCAACTCCTCCGCGCCGTCACCTCGGCCGCCGCGCATCAGCGCGTACGCATCGGCACCACCGTGCACGAAGCCCGCGCGCGGTGCGCGATACTCACCGTGCTGCCGTGGGACGAGGCAATCATTGCGCGCGAACTCGCGCGCGCGACCGCGGCATTTCTCAGCGCCAGTCCGCAGGTGAGCCCCGTGCCCGGCGCCGCTGGCACCTGGTGGATTGGCGCCACCGGCTTCGACGAACTCGGCGGTGAACGCCTCCTCGCACTCACACTGCAGCAACTCGCGCGGGTGTGGCATCCGTTCGCGCGCGTCGGTATCGCCGACTCCTGCGTGGCGGCGCGCGCCGCGACGTGGGCCGCTGCCGCTCCCGTGCACGAACCCCGTTTTGTGACCGCTGGCGGGTGCGCCGCGTATCTCGCAACGGCGCCCATCGCACTCATCCCGATGCCAGAAGAATTGCGTGAAGCACTTCTTGCACTTGGCCTCCGCACCGCCGGCGCGTTCGCCGCGCTCGCGGCCGGTGATGTCGAACAGCGCTGGGGCGTCGACGGACTCGCGAGTTGGCGGCTCGCCAACGGCGACGATGTACGTCGCCCCGTGCTCGCCCGCACCGACGTCACGCGGCGCGTGAGCACCGAACTTCCAATGAGTACCGCTACGATGGAACCGGTGCTGTTCATTGTGCGCGGGGCGCTCGGGCAGTTAATCCAATCGCTCGTCCACGATGGACGCGCGGCGGCAGCCATCGCGATCACGCTCACCCTCGACGATGGCCGCGGCGCACTCACCAATGCACCGGCGCACACCATCACGCGCGAAGTGCGGATGTCCAAACCGATCGCCCGCGTGGCGCCACTGTTCGAACGGTGCCGTGCACTGCTCGATGAGTGGACGCTCACCGCTCCGGTGTGCGCCGTGAGCGTCGCCATCACGGCGACCGCGCCGATGGGCGCCGAGCAGGGCGACTTGCTCGCGGCAGCGTGGCGCGACCCGGCCGCCGCTGACGCCGCATTCGAACGTCTGCGCTCCACGCTCGGCGCGAACAGTGTGGTGCGCCCCGTCGCGCGTGATGAACATCGCCCTGATCTCGAAGCCGCGTGGGCCGAGTTGTATGACGTGGCGAACGGAAAGAGGGACAACGCTTCGCGGCAACGCGACTGCGGAGCTGGGAGAAACCATCATTCCGGCGGCGCAACCATCGGCCTGGCAGGACCCACGCGTTTTCTCGAAATCCCCGAGGCCGTTACAGTCGAAACTGTACGGGGCGCGCCGCGCACGATGCACTGGCGCGGCCAACACATCGCGATCACGCGTGCCGCAGGGCCTGAATCCATCTCCGGAGACTGGTGGAAGGCACAATACGCCCGCATTTATTGGCGCTGCGAAAGCGACGACCTCGTGCGCGACTTTCTGCTTTATCGTGACTCCACAGGCTGGCGACTGCAGGGCTGGCTCGACTAGCACTACGCATGCTTGGGGGAAAAGAATTTTGTTTGTCTGGACTCGAGGCTCCGCGCCACCGCATCGATCGCGACGAGCGACCGTTCGGTGGCGCGCGAATGGGCGGCGCGCAAAGCGCGCCCCGCCTGGGCATTCATCCGGAAGCCCAGCTGTCGTTGCAGCGCGAGCCACGCCCGGCGCGAGGGCTCGCCACTGCTATCGGAGTCCGTCGCACCACGCCTGCGCACGCCGCGCCCGCTCCGCGTCACGAGTTCCCCGGCGATGCGCTCCGACAGCACCTGCGCGTCGTGCAGTTCGCCGAACACGTTCTGCAAGAGCGCCAACCGGCGGCCATGCGTGCGCGCCGACCGCGAGATGTCGTCGAGCGATTCGAGGAGGTAGCGCAACCGTTTCACGGCAATGCGGGCCGCGTGTATCGCGGCCCGCTGCTCGCCGGTCTTCACCTTGGCGAGGCTCGCCGCCACGCGCGCGCGATGTTCGCGCAGCAGTTGTGCCATCACTTCACCGAGCGAACGCTCGCGCTCCGGCGCATCGACGTTGATGTCGAGCAAGTAATGGCGCAACTGGTTTCCGAGTTTCGACGCCAGTTTCGGCAGGTCGTCGTTGATGTCGTTGGCAAGTTTGCGTCGCGCGTCAGCGTACCCTTCGGCATTGCGGGCGATGAGCCAGTGCGCCGCATCAAGGGCCAGTCGCGGCGTCGCAGGTGGAAGTGCCTGCAACCAATGCGATTGTACTTCAAGGTCGCGTGCACGGCCGGCGACGCGAGCGATGCGGCGCAGCCGTCGCCCCGCGCTCGCCTTGACCGTGTCGTTGAGAAAGGGCTGGAACGCGCGCAACCAACTGCGTAAACGGCGGAGGGCAACCCGAAAGTCGTGTACCGCTTCCGGATCGGCGGCATGCGGATCGGCCGCCGGAGGTTCACTCGTGGCGGCGGCTTCCGCGACGAGGCGCGCCGCCTTGCCGAGCGCCCGTTGCAGGTGACTTCGGGCCACGATCCGCACCGCCTGACTCGTCGGCAGGCGGAGCGATTCCTTCGTAAGCAGCGTACTGGTCATGATCGTGACGGTCTCCCACAGCTTCTCCAATTCTAAGCAGACAAGCGGACCGCAGCACGGTTCGACCAAGCCCTCACATAGTCAGTCGCTTGAGGTACGTCGAGGTTGTGAAACCTCTCTCTCTTGCTTCGGTGTTTGTTCGGTATCAAATTACAAAAACTTCCCCTGTTTCGGGCCCGTGATGTCATACGTAGAACTCCACTGCCACTCAACATTTTCACTGCTCGACGGTGCCGCGCACCCCGAGCAACTGATCGCGCGCGCCGTGGAATTAAAAATGCCCGCCCTCGCCCTCACCGATCACGAAGACCTGGGCGGCGCCGTGCGTTTCTCCGAAGCCGCCGAGTCCGCTGGACTTAAAGGAATCATTGGCACCGAGCTGACTCTTGAGATCCCGGCTTCTGTTGCACGCTGCACGCCGCACGCTCCGTCCCCCTCTGCAACTCATCTCGTCCTCCTCGCCCAAAATCGCGAAGGGTATGGAAATCTTTGTTCTCTCATCACCAGAGCAAGAATGGATCACCCGAGAGGCCGCCCGCGCGTCACCCTCGACACATTAGCCGCGCACGCGACCGGTCTCTTCGCCCTCACCGCCTGCCGCAACGGCTGGATTCCCCGCCTCCTCGCCCGCGGCGAAACAGCCGCCGCCCAAACCGCCGCCGCAACACTCTCGGATATTTTCGAAAAACGAATCGCCATCGAGTGTTGGGATCACTCCCTTCCCGAAGAACGCGCGCTAATCCCCGGGCTTCATCACATCGCAAATACACTCAACCTCCCCTGGGTCATCACCAACGACGTCCACTATCTCACACCTTCAGGCCGCCGCATCCACGACGTACTCTGCGCACTCAAACACGGCGCAACACTCGACGAGATGGGCACAAAGCTTCGCCCGAACGCCGAGTGGTATCTCAAGGGATACGAACAAATGGCCCGCCGGTGGCGGGGACACGAAACAGGACTGCAGGCCACGCTGGTGATCGCCGAGCAATGCGCGTTTCGTCTGCGCGATGTCAAACCGGCACTGCCGCAGTTTCCGCTGCCGCACGGCGTGAGCGGCGAAGAATATCTGGCGCAACTCGTCGAGCAGGGCGCGGGCGAACGGTGGGGATGGCGCCGCACGGCACAGCACGACAAGCAAATCGCCCACGAACTCGCGCTGATCACGAAACTCGGACTCACGGGCTATTTTCTGATCGTCTGGGACATCGTGCAGTTCGCGCGCCGCGACGGCGTGCTCTGCCAGGGGCGCGGATCGGCGGCCAACAGCGCCGTCTGCTTTGTGCTCGGCATTACGGCGGTCGATCCGATCAAACTCGGGTTGCTGTTCGAGCGTTTCTTGAGCGAAGAGCGGCGCGAAGCACCGGACATCGACATCGACTTTGCGCACCGCGACCGTGAGCGGGTGCTGCAGTATGTGTACCGGCGGTACGGCCGGGCGCACGCCGCAATGGTGTGCGAGCACATCACGTGGCGCCGGCGCAGTGCGGTGCGTGATGCGGCGCGTGTGCTCGGATTTTCACCGGAACAAATCGAAGTGCTGGAATCGTTTCACGACCGGTCCACCACGCCGGCACCGGTGACGGCAGCCCGAATGCCCGGACTCGACCCGGACGACCCGCGCGTGCAACATCTCACGACCATCGTCGCCGGACTTCGCGAAGCGCCGCGGCAGCGC
>JANYKA010000231.1 GCA_025358315.1 Gemmatimonadota bacterium | reverse complement strand
CCTGGGCCATCGTCGTGCACCGAGACGAGTACCAGATCTCCTTCGGCCTTCGCGGAAACGAGCACCCGGCCCCCGGCGGGAGTGAAACTGATCGCATTGCCGACCACGTTCGACAATACCTGCGCGATGCGTTCCGGGTCGGCGTACACGTCCGGCAGCGATTCCGTCCAGTCCGTGATGAGCCGCACATCCTTGCCTGAGGCAATCGGTGCGAGCATCCGCAGGGCATCGCGCAGCATGGGCGCACACGCCACCGGACGCGCATCGACCGTGAAGCGGCCGGCCTCTGCCCGTGAGAAATCGAGCAAATCCTGAATGAGCGCGTCCATCTGTTGTGCCGCATCCAGAATCACGGATAGTTGTTCCGTCACTTCCGCCGGAAGCTCCCGTTGCGCCCCGCCATTGAGCAGCGCCGTACTGAGCATTTTCACGGCTGCCACCGGATTGCGCAGGTCGTGTGAAACGACACTGACCGTTTCGTCTCGCGCCCGCACGGCGCGCAGCATTTCGTCGTGGAGCTTTGCACTGTCGAGCGCCATCGCCGCCCGGCGGGCCAGATCTTCCATGAGCGAGATATCGTTTGCGGTCATTGCATTCGCGCCCGCGCGAAAGAGCAATGCATGTCCAAACGACTCGTCCCGGCGCGCGACCGACACCGCCGTTGCCAGTCCCGGCTCCAGCGGTGCGATTCGCTGCCGGATAGCGTCCGGAAGTGCGGCAAGCGCCGATTCGACGGACAGGGAGGTCGCTCGTCCGGACCGTGCGTCGAAGCCAGCAATCGGAACCAGTGCGGCCTCCGGCGTCACCTTCGCGTCGAACAGAAGTATCGCCTGCTGGTTCCCCTTGGGACCTTTTGCCGCCAGGACCGACCGTCGTTGCCCGTGATGAATGATCTCGACAACAGCCGCATCGGCGAGTTTCGGTATCCAGAGCCTGGCGACCTGTTCGAGTGTCTCTTCCAGATCGAGCGTTGACGCCAGCGCTTCGCCCGTTTCGGCCAGAAATCGCTGTCCCGATTCCAGGCGACGCTGTTCTGTTACATCACGAAGTACCACTGAGAAGACGACGTCCGTGCCAGTCTGCAGTTTCGCGATCGCTGCCTCGGCAGGGAATTCCTCACCGTTCTTGCGGCGACCCGCGATCTGTCGGCGCTCTCCCATCCGACGGGCGTTGACCGATGAGTGCTCGAACTGCTGAACGTGGTGCGCATGCGCGCTACGATGGCGATCGGGCAGGAGCTGCTCGAGCGGTTTCCCCATGATTTCGGCGGCGGTATATCCGAAAATATATTCCGCACCCTCGTTGAAGAACGTCACCTGTTGGTTGTGATCTACGCAAATGATCGCATCGGCGGAAATGCCAATGATTTCGGTGAGCAACGATGCGTCGATAGGTTGCGGCTGGCCGGACACGAAGGGCGGGTGACGATGGAGTTCGGGAAGGCCGCTCAGAATCAAGCGGCGTCAGGTGTTCCCCTACAAATATGCACTGTTTCCCCTGAACAAATACCCTAGCATCACTGACAGAGCTATTGCACCCGGTATCCTAGCTTCATCGGTACACCTGCACCTTACGAGGAAATTGGTCATGGCGAACGAAAAGGATCCTGCGAACCGCACCGGCGGCCTGCTCTCGGCTTCGGGCTCGCGTCGGAAGTTCCTGCGCAATACAACATTGACCGCTCTCGCTGCTGGCGCGCTGGCGGCGTGTAAGGAGACGTCAGAGCATGCTGTTGCCGTCGCGGCTGTCCCAACCGTGCCACTCAGTCCGCGTGCCGCCGCCGACCAAATGGACGCCATGCATGAGAAGGGAATCAAGGCGTTTCCGGCGAAGACCGCAGGCAAGGGAAATCAACTGATGACACCCCGTATGGTCGGGGGTGTCAAAGTGTTCGATCTCGAGGCATCGGTCATCAAGTGGGAAGTCGAACCCGGCCGCGTTGTTGAGGCCTGGGCGTACAACAAGATGGTGCCGGGTCCGACGATCCGTGTGCGCGAAGGGGATCGCGTGCGGCTGGCATTCAAGAACAATCTCCCGGAGTCCACCGCGATCCACTGCCACGGACTCGAACTCCCCAATGATCAGGATGGCGTGCCGTTTATCACGCAACCGCCCATTAAGCCAGGCGAGTCCTTTACCTACGAATTCACTGTACCGAATTCGGGTTCGCATATGTACCACTCGCATCACAACGCGGCCAAACAAGTCGGGCTCGGACTCCTCGGCGCGTTCATCGTCGAGCCGCGCCAGACGACCGCGTATGACCGCGCTGACGTGGACTACGTGCTCGTGATGAACGACGGGATGCACGGATACACCTTCAATGGCAAGAGCTTTCCGGCCACTGAGCCGATCGTCTGCAAACTCGGCCAGACGGTGCGCATTCGCTTCATGAACGAAGGGATGATGATTCATCCCATGCATTTGCACGGCATGCACATGACCGTGATCACGAAAGACGGATGGGCACTGCCGGCACCATACCGCTGCGACACCCTGAACGTCGCGCCCGGCGAACGCTATGATGTCATCGTGAAAGCGAATAATCCGGGCACGTGGGCGTTCCACTGCCACATTCTCCCGCACGCCGAGTCGGAGCACGGCATGTTCGGGATGGTGACAGCCCTTGTGGTACAAAAAGGCTAATCGCAATGAATGCGCAGGCGATTCCTCAGCGCTTCCTTCGCGCTCCGCTCATCGGCAAGCTGCTCGGGGCTAATCTGTTGATTGCCCTGGCGGCCCTCGGTGCGTCGGCGTTGTGGGCCCCAGGAGGAAGAGTCTGGTTTGTCTGGATCGCGCTGGGCATTAGCTTCGCGCTCAACACGTTCCTCGTGAGGCTGGCGCTCTCGCCCCTCGACGCTCTGCAACGTGTTGCCGAAGGCGTGTCAAACGGGGAATGGTACATGCGCTCGACGCTGTCCCCCATTGCCGATCGACGAATCGGACGATTGGGAGATACCTTCAACCGCTTGCTCGACCGGGCACAAAGCGATCGGGCGCACATTCACGAGCTGATTCAACGCAGTCTTGGCGTCCGGGAAAACGAGCGCGCGGAACTCGCCCACGAATTGCGCGAGGCGACGGCGCAACAGCTGGCGGCGTTACAGCTCCAGTTGGCGACGGTGGAGCGCGGGTTTGGGGGGCCCGAAGGGCTGACAGCGCTGGCCGCGTCCCGAGCCCTTTCGACGCAGCTGGTGAACGACGTGCGGCGGGTCGCCGACTCTGTCTATCCCGGTCTTCTGCACGAGCTTGGATTGTCTGCGGCGCTGGTCGCGCTCGGTACGCGAATGGCCAAGCGGACGACTCTTCGGGTAGCTGTCGACGCATCGCATGTTGGGGAGCATCTGGCACCGGCGGTGGTGACGGCACTGTACCATGTAGCGGTCGAAGCCTCGCAGAACGCGGAACGTCATGCCAACGCCCGGTCGCTTTGGATTACCTTGAAAGCACGGGATGGTATGATGCGCCTGGAGATCTTGGACGACGGCAAGGGATTCGTCGCGACCGCGGAGACACTCGAAGAGAATGGTGTCGGATTGTTCGAGGCCAGGGAATTGCTCGCGCACGTTCATGGCGAGTTGCATGTTTCGAGCGCACCTGGTCGCGGAACATACGTGCTCGCGACAGCAAGGCTGGACCAAGGGGGAACATCGTGACGGTCGACATCATTCGCGTTGTGCTCGCAGACGACCACGCTGTGGTTCGGGCGGGCTTGAAAGCCGTGCTCGGTGGCGCCCGCGATATTGAAATCGTTGGCGAAGCATCTAATGGTATCGAGGCGGTAGCCGCGACCATGCGCCTCAAGCCGGACGTGCTGATCATGGATCTGTCGATGCCGCAGATGGATGGCACTGAGGCGACGCGAAAGCTCGTCGCGGAGGGCACCACTTCGAAGATTCTGATTCTGACGATGCATTCGCCGGACGAAGCGCTAATTCCGTTGCTCGAAAGCGGTGCGAGCGGTTTTCTCCAAAAAAGCGCTGCCGATCGCGAGCTGGTCGACGCCGTCCGCGCCGTTGCTCATGGCGACACCTATCTGCAGCCCTCGGCGGCGCGCGTCGTCGCTGGCGGATTGCGAAAAAAGGCGGCGTCGCTCGACGAACAGGGACAGTACGATCGACTGACGCAGCGCGAGCGCGACGTATTGCGACTCGTGGCGCAGGGCTTCTCCGCGCCGGAAATCGGCGAGCAATTGCACATCAGTCCAAAAACGGTCGACACCTACAAACAGCGCATTCACGAAAAACTTGGCCTCACGCACCGGTCAGAGTACGTGCAGTTTGCGTTGCGGTTACAGTTGCTCGCGCAAACCTAGATAAAACCGCTCTACGACACCGGACATCGATACGTCCCCGATCGTGAGATAGAGGTGCCCCTCTGTCACCACGAGCGCGATTTTCATCCGTCGTTCCAGCCGCGATGTGAATTCGGCCAGCAGTTCGCGGTCGACCGCGTATAACTCCAGCGCATCCGCTTTGTGAATTCGCGCGCCCGCGAGGGCGCGCTGCAACTGCGCGGGCGGCTTGTGGGTGTAGACCGCCACGCGCGGTGCGGCCTTGCTCGCTTTGTGCAATCGTTCCGCATCAGGTGAACCAATCTCGATCCATGCGGCAATTGCCCCTGTCAAATCGCGCACGGCGATCGGCGGCTCTTCCGGATCGGACAATCCTTTTGAAAACACAATGCCTTCACGGTACTCGAGGCAGTACGCGATGACGCGCGTGAGCAGGTACTCTTCTGTCTCCGAGGGATGTTGGGCCACCCGGATCGCCAGTGTTTCATATACGCCGCGATCCACGTCGGAGAGGGCGATCTCGAACGTGTAGATCGTTGCGGTAAGTGCCATGCCACGAAGTCTAATACGTTCGTCGTGACCGACCCGGAGTTACTTGCCCGCCAACGCGGAGTCGATCACCGCGCGGAACTTCGCGATCGGTGCGGCTCCTTCTATACGGTGGGTGCCAATGATGAACGTCGGTATATCAGTCGCCGCCGATTTTTCACTGCGTTCGATATCCGCATGGATGAGCCGGAGTAGCCG
>JANYKA010000207.1 GCA_025358315.1 Gemmatimonadota bacterium | reverse complement strand
CAAGTAGGCCATCGCGTCGGGGTCGAGCACCGGGCCAGGCGGCTCGGTGATTTCGAGCGTGGCCCAGGCGGCGGCGATGGCCAGGAGAGCGGTCAGCGTGAAGAAGATGAAGCGGTGCTTCATATATGTATGTGGCCGGCGGGCTCGTCGACGATTATTTCTGCGTTCCGAAAAGCGCCGCTACTTCGGTCACCGCGCTTGCGGCAGTCCACTGTGCCATCCCGTCGCGCCACACGAGTGTGTCGGCGGTGAGTAGCCCGCCGGCAACGCGGCCACGGAGCGCAGCGATGTCGAACGGTCCTTGCGCCTTGCCATCGACCGCAACGAAGAAGCTCGGGGTTTGCGGAATCGGTGGTGGTGTCGGTCCGGCCGGCGAAGCACCCGGCGGCGGGTTGCTCGGCGGCGGATTGCCCGGTTTCATCGCGGCTGCAGCGGAGCTCGCAAGCTGTCCCGCCATGGCAATGCCTACACCAACGGCCGCGCCCGCTCCGCCCGTGCCAGGATTGCGGGCCGAATCACGGATCGCATCGGCGGCTTGCAGTGCGGCATAGGCGCTGACGTCACCGATCAACGCGATGCGCGTGCGCTGGTCGAGTGTCGCCGCCACCTCATCGGGAAGCGCGATGCTCTCGACCACGAGTCGTGTGAGCTCGAGGCCCAGCTGTGCCAGATCCGGCGCCAGCTGCGTTCGCGCGCGATCACCGAGTTCGGAATACTTCGAAGCGAGCTGCAGAATCGAAATCGAATCTTCACCCAGCACCTCAGCGAAGCGTGCCACGATCATGTCGCGGATCTGATCGGCGATCTGTTCGATGACGAAACTGGAATTCGCGCCCACCAACTGGGTCACGAACGCTTTGCCATCGCTCACGCGCGCGATGTACGTGCCGTAGGCGCGCAGCCGGATGGGCCCCAACTCGTGATCCACCAATGTCACGGGCGTCTTCGTTCCCCATTTGTGACTGGGAAACTGCCGGGTGCTGACGAATATCACATCGGCTTTGAACGGACTTTCAAACCCGTACTTCCATCCACGCAACTTCGACAGCACCGGAAGATTGCTCGTCGCGAGTTCGTGGCGGCCCGGCCCGAACACATCGGCGACCGTGCCCTGGTCCACAAACACCGCGACCTGCCCGGGCCGCACGATGAGTTGCGCGCCGTTCTTGATCTCGTTTTGCGGGCGCGAGAACCGCCACACCATCGCATCGGGTGAGTCCTCGATCCATTCGATGACATCGATCAATTCGCCGTGAATCAGGTCGCGCAGTGTCATGGAATCCTCGGGGATAAATCCGGTGAAAGCCGTTCCAGCTATCAACTAATGAACAGACCGAGCGCGTCGCGGAGCAATTGATCGATCGGCGAGACAGGCGACGATCCACGCGTCGATGATCCGATGTTGATCACTCCAACATCAGCCGATCGTGACGCGAACCCGGCCTCGCGCGCCGTGAGTCGCCGCTGTTCATCGGCGAGCCGCTCCCGTTCGTGCTCGCGCGCAATGGTGAGTCCGCCGTGTTCGATAAATCCTACCACACGTTCGAGCTCGCCGCGATCGAGCCACACGCCGTCGGCCTTGCACACATCCATGATCACACCGGACGTCTTCGAGACGTTCACCCGATTCATCAACTTCCGGCATTGCGGACACGGGATGTAGTGCACCGTGTCTGGCACCGCCGCGCCCGACGGGACTCGCGCCGCCAAAGCGCTCACCACACCTGCATGCTCCTCACGGGCATCGCACAACTTTTGGAGGGTCTGCGGATCCACCCACAGTCCGCCGCAGGCCGCACACTCGTGCACGGATATCGCACCCAAGTGAAGGGCCTGCATCGACTCGGAGCACCGAGGGCACGTCAGCGGCGTGCCCTCGTCCACCACATCGCGCGTTGCCTCGGCGCCGCATTTCGCGCAGAACCGGCTTCCCGCAAACATCGGCGCGAAACAGGACGGACAGGTGACCGTGGCAAGTGCGGCTCCGCAATACTCGCAGGCCGCACTATCCGCGTTCGCTGGTGCCCCGCATCCGGGGCAGCGGAGGGAAAATTCTGGCAAATGTGGGAGGCAGTAGAAGCGAAGACGTCCGAAGTTCCTGAAGCTTCTGTCGCGGAGTGCATAATCGCCAGTCCCTTGCGGCTTCGGTGTTTATTCGGTATAAAATTAGATATGTCGCTCGCCCTCCTTCGCCAACAACTCTCCGAAATCATCGACGGCACCAAACCGGGCACCCCCGGACTGGTGACCGGCATCGGCGCGCTCGACGCCGTGCTGCCGAACCACGGCCTGCCCCGCGGCCGGCTCACCGAATTGGTCGGTGCGCCGGGCAGCGGCAAAACAACCATCGTGCGACAGATGGTCGAGCGCGCCGTGAATGACGGGTGGTGGGTGGCATACGTCGACGCGGCCCGCACGCTCACGCCACGCGACTGGACACACGTGAGCGACAACGCGCGCGATGGCCTCTGGGTGGTGCGTCCGCGCGACGCCGCGCGCGGCGCGTGGTGTGCCGATGTGCTGCTGCGCAGTGGTGCCTTTGCGCTCGTCGTGCTTGACGGCGCGCCAATGCTCACACGCGGTGTGGCCGTGCGTCTCACGCGGCTCGCCCGCGACAGTGATGCGGCGTTGCTCGTACTCGGCGACGATGTAAAAGCGTCGGAGCTCGCCGGCTCACTGCGATTGCGGGTGAAACGCGTGGCGCAGTTCCGACGATCACGGGAGCTCTCCATCGAACGACCGCGTGGCTTCGAACACGCCCAACCATCGCAGCAGCAGCACGAGCAGATCGCCGTGACCGTCGAGAAAGGCGGGCCTTATCAGACCGTGAACATTGGGGAGATCGACCGTGGCATCGCAGTGGCGCGTCGCGTGCGTACGCATTCCGAGGTTCCCGATCGGCGCGGTGTGGC
>JANYKA010000195.1 GCA_025358315.1 Gemmatimonadota bacterium | reverse complement strand
TCGTTTATTCTGATTGTTTTCGACCGCTCAAGCTGATAAATTGGTTGAATGGTAAAAGTCGCCCGTGTGATCCCCGAAAGTATTGCCGCAGAACTGGGGATCACCCCGGGAACTGAGCTGCTAACGGTGAACGGCCGGGCGCTGGAAGATTTCCTCGATTGGGAATTCCTCACCGCAGACGATTCGCTGGAAATCGAAGCGAAGCTCCCGTCCGGTGAACTGGTCATTTACGATGTCGAGCGTCCCGAAAACGAATCGATGGGGGTCGAGCTCGAGCCGCCCACGGTGCGTCGGTGCGCGAACCGTTGCGAGTTCTGTTTTGTCGAAGGATTACCAAAAGGGTTGCGTCGCCCGCTCTACATTCGCGACGATGATTATCGTCTGTCGTTCGCCTACGGAAATTTTGCCACGCTCTCGAATGTGAAAGAGCGCGACATCGCCCGTATTTTGGAGTACCGCCTGTCACCGCTGTATGTCTCGGTGCATGCCACGCCGTGGGAAGCGCGAAAGAAACTGCTGAACAATCCACGCGTTCCCAATATTCTCGATCAACTCACTCGCTTGACTGAGGGCGGCATTCAGTTCCACGGGCAGATGGTGGTCGTTCCGGGGCTGAACGACGGCGACGTGCTCGAAGCATCGCTGGCTGATCTTTACAACTTCGGCGATTCCTGCTTGAGCGTTGCGCTCGTACCGGTTGGCCTCACGCAGTTCTCGCATCTCTACACCGGCGAATCGATGAATCGCGAGAATGCCACACGCATTCTCGAGGTCAGCGAGCGGTGGGCAAAGCGGGCTCAGCGCGAACGCGGTCAGGGCTGGGTATTTGGATCCGACGAACTCTATCTGCTTGCCGGCCAGGAGCTCCCGGGGCCTGAGCATTACGGCGACTACGCACAAATCGAAAATGGCGTGGGGTCGATCACCTCGCTACGTGAGCGCGTTGCCGAAGGACTGTCTCGTCTCCCCCGGCTCGACGGCAAGCGCATCGGCGTGGTGACGGGAACTTCCATGGCGCCATTGATGCCGCCGCTGCTGGAGCAACTGGCCAACGCCACTGGTGCGCACTTTGAATTGATTTCCACCACCAACTCGCTGTTCGGCCCCACCACCACCACGGCCGGTTTGTTGGTGGGTGCCGACATTCGTCGCGCACTCGCCGGTCGTGACGATCTCGACTTGGCGCTCATTCCTGCTGAGACCATCAACGAGAATGGTCTGTTCCTTGATGACGAACCGTTCACCATCGTGCGCGAATCGTTCTCTATTCCCGTATATCCCTCTTACGATTTCATAGACGTGCTAGAACTCGAAGGATCACCGGCCTGTTCGGCCGTTATGGGGGCCGCATGAGTCTCCCCGTTGTCGCCCTGATCGGGCGCCCGAATGTCGGCAAATCATCGCTCTTCAACCGTTTTCTTGGCAGCGATTCCGCTATCGTCAGTGAAGAACCCGGCACGACACGTGACCGGCACTTCACACGCGTGGAGTGGAACGGCCGCGCCTTTTGGCTGGTCGACACCGGCGGCTTGCGCGAAGACTCCGACGTTCCGATGGATGTCGAAATCCGCAAGCAGGTGAAAGAAGCCATTGCCGAGGCGGATCTCCTGCTGCTGGTGCTCGACGCCAAGGTCGGCGTGCACCCGAGCGATGCCCGCGTGGCGGATTTGCTCCGCTCCTCGGGAAAGCCGTGGATGGTGCTCGCCAATAAAGTCGACGATCCCAACACCACCGACTATTACGAATTCTACAAACTGGGTGCCGGCGAGCCGCTGCCGATCTCCGCGCAGAATGGCAAGAATTCCGGCGACGTCCTCGACGAGGTTGTCAAGCGGCTGCCGCCGCCAATGGACGACGAAATGGAGAAGGATCTTCGCGTCGCCGTGATCGGCCGTCCGAATGTCGGTAAGTCGTCGTTCATCAATAAACTGCTGGGCGAACAACGTCTCGTCGTATCAGACATCTCGGGCACGACGCGTGATGCGATCGATACACCGTTCACCTATCACGGCCGCCGGATGATCTTTGTCGATACGGCCGGCCTCCGCCGCCAGTCGAAAATCGACGACGGCATTGAGTTCTACTCGGCGCTCCGGACCCGGCGGGCCATCGACCGCTCGGACATTTGTCTTTTGATGATTGACGCGACAGAAGGGCTGCACAATCAAGATCTGAAAATCGCCACGCTCGCATGGGACGCGGGGCGGGGCATGATCATCGTGGTGAATAAGTGGGATATCAAAGAAGAGAAGGACGGGAAGACGTCGGCGAAATTCGAAAAAGAGTGCGCCGAAAAAGCGCCGTATCTCAAGTTCGTGCCGTTTGTGTTTACCTCGGCGCTCACCGGAATGCGGGTGACGAAAGTGCTCGATGTGATCAAGCATGTTGACGAAGAGCGGCACAAGCGGATCAGTACATCGCAG
>JANYKA010000138.1 GCA_025358315.1 Gemmatimonadota bacterium | reverse complement strand
GTGCGGGAGATCGTCCCGGCCAAAACATTTCGCGAACTCGATATTCCGCTTTTAGTGAATACGGTAGATCTGGAGCGCGGATCGCAGGTGATTTGGGGACTTCCGGGTCTGCAGGACGTGCCAGTGGCCGACGCCGTGTATGCCTCGTGTGCGCTCCCTGGCTTTTTCCCACCGTTAGTGATTGAAGGCCGGACCTGCGTTGATGGCGGCGTGATGGATAACCTGCCGGTTGAAATTGCGGTGCAGCAGATGGACGCGGTGATCGGAGTGGACGTTGGCAGCTCAAGTCTGGCCGTGGCCCGGCGTATCAAGGACAAGGGGTTCGCCGCCATTTATATGCGGTCGGCGCAAATCATGATGAAGTCACTGCAGACGGCACAGCTGAGCAGCTGGGCGGGGCCGCCGTTGCTCCTGGTACGGCCCGCGGTGTGGCACTACAACTGGTTCAGTTTTGTGCACACACAGCGCATTATCGACGCCGGATACGCCGCGGCAAACGAGGCGCTCGACCGCGCCGGCGATGCTCTCAGTTCTCGGGGCGGCGTGTATCCGCGCCGTACCATCGACCTGCTCGTGGATCGCGAAAAATGCACTGGATGCCGGCTGTGCGTCACACTCGCACCCGATGTGATGGAAATGGACGCGAGCGACAAGGCGCGCCCCATCGAGTCGCCTGTCGAATGGTCCCGGGCCGACGGTGATTTCGTGCATCAATGCCCGGTGGATGCTATTCGAGTCGAAGTCACAGAGGGCGACATTCGGCGCCAGACCATGCAGCACCGCATCGAGGTCGACTGAGCCGCCGGCCCCGGGGATGCGCGCCCGCTGGAACCCGTTATATTATTGGTTAGCCTATCGTCGCTCGCAGAGCACGGTAGTGGCTCCGGCCATCACCCCGCCCGCTGTCAGTCACCCCGCGGGCACGAGCATAAACGGCCATGACAACTTCAAACAGCTTTGCGTCCCGCGCGTCCCTTTCAGTGGACGGCCAATCGTACGTCGTATACCGGCTTGATGCACTCGCATCGCTTTCCGGAAACACGGTCGCGACACTTCCTTTCTCGCTGAAGATTCTTCTGGAGAATCTGCTCCGCAACGAAGACGGAGCGTTCGTGAAAAAAGCGGACGTCGCGGCGATGGCGACTTGGAACGTGCGAACGCCGGTGGATAAGGAAATCGCGTTCCGCACCTCGCGTGTGCTGCTCCAGGACTTCACTGGTGTACCCTGCGTAGTCGATCTCGCCGCGATGCGCGATGCAATCGCCAAACTCGGCGGCAAAGCCGGTCAGATCAATCCGCTCCAGCCGGTGGATCTGGTGATCGACCATTCGGTGCAGGTTGACGAGTACGGCACCGATGCTGCGATGCTGATCAATACCGATCTCGAATACGAACGCAATCTCGAGCGCTACCAGTTTCTGCGGTGGGGACAAAAGGCGCTCAATAATTTCCGCGTCGTCCCGCCGGGCACGGGCATTTGCCACCAGGTCAACCTCGAGTATCTCGGGCAGGTTGTATTTATCGGTGAAGAAAACGGCGCAAAGGCCGCCTACTGCGATTCGCTCGTCGGCACTGATTCACACACCACGATGATCAACGGCCTCGCCGTACTCGGCTGGGGCGTGGGAGGAATCGAAGCCGAGGCGGCCATGCTGGGGCAACCGGTCTCGATGCTCATTCCCGAAGTCATCGGATTCAAGTTCCTCGGGAAACTGCCGGTGGGCGCTACCGCCACCGATCTCGTGCTCACTTGCACGGAAATGCTGCGCAAGAAAAAAGTGGTGGGGAAGTTCGTCGAATATTATGGCAGTGGCTTGTCGTCGCTGTCGCTGGCCGACCGCGCGACGATTGCAAATATGTCGCCGGAGTACGGCGCAACGATGGGGTTTTTCCCGTGCGACGACGAGACATTGAAATACCTGCGCCTTTCGGGGCGCAGTGAGCACCAGGTCAAGCTTGTCGAGGCATACACCAAGGCCCAGGGACTTTTCCGCACCGACGCGACACCGGATCCGATATTTACAGACACGATCGAGCTCGACCTCGCTACGGTCGTGCCGAGCCTTGCCGGGCCAAAGCGGCCGCAAGACCGCATCGCATTGCGTGATATGAAAGCAAACTATTTTACGTCTCTCGCTACCGAGTCCGCCCGGTTGGCTACGGCGGTGGGTGCAAAGCTGACGCCCGGGTCGGCGTCGGCCGCCATGGTCGCCGAAGGCGGTCAGACTGCCGTCGACACCGGTGTGCCCTGCGAACACGGCGGCGTAAAGTTTAAGCTACGCGATGGCATGGTCGTCATTGCGGCCATCACCAGCTGCACGAACACCAGCAATCCGAGCGTCATGCTCGCGGCCGGGCTTCTCGCCCAAAAAGCCGTCGCCAAGGGACTCACCAGCAAGCCGTGGGTAAAAACTTCGCTCGCGCCGGGTTCGAAAGTCGTGCGCGACTATTACGAAAAGGCGGGTGTACAGCCGGCACTCAATGCGCTCGGCTTCAATATCGTCGGTTACGGATGCACCACGTGTATCGGCAACTCCGGCCCGCTTCCTGAAGTGATCTCGAAGGCGATCGACGACGGCAACCTCACGGTGGCCGCCGTGCTGTCAGGCAATCGCAACTTCGAAGGTCGCGTCAATCCGCAGACCCGATTCAACTATCTCGGATCGCCACCGCTGGTCGTGGCGTACGCGATCGCTGGCCGAGTGGACATTGATCTCACCACGGAACCCCTCGGCGTTGGCACGGACGGACCCGTGTTCCTGCGCGATATCTGGCCGACACCGAAAGAAGTGGAAGACCTGATTCTTTCCAGCGTCAAGCGCGAGATGTTCGAGCGCGAGTACGGCGATGTCTTTGCCGGCGATGAACAGTGGCGTGGCATCGCCACGCCCGAAGGTGACCGCTATGCATGGAATGACAAATCCACGTATGTGAAGCTTCCGCCGTACTTCGAAGGCATGACGATGACACCGCCGGGCGTGCAGCCCATCACCGGCGCACGGGTACTGGGGATGTTCGGCGACTCCATCACCACGGATCATATCTCGCCAGCTGGCTCGATCGCCGAGAAGAGTCCAGCCGGGCAATGGCTGATGTCGCTCGGCGTAGCGAAGAAGGACTTTAACTCCTATGGCGCACGCCGCGGTAATCACGAAGTGATGATGCGCGGGACGTTCGCAAACATCCGGCTGAAGAACGATCTCACGCCTGGACTTGAAGGATGGTGGACCCGCACCACGGCCGGCGCGGAGCCCGTGAGTTTCTATGCAGCGAGCGAATCGTTCAAGCAGAGCGGAACGCCACTCGTGATTATCGCCGGTAAAGAATACGGCACCGGCAGCTCACGGGATTGGGCGGCAAAAGGTACCATGCTCCTTGGCGTACGCGCGGTGATTGCCGAGAGCTTTGAACGCATTCACCGGTCGAATCTGGTCGGGATGGGCGTCTTGCCGCTGGAGTTTGCGAATGGCGAGACACGGCAAACGCTGGGGCTCACCGGCTTTGAGTCGTACAGCATTGTCGGGATGAACGAAGCAATGTCACCGCGGGCGACGCTTTCGGTGCAAGCCGTGGGCGAAGACGGGGCGGCCAAGACGTTCTCGGTCCGGAGCCGCATCGACACACCGGAAGAAATGAATTACTACCGCCACGGCGGAATTCTGCACTATGTGCTGAGGAATCTGGCGAAGTAGCACTACTGGCACCCGGCGGGCGCGGAGCGCACAATCAGGCTATGCATGCCGCTTTGATTTGCAACCCCGCTTCCGGTCGTGGCTGCGGCGCGCGTCTCATTCCCGAGGCGCGCGCCGCGTTTGCTTCTGTAGGCATCACCGATGTCCGGATCACCGAATGCGTCGGCGACGAGGCTCGAATCACCCGTGCCGCGCTCGATGACGGCTGTGACACGATAGCCGTGCTCGGTGGCGACGGCACATGGGGGAAGTGCGCCGCCGCGCTCGCCGCATGCGGCGGCGAGGCGCGACTGGCGTTCCTGCGCGGCGGAACGGGAAATGACTTCGCCAAGAACTTCCCGGCACCCGCAGGTGACTTTAAGGCGATGGCGCAGCTGGTCGCGCACGGCGGAACAGAGTGGCGCGTCGACATGGGACGAGTGGAAAGCGGGAGGAACTCCGATCCCGCCGACTGGTTTCTTAATATTGCCGGGTTTGGATTTGACGTTACGGTGCTGGAGCGCGTGGAACGCGGAGGAAAATTGAGAGGGCCGCTGGTATATGTGTATTCGGCATTACGCGAACTGTTCGCGTACCGCGGATTCACCGTCAGTGCACCACGGCTGGCCGGAAACCACCCAACGCAACTGATGCTCGTGATTGCGAATGGCCAGCATTTCGGTGGGGTGTTTCATATCGCCCCCGATGCGCTCGTGACCGATGGTCGGCTCGACGCGATTGCCGTCAAAAACATGGGAGCGCTGGCGCGATTGCCGCTGTTCGCTGCGGTCTTTCGCGGCACACATCTCGCGCATCCGGCGGTACAGGTCGCTACGGCCGGCGAGTTCACCATGCAGTTCGCCACGCCGCCGACGTTTGAAGTCGATGGCGAATTACGTACGGCGGAATCGCCGGAGATTCGCGTCGTTTGCGTGCCGGGCGCCGTACGGGTGTTAGGGGGTCCCGGCGCCTGACTTCGGTTTGCGCGCTTGTTTGCGGAGATACTGATAGTACATCTGGCGTTGTGCCGGAGTCATCTTCGTTATGTCGGGCCCGTTGCGCGCCGCATTGTTCTGGGCAGTTGCAGTAGCGCCGCCTGCCGGTGGCGAAACGGGTGGCGCCGCGGCGGTTCCGGCTGCCGAACCCGCTTCTGTACTCACTGGCGGAGTCGTTGGCCCACCAACACTCGTTGGAGTTCCGCCCACCTGATTGCGCTTCATCTGTTGCTGGCGCTGTTGTGCCGCACGCTCGGACATAAACACCACTCTCTGCGTGTCGTTGGCGGCAAGTGTGAGATTGTATTCCGCGGGAAGGAACACCGCACCGCCACGGCCCTTCACGGTAATCGTGTGACGACCGGGTGAGACTTCGACGACGACCGGCGACGCGTCGGCGATTTGTTCGCCGTCCACGAATACGGGTGGCGTTCCGCCCTGCACCACTACGGCCAAATGCGCATGTGGCGCCTCAGCCACGGGGTTTGCCGCCACACGCTTACTCGATGCGACTGAAGCTGAAGCGACTTTCGATTGCTCAATCTTGTGCTCGGCCTGTAGTGCCACGGCCACCATGCTGTCCACTTCCCGCTGAAGGCGCACCTTCTCTTCCTTCTGCGCGAGCTGTGCGGCAAGCGCCGCCGAATCTGTTGCGGCTACGGCTGGCGCGGGAGCAACAGTGACAGCTGACGGCGCGTTCTGTTTATCAAGGACTCGCTTAATTATCATCGCCCCTGCCAGACCACCCACGATTAACAGCAACACGACCACCGGCCACATCGATCGCTGTGCACTCTCCCGCGGCCGGGGTGCCATCGGAACGGTGCGCGAGACTGGCGGCTTGGCACCGGGCCGCGGTGTGAGCGGTTTGACGGGACTCCTTGCCGGCGTCGGCATGGTTTTCGCCGATGCCGAATTCGCTCGGGAAATCATCGCAGCAGTCGCGCCCACCGTACCGGCGAGCGCATCCACAAATGCCGTCGATGAGGGAAACCGGTCCGCTGGATCCTTGGCCATTCCGCGCCAAATGGTATCCGTCGTGTGTGATGGCAAATCATCGCGAAACGAAATGATATCCGGCGGCTCTTCAGCCAAGTGCATCCGCAATAACTCTTGCATCGACGAGTCGGCGAACGGCCTGCGCCCGGTCAGCAATTCGAATGCGAGGATTGCCAACGCGTACTGATCCGCCCGACCGTCAACGATTTCTCCGCGCCACTGCTCGGGGCTCATATACGCCGGCGAGCCAACCACACCTGTCCCCGTCGCCGTTGAGCCCGTGTCGCCGCCAAAGGCCCGGGCAATGCCAAAATCAGCGACCATGGCGTGGCCGCTGTCGCCAACCAGTACGTTGGCTGGCTTGATATCCCGATGCACCACGCCGTTTTGATGCGCGTAATCGAGCGCGGCGGCCACGTCACGCAAAATGCCGATCGCCCGGCCAATCTCCATCCCTTCTCCCGGCACGATCATTTGCTCAACACTGCCACCCCGCACCATGCGCATGGTGTAAAACGCAACGCCATTGCGCTGCCCAACACTGAAAATCGGCACGATGTTCGGATGATCGAGCCGCGCGGCCAGTTTGGCCTCACGCTCAAACCGCGCATACGCATCGGGATTCAGAATGGGATCGAACGCCAATACCTTGAGCGCCACATCGCGGTCGAGCGCCGTCTCGCGGGCCCGAAACACAATTCCCATTCCGCCGCGGCCCAGTAACCCGCCAAGCACGAACGCGTCTCCGATCGCATCCTGCAGTTTCGAACGCACGCGCTCGGTGCGTCCCTCATCGGTTCCCGCGCCGGTGATCACCGCACCACACGCACCGCAGGTGGTGGTGAGTGCGTCGAGCACCACGCCACATTGCGGGCAGATGGTAGTGACGCCAACAGGCGTTGTTACGGCATCGTGAGAATGACTGTTTTCGTTTCGTTTGTCGGGCATCAATTTCCACTGAAAACCGTGTCAGGTGGCGGCAGGTCGCCGTGCCGGTCTGTCAATCACACTGTCAGGCGTGAGCCAATCAGCAGACGTTAAGGTTGTGTGACCCGGCGCACGGCTTCGCGCGCCTGTTCCCGTTCACCCCAAGTCGGCACCAACATTTTTCCAGCGGCGATGCATTTAGTGTCTGCCGGCGTTGACGCGGGGCCACCCATTGGGAGCCATGCGGTGATGCAACGCAGGACCGCGTCACCTTCCGCTTTGTCCCAACCGAGCGCCCCGCCAGCAACCATCGGTGCCGCAACCGACGGGCGGGGCGACGAGGCGATAGGCGTAACCGGCCTAGCAGGCTGGTCAGACCCAGCCGTCGAAGCACCAGCGATTGCACTAGCGAGTGCCGTTCGCGCCGACGTCAGGAGGTGCCCGGTGCGTGCCTTCGCCGTCGCCTGACGGACTTCGCCGCGATAGAGTGCATGAACCGCCGCCTCGACATCTTTCGCCAACTTTTCCAGAATACTGTCGACTTCTTGAGACATATGCAGGAACTCCGCGAAGTAGACGGCCTATTATTATATAGTTGTGTCTGTTGGCTCAAGACGCAAACGTAACGTGATTATTCCCCGCAGACGAGGAGTCGTTCCATGCTGCATCGAAACGCGACAGTCGCGGCCACTATACTCTTGATGTCAGTCAGTGCACTTGACGCCCAAGCGCCGGCAGTGTCACCTGCCCCCCAGCAGGAAATGGGTCCCCGAGTCGGAGAAGTTGCACCCGATTTCAAGCTCGCCGGCGCGACAAAGAGCGGCGTAACGAGTACCCCCGTCACCCTTTCGAAATTCCGTGGCCAGACTGTGGTCATCGCGTTCTTTCCCAAAGCGCGCACCAATGGCTGCACCGCCCAAATGACAAACTACCGCGACCAATATGCCACGCTGTTCAATGGCGGCAGGGGCGTTCAGGTGATCGCGATTAGTACAGATCCGGACACCGCGTTGGCCAGTTGGGCAAAGGAAGCAAATTTCCCCGTGTTGTTTGCCAGCGACAGTAAGGGCGACGTTGGCAAACTGTACAGCGCCTATCGCGAAAAACAGAAAGTCGACGATCGCCTGCTGTTCGTCGTTGGGCCTAATGGTAAAATCACTTACACGGCGAAGCCGTTCAAAGCCTTCGTTGCCGAGTCGTATGCCGAACTCGGCGCCGCGGTGAAAAAAACGGCCGGCATTCAGTGAGGCGATTCCTCCTCGCTTGCTCGGTTTTTCTTTCCGCCGCGGCGATCGCGACCGGAACCCGGGCTGCGCAAGCGCAGGATAGCGGTCCGAAAGTCGGCGACATGGCGCCCGACTTTACCTTGAAAGGTTCGACGAAGGACGGCCTGCGCTCCATCCACCTGCAGGATTACCGCGGCCAAACGGTCGTGCTCGCGTTTTTCCCAAAAGCCCGCACCAGCGGTTGCACGGCACAATTGGAATCGTACCGCGACCAATACTCGAAGCTCTTCAATAACGGAAAAGGGGTCGCCGTTATCGCCATCAGTACCGACGATGACACGGTGCAGATGAATTGGGCACGCGACAAAAGCTTTCCCGTGTTTTTCGCCAGCGATGCACAGCGCACCGTGGGTAAGCAGTACGATGTGCTCTGGAATCTCCTATTGACCAAACTCGAGAAACGCGTCTTGTTCGTCGTCGGCCCAGATGGGCGAGTCACGCACATCATGCGTCCATTCAAGGAAATGGTCGGCGATAGCTATACCGAACTCGGCGCCGAGGTTGCGAAGTCGCTGAGAAGCCAGGCCGGAAAACCGTAACGACGTGACGCCGGCGCCGGCGATCGCGGTATACGCCCGCGAAGTCTTCGCGGCAGCGCTCGCCGCTGCCGACCCGGTAGCATTCACCCGCGATGCGCTCGACCGTTCGTTTGCGAACCACCACGCTTCGCGGGCGCGTACACATCGGATATTTGCACTCGGGAAAGCCGCGCCGGCGATGGCTCATGCCGCGCTCGCCTTTTGCGCGACTGATCGGCGGCACGTCGCCAGCGGGATTGTCGTCGGCGCCGGCCCGATCGCTGTCGCGCAGGCGCCACTGGAGACAATATCGGGTGATCATCCGATACCGCGTGACCGATCGGCGCTCGCTGCCGAACGTCTCGAAGAACAGTGCGAGCGGGTGGGAAGAGACGACGTGGTGATCGTGCTCATTTCGGGAGGGACATCGTCGCTGGTCGGTGCGCCCGTCTTTGGACTCCACCAGCACGACCTCGCCGCCATCTCCGAATTGCTCATTGGTGCCGGGTTCGACATCGCCCGCGTCAATGCCGTGCGCAAGCGCTTTTCACAGTGGGGTGCGGGTCGACTCGCCGCGGCGCTCGCGCCGGCACAGCTTTTTCCGATTCTGCTTTCCGACGTACCGGGCGATGACATTGCCTCCATCGGCTCAGGCCCATGCGCGCCCGATCCGCTCACGGCAGCCGACGTAGAAGAGATCCTGCGTGATGCCCGGCTCGCGACAAAACTGCCGCTGGCCCTTGCCGCATATCTTGGCGCCGTCCGCGCCGGATCACTCCCGGAGACACCGAAACCCGGCAGCGTCGTGTTTGTAAATGTGCACACGCCGGTCGTTGGCAATAACGCATTGGCATTGCGGGCCGCCGAACACGCGGCAGCGGTTGGCGGTGCGGCGCACGGAATTCAGCGCGTTGTCCTCGACCAGCGCCCATTGAGCGGCGATGCCGCAGACGCGGGCCGTGCCATCGCCCGCGCCGCACTTGCGGCGCCACCCGGAACCTGCCTGTTGCTCGGCGGTGAGACCACGGTGCGACTCCCGCCCAACCACGGCCGAGGCGGCCGCAACCAGCAACTCGCGCTGGCAGCCGCACAGATATTTCACGACGCCGGCAGCGACGCGCCGCCAGTGTTATTGCTCGCCGCCGGCACCGATGGACGCGACGGCCCGACCGATGCGGCCGGAGCCATTGTCGACAATTACAGCTGGAGCGCCGTGCAGAAGGCCGGGCTCGACCCCATGGCCTGCCTCGCTGCCTGCGATGCCTATTCGGCCCTTGACGCCGCCGGGGCACTGCTCCGTACCGGCCTCACCGGCACCAACGTCGCCGACGTGATCATCGCGTTGCGTAGCTTGTCAGTCTAAATTCCATAGAATGTCGACACGACCTCCCGTTACCATCGCCCTTGTTCAGGATGCCGCCAGTGGCGACCCGGCGCAAACGCTGGCAACCACGATTGGACATATTCGCGAGGCGGCCGCGAAAGGCGCCCGAATTATTTGCTTGAAGGAGCTATTCAACGCGCCGTACTTCTGCAAATCGCTCAAGCAAGAGTACTTCAATCTCGCCGAACCCATTCCCGGCCCAACCACTAACACACTGAGCGCCGTCGCTGCGGAACTCGAAGTCGTGCTCATTGCTCCGATCTACGAGCGCCAGGGTCCGGGTGTCTACAGAAACTCCGCAGCCGTAATTGACGCCGACGGCGCACTCCTCGGCGTGTATCGAAAAATGCACATTCCGCACGATCCGATGTTCGAGGAAAAATATTATTTTGCTCCAGGTGACGCGGTGAACGACGGCGCTGGCACGGCGAGCGGCTTCAAAGTGTTCAAGACACGCTACGCAACCATCGGTGTGCTCATCTGCTGGGATCAATGGTATCCCGAGGCGGCGCGCATCACCGCGTTGCTCGGCGCCGAGATTCTGTTCTATCCGACCGCCATCGGCTGGCATCCCGCAGAGAAAGCGGAATGGGGCGCCGCACAAGTCGATGCATGGCGCACTGCCCAGCGCGCCCACGCGATTGCGAACGGCGTATTCGTCGCCGCAACGAACCGGGTGGGGTTCGAGCCCGAGCCCGGCACGCAGGGAATTGAATTCTTTGGCCACTCATTCGCCTGTGATCCGTTTGGCCGGAATATCGCCGAGGCAAAGACCGATCAGACGACGCTGATTGCCGAGTGTGACTTGTCGCTGATCGAGTACACGCGCCGCAACTGGCCGTTCTTGCGTGACCGTCGCATTGATGCGTACGGACCGATTCTGAATCGCTGGATCGGATGATCCGGCCGCTCCGATGGCCTGCGGAGTGGGAATCACATTCCGCCACGTGGATCGCCTGGCCGCATCACGAGCCCGATTGGCCCGGCAAATTCGAACTGATTCCGTGGGTCTATGCGGAAATCGTGCGCGCCCTCGCGCCGCACGAGAGAGTCGAAATTCTCTGCCATAACGAGACCGTCCGCGCTGATGCCCAGCGGTGTCTTGATGCACATGCGGTATCCAGCGCACGCTATCGATTGCACGATTGTCCTACCGACCGCGTTTGGTTGCGCGACTCCGCGCCAACCGGAGTCATCACCCCAAACGGTGACGTGGCACTCGTCAATTGGGGATTCAATGCGTGGGCGAAGTACGACAACTACTCGCTCGACGCGTCCGTTGGACGCACGATCTCGCAGATCAGTTCGCTCAAGCGTCGCGAGCCGCAGCGCGCCGATGGCGCGGGCCGGGTGATTCTCGAAGGTGGGGGCATTGAAACGGACGGACTCGGCACCATGCTCGTGACCGAGGAATGGTTGCTGTCCGATTCACAGATTCGCAATCGCGGTTTTGCCCGGGCCGATTACGAAAAAATGTTTGCCGCTGAACTCGGCATTGCCAAAACAATCTGGCTTGGTGAAGGATGCGTTGGCGACGACACGCATGGTCACGTCGACGACGTCGCGCGATTCGTTGCACCCGGCGTGGTCGTTCTGGCGCACGAAGCTGACCCCGCCGACGAAAACCACCGCCGTTCGGCCGACAACCTCGAACGACTTTCAGGCGCCACCGACAGTCAGGGCGCACCGATTCAAGTCATCACGCTGCCTTTCCCACGCGCGGTCATGATGGACGGTGTGCGTCTCCCCGCAAGTTACGCCAACTTTTACATCGCCAACGACGTGGTGATCGTGCCGACGTTTAACGACCCAGCAGACCGCATTGCGCTCAACGTCCTCGCGGAACTGATGCCCTATCGTCGTATCGTCGGAATTCACGCCGTAGATTTGGTTTGGGGTCTCGGTACACTGCACTGTCTAACCCAACAGCAGCCCGCGGCGACCCAGTAGCGCTTAATCCGAAGCACTGTCAATGAATGTGTCAGTATCGCGCGGATGAACCGCAATGCACATTGGTGTTGGGCGTTTTTCAGTCACAAACCGTTCTTTTTGTCCGAAACCGGCATCCACCTGGAACGTCTGTGAAATTTCGATTCATTTTGTTGGTTGCCTGTCTCGCGGCGTGTTCATCGAATAACGGCGCACCGTACACGATTGCGGCCGCCGGACCGTGGAAGCTGGCGCACGGCCGCAACACGCAACTCGGAATTGCGCTCGCGATGAAGGAGATCAACAATGCGGGTGGCATCAACGGCCATAAACTCGAGCTCAAGCAGGCCGACGACGATGGCGACGGCCGCAAGGCGGCACAAGTCGCACAACAGTTCGTGGACGACGTGTCTGTGCTCGCCGTGGTTGGGCACGTCACGTCGGGCGCGATGGTCGCCGCCGCCAAGGTGTACGACGGACATCTCGCCGCGCTTGCAACCTCGGCGAGTTCACCGGACCTGACGGGAATTTCAACTTGGACCTTTCGCGTCATCTCCAGTGATTCGGCGAATGGTGTAGACATGGCGAAATTCGCCACCCGCACGGGTCACAAGCGCGTCGCGATTCTGTATGAGAACGACAATTACGGCCGCGGACTCGCCGACGCATTCCGGCGGAGCTTTGCTGGCGAAGTCGTGAGCTTCGATCCTATTGACCCCGCGGCAAAAAACGCTGACGTGTTTATCGCGTACTTCAAAGCCAAACAACCGGATCTTATTTTCGTCGCCGGCGTTGAATCCTCGGGGGTTGCGCTCCTCACCGAATCCCGCAAGCAGGGCCTGAAGGCGGACTTCATGGGTGGCGATGGTTGGACGCCCCTCACGGCGCACGCTGATATCGCCGAAGGTGCATTTGTTGGTGCGCCATTTGCCCCAACAGACCCTCGCGAAACCGCGCAAAAATTTGTTGCGGCGTTCAAGGCCGCCAACAACGGCACCGAGCCGGACGGGAATGCCGCCCTGGGCTACGATGCCACCAAGACCATTGCGGCGGCACTTGCTGCAGTCGGACCTGACCGTACGCGTATTCGCGACTGGCTGTCGCATATCGAAAAGCCGCTCGACGGTGTCACCGGGCCGATCCGATTTCTTCCGAGCGGCGATCCGGCTTCCAAGAGCGTGACGATGACGCGGGTCCGCGCCGACGGCACGCTCGCCGTGGTCGGAGGCGACAAATGAAGCCGGGCTCCTTGTTGAACCTCAGCACAATTCGCGGCCGCCTGCTCGCCGGATTCGGCGCGATGATCGTACTGCTTGCGGTGGCCGGCGTCGTTGGGCGAATGTCGCTCACATCGCTCTCCGTTCAAATCTCCAACTCGCTCGCCGATGTCCGGCGCGAAGCGCAGCTCACGGCGGCCATCACCGCGAACGTCGCGCTGGAACTCTCCGCAGGGGCAAGATATTTTCAATCGCAGGACGCCGAGAGCGAGAAGGCATTCCACGCCTTTGGCTGGGCCGCCCATCGCGCACAGAAAGAACTGAACGCCCACGCCGCCGGCCTTACGGCTGACGACATCGCCTTGGTGTCGTCGATCGATCAACGGCTCTCGGCGCTCGAGATCGATCTCTCGGCAGCGCACCGGCTGAAAGATCTCAAGCGCGATGCCGAAGCCGGCGCGGTGAACGCGCTCGGCAGGCCGCTCGAAGCCGCGCTGCTTGCCGACGTGCAGCAACTCGGCCAGCGCCGCGCGAAACAGATGGAAATCACCTCAGAAGCGCTCCGCTCTGAAGCAGAACGCCGATCGGCGATTCTCGTGGCCGTGATCGCTGGCGCGATGCTGCTGGGCATCGGTATTGTCACGAGCACCGTGCGCTCGATCGCGACTCCGCTGACACAACTCGTCGCGCATGCCCGCGCGCTCAGCACCGGTCGCCTCGACGTGCGCACCGATGCAAATCTGCCGGGGGAATTTAAAGCCCTCGCTCTGGCAATGAATACCACGGCCGATTCGCTCGCGCGCGTTGTCAGTGTTGCCACCCAGACGGCTGAAGATGTCTCGACCTCCGCCCATCAGCTCTCCGGCGCCGCGGAACAGATTTCCATTGCCGCAAGCCACACCGCAATAGCGATGTCGGAAGTCACCGAAGGCGCCGAGCATCAGGTGAGCTCGTTGCGCGGCGTTGACGACTCGCTGCATGTCATGCGCACCCGTGCCGACGCCGTTCGCGCCGGCGCCAGCGAGGTGAAGTCACTCGCCGACAACATTGAACGCTCGGCACGCGAAAAGCGCGACGAAATCGCCCGCGCCCTTGGCATTCTCACCGAAGTGCGCTCGTCCGTTGAACGGGCATCTGCCGAAGTGCGCGAACTCAACTCGACCGCCGAAAGCATCAACCGGTTTGTCGCGATTGTCAGCCGCATTGCCGAGCAGACAAACCTGTTGGCGCTGAACGCCGCCATCGAAGCGGCCCGGGCCGGTGTGGCCGGCCGTGGATTCGCCGTAGTTGCCGACGAAGTCCGCAAACTCGCCGAACAGGCACAAACCGCCGCCGACGATGTCGTACAACTGACCGCGGTCGTCTCGCAGCGGGTCGGTAGTACGACGCGGGCGATGCAGGCCGGTGCCCAGCACGTCGGAGAAATTGAGCGACTGTCGCGGGATATTGACGCCGCCCTTTCGGATATCACTATCGCGGCCGAGCGCACGCTGCGGGCCGCTGCTGACGTTACCATCGCCGCCGACGAAAACGTGAACGCCGTGCTCGACGCCAGTTCCGGCATCTCCGAGGCGGCACGCACCGCTGAGGGTCACGCCGCCGCCGCTGAGCAGGTGAGCGCATCAACACAGGAGCAAAGCGCGGCGTGCGAAGAGATGAGTTCTGCTTCAACGACACTGCTCGATGGCGCCTCTCGGCTCAAGCAGATCGTCTCCGGCCTACGCACCGGAACGCAGTAACAGTCGCTTCGGCCGCCGGGCTGTTATTTTCCTCCTGTGTCTGTTCCTATCATTCTCCTGCTCAGTGGTGGTCTCGACTCCACCACGTTGCTCGCCCTCGCCAAGAGCCAGGGACTCGTCGTCAACGCCCTCACCTTTCGCTATGGCCAGCGGCACGGGGTGGAGATCGAACGCGCGAAACAAATCGCCAAGCACTTCCAAGTCGAGCGCCATGTAGTGGCCGATATCGACCTGCGGCTCTTTGGCGGATCTGCGTTGACCAGCGATATCGCCGTGCCCAAAGATCGCGACGCCGGAGATATGTCGCACGGCATCCCAATCACCTATGTGCCGGCGCGGAATACAATTTTTCTGTCGTTCGCCCTTGCGTGGGCCGAAGTGGTTGGCGCCCGTGATATTTTTATTGGCGTGAACGCGCTCGACTATAGCGGGTATCCCGACTGTCGCCCCGAGTACATCCGGGCGTACGAGACGATGGCAAACCTCGCCACGAAGTCCGGTGTCGAAGGGGCCGCGAAGGTTCACATTCGCACGCCGCTCATCGACCTGAGCAAAAAACAGATCGTCGAACTCGGCCTTTCGCTGGGCGTTGATTACGCGATGACCACGAGTTGCTACGACCCTGATGGCGCCGGCGCGGCCTGCGGCCATTGCGACGCCTGCCAGTTGCGGCTTCGCGGCTTCGAACAGGCGGGCACCCGCGATCCGGCATCGTACACCATCGAAACACCGTGACATATACCATCAAGGAGTGTTTCTACACTCTGCAAGGTGAAGGCTTTCACACTGGACGCCCAGCGGTTTTTCTGCGTTTTTCCGGTTGCAATTTGTGGACGGGCCGCGAAGCCGACCGCGCAACCGCTGTCTGCCAATTCTGTGACACGGACTTTGTGGGCGTTGGCCCTGACGGCGGCAAGTTCGCGTCTGCCGACGCCTTGGCGGACGCGGTTGCCACGCGTTGGCCGAGCTCTCGCGATGCGGGCGGGCGGCGCTTGGTGGTTTGCACGGGCGGTGAGCCACTGCTCCAACTTGATGAAGCCGCAATCGACGCACTGCACGCGCGCGGCTTCCAAGTGGCGGTCGAAACCAACGGGACGCAACCCGCGCCCCGCGGACTCGACTGGATTTGCGTCAGCCCGAAAGTGGGTGCACCGCTGCTTCTCAAACGCGGCGACGAACTCAAGCTCGTTTTCCCGCAAATAGACGGCGCGCCGGAGCAATACGAGCAGCTGGACTTCACGCACTTCTATTTACAGCCAATGGACGGGCCCGCGGCCGCCGAAAATACCCAACTCGCGGTGGCCTATTGCTTGGAACAGCCGCGCTGGCGGTTGTCCGTGCAAACGCACAAAGTGCTCGGCGTACGCTAGACTGGGATTCACCGAAAATACCCTGTTCAAAGGGTTACGCCCATCCCCCAGACGGAGTACTATTAGTGACCTACGTCCCTCTGACTGTGTCTAAGTGACCCGTTTTCACCACCTGTTGCTGACAAGCGTTTTTGCCGTCGCGGCCACTGTTCCAGTGGCTGCGCAGACGAATTCGTACACGAGGGCGCCCTCACGCCGGGCAGTCTCGAAGGCGCCGCTACGGGTGTTGACTGAGCGGGAAGCGAATCCGAAAGGGCCGTTTGCCACGCTGAGCGCCATGCAGCGCGACTCGATCATCGGCAACACCCGCGAACTGCTTGGCACCCGGTATAAATGGGCCGGAATCACGCCGGAAAAAGGGCTCGATTGCAGCGGTTTCGTGAAGTACGTGTTCGCGAAGCTGGGAATCGATCTTCCGCACAGCGCGCATGAACTGGCCAAACTCGGCGGCTTGGTGCAACGCGACACGTCGGATATGCGGCCTGGCGACCTGATGGTGTTCGGCAAAGGCAAGCGCATCTCACACGTGGGGATTTATGTCGGTAACGGCATCATGATCCATGCGTCCAGCAGCAACCACAAAGTCGTAGAAACGGCAGTCGCCAAGTATCACCCGGCCAAGGGAGTGCAGTGGAAGGGTGTGCGGCGCGTGTTTTCGGTTGACACCACCGGTACCGAGTTCCCGAATCAGCGGTAGGTCGTGAATTGACCGGCCCGCGCTTCTCCGCCTTGCCATATTCGGCGACAACACCAAAGTTTGTGCTCAGTCTTGGGACGGTATTTTCGATGTCGTTCTGCGACGGCCCTCTGCCCCAGTCAGCGGGCCGCTCACTCCCAGTTCATCGAGGTGTTTATATGGTTCGACGTTTTGTCAGCCGAGTGGTTGCAATGACGGCGATGTTTGCCGTTGCCGGCACAGCCGCTGCCCAGTCGGGCAGCATTGTTGGAAAGGTGATAGACGCTGAAGGCAGCAAGCCGCTCGCCAACGCGCGCGTTCAGGCGATGTCGGGTTTACGTTCGGCCGCAGCTGTTATTGCGGGCGATGATGGCAGCTATCGCATCACCGGTCTTTCGGCCGGTAACTACACTCTCGTGGCCTCTCGCATTGGCTACGCCGCCAAACGCTCCGAGAATATTTCGGTGACAGGCAACGGAACAGCCACCGCGAATTTCTCACTCACGGCGATCGCGGCGTCGCTCAATCAAGTGGTGACGACATCGTCCCGCGGTGCGACTCAGGAAAAAATCCTCGACGCACCGGCTTCGATTTCCGTCGTGACGTCAGAGCAGCTGGAGACCCATCCGTCGACGTCGATTGCCAACGCATTGGTGAACGTGCCGGGCCTGTCGGTATCACAGGGCGGTCTCGTGCAGACGAACATTGTCTCGCGCGGCTTCAACAATGCCTTCTCCGGCCAGATGATGATGATGCAGGACTACCGGTTCGCCGGTGTCCCCTCCCTTCGCGTGAACGTGCCCTTCCTGATCCCGGGCACCAACGAAGACATCGACCGCATCGAAGTGCTGAATGGACCGGCATCGGCGCTGTATGGCCCGAACTCGGCAAACGGCGTCCTGCATTTCATAACCAAGTCGCCGTTCAAGTCGCAGGGCACGACACTGACGCTTGATGGTGGCTCACAGTCGGTGCTGCGCGCGGCTGCGCGTACGGCTGGCGTGTTTGGCGATGGGATGTGGGGATACAAGTTGTCGGGTGAGTATTTCACCGGCACAGATTGGAAGTACAATGATCCGAACGAACCGGCCGTGTGGGCCGCGACGCCCGGGCTGCCCGCTGCCCGTGTGGGCATGCCAGTGCAGCGCGACTTCCATGTTGGCCGGTATTCCGGCGAAGCCCGCCTCGACTTCAAGCCGAACAGCGACATCGACAACGTGATGTCGTATGGTTACACCAAAGACCTGAGCGGTATCGAGCTCACCACCGCATTCGGCGCGTCACAAGTCAAGAACTGGACGACGACCGCCATTCAGGATCGATTCCGCTTCAAGAAGTTCTTTGCCCAAGTGTTCTATAACGGCAACAACTCCGGCAACTCTGATCCAAACGATCTCTCCGGCACGTACTACCTGCGCACCGGCATTCCGGTCGTTGACAAGTCGACCGTGACCGTCGGACAGCTGCAGCAGGCGTTCGATGTTAGCAAGGCCAACTTCATTATCGGCGTCGACTACATCAAAACGGCCCCGCGCTCCGAAGGCTCGATCTTCGGCCGCAACGAAGGCAACACCGACATCACGGAGCAGGGCGCCTACCTGCAAGCCACGATGCC
>JANYKA010000134.1 GCA_025358315.1 Gemmatimonadota bacterium | reverse complement strand
CCGGCGCGACCGACAACATCACCCTGCTTGCGGTGGCTGAACGACGGCCGATCAAAACATGGACATCGCTGTTAGCTCGCGCCGAGTGGACGGCAAATAAGCTGAAGGACGCGGCTGAGCGGTCGAACGGAACGCTGGTCGTCGTCACCACAGCGCCGCAACTGGAGAACGAGCTCGCCGCACGGGCCACCGGCAAACCGATGGTGATTGGAATTCTGTCGCTCGAAGGGCTTCAGGTGCTGGAAGGAAAAATCGATAACCTGCGCGCGCTATATGCAATGGGATTCCGGATGGCCGGACTCGCGCATTTCTTTGACAACGAAATCGCCGGCTCAGCCCACGGAACAGCGAAAGGCGGACTTACGCCACTCGGCAGGGACGTTGTGAAAAAAATGGAAGAGAAAGGGATTATCGTTGATTTGGCGCACGTGTCAGCGAAATCAGTGGACGAAGTCCTGGCGATAGCGACGAAGCCCGTCGTAGTCTCTCACGGTGGAGTGGCGGCAGTCTGTCCGGGACCGCGCAACTGGACCGACAATCAACTGCGGAAATTGGCCCTGAATGGCGGGGTGATTGGCATCGGCTATTGGGATGCGGCCGTTTGTGATGTAACGCCAGCTGGAATCGCCAAAGCGATTCGCCATGCTGTCGACGTGGCTGGCATTGACCATGTGGGACTCGGCTCGGACTGGGATGGCTCAATCACTGCGGCGTTCGATGCTTCCGGAATGCCGCTACTGACCGACGCATTGATGAGGGCCGGATTTAGCGAGCCGGAGATTGGCAAGATTATGGGAGAGAACACCATCCGCTTGCTGTTGGAACTCCTTCCGGGCGGAAAGTCGACTGCGTCCGATTCGACCATTTTGTCGCCAAAGTCGGCCATAAAGCCCTAATCTGGGCTGCGGTAACACCGTTCAGCCAAAGTCTTTGCGCCCGGGCCTCCCCGGGCCTATATTCCGTGGCGTGGATTTTGCGTCTACGCTGCCCCTGCCGAGTGTGGCTTTGTGAGCACCCTCATCGTAATCCCAGCCAGGCTGGGGGCCACCAGACTCCCCCAAAAACCACTCCGCTTGTTGGGCGGGAAACCGCTCATTGTCAGGGTTTGGGAACGTGTCGCCGCTATGCAGGCAGCCGATCGCGTGGTTGTGGCCACTGACCATCCTGATGTGGCTGCCGCCGTTGTCGCCGCCGGTGCTGAGGTGGCTATGACCCGGGGAGACCATATCTCGGGCACCGATCGCGTGGCCGAAGTCGCCAACAAGGCCGAGTATGCGGGGTACGATGTGATCGTGAACGTTCAGGGGGACGAGCCCTATATCAACGCCGATGGAATTCGCGGTGCCGCGCAATTTGTTGAGCGCGGGACTTACCCCCTCGGTACCGCGGCGTCGCCGGGATCGGTGGAGATGCTTTTGAATCCGGCAGTCGTAAAAGTGGTTATGGATGATCTGGGTCGGGCGCTCTATTTCTCGCGGGCGCCCATTCCGTTTTTGCGTGATGAAAACGATCGGGCCCATCGCGATGGGCTCGTGAAACAGCACTTAGGTGTATACGCCTACAATCGTGATGCCCTGAACCGCTGGGTGTCGTTGCCGCCGCATCCGCTTGAGCTCACGGAGCGGCTTGAGCAGTTGCGAGCCATCGCGGACGGCCTGGCGATGGGAGTCGCGATCGTTGCGCCCGTTGTCGGGGGTGGCATCGACACCGAAGAAGATCTTGCTCTTGCCAACAGCCTATGGACAGAGCCGTCCGAACAACCCTCCGCCGCTGGGTCGAAATGACGCCGAATATTCCGCAGAACAGCCAGAACACCACAAAGTTCATTTTCGTTACCGGCGGTGTAGTCTCATCGCTCGGCAAGGGCATTGCGGCTGCATCAATCGGGCGTTTGCTCGTTGAGCGCGGACTTCGTGTGACCATGATGAAGTTCGATCCATACATCAATGTGGATCCAGGGACCATGAGCCCATTTCAACACGGTGAAGTATTCGTCACCGACGATGGGGCAGAAACAGACTTGGATCTCGGCCACTACGAGCGCTTTATCGATCGGCCGCTCACCCAAGCCAACAATGTTACGACGGGCCGTGTGTACCTGAATGTGATCACCAAGGAACGGCGCGGAGAGTTCCTGGGAAGCACGGTGCAGGTGATTCCGCATATCACGGATGAGATCAAGAGTGCCATTCGGCGGATTGCGCCGGAGAATGATGTGGTGATCGTTGAGATCGGCGGTACGGTCGGTGACATCGAGTCGCTACCATTTCTTGAAGCGATTCGGCAATTCCGCCACGATGTCGGGCGGGAGAACACAATCTTTGTGCACCTCACGCTAGTGCCATACATCGCGGCCGCCGGCGAAGTCAAAACAAAGCCGACGCAACATTCGGTGCGCGATCTCATGGAAATTGGTATCCAACCCGACGTTCTGATCTGTCGCACGGAGCGTCCGCTTACCGAGGACACCAAACGCAAGATCGCCCTATTCTGCAACGTCGAGTTTGGTGCGGTGATCGAGAGCCGCGACGTGAAGACGATTTATCAAATTCCGCTTTCCTTCGCCGAGCAGGGTTTCGACACGATGGTGTGCCGGCGGCTGGGACTCGATACCCCAGCACCGGACCTCTCCGCGTGGAAGTCGCTCGTGCATCGGGTGCTGGAGCCGAAGGACAAAGTGCGGATCGCGATCGTCGGCAAATACACCGATTACGCCGATAGTTACAAGAGCGTGCAAGAAGCGCTCATTCACGGCGGGATTGCCAATGATGTCGGCGTGGACATCGCTTGGACGTCGAGCGATCTGTTCACAGATGAAAAGACCACACAGGCGATGATCGCCAAGTTTGACGGCGTGCTCGTGCCTGGCGGTTTCGGTGTTCGCGGTGTCGAAGGAATGGTTGAGGCGATTCGCATCGTGCGGGAGGGCCACACGCCGTTCTTTGGGATTTGCCTCGGCATGCAAGTCGCAATTATCGAGTTTGCGCGAAACGTGTGCCGGCTCGACGACTCGAATTCCAGCGAATTCGCCCCGGAGTGCGGCAATCCCGTGATCTCATTGATGGAGAGTCAGCAGCATGTGAAGGATATGGGCGGCTCGATGCGGCTTGGGGCGTATCCGTGTCGGCTCAAGCCAGGATCGAAGGCGGCCGAAATTTATGGCGTGCCGGAAATCAGTGAACGGCATCGCCATCGGTATGAGGTGAGCAATCAGTACCGCGACTTGTTCCACGAGAAGGGGATGCGGCTCTCCGGGTTGTCACCCGATGGCTCGCTCGTGGAAATGATCGAACTGCCGGATCACCCGTATTTCGTTGCGTGCCAGTTCCATCCAGAATTGAAAAGTCGGCCGACGCGTCCGCATCCGCTCTTTTCGGCGTTCGTGGCCGCGGCGGCCGCGGCCAAGCGCAAGCGCGATGATCGCGCGGCAACACTGTCGAGTCCGACTAAGCAACTGGCGAAGGCCGACTAGATGGCTGACCAAGTAATCGCGAATGGGGCACGCACGCTCTTTCCGAGCGACCGGTTGTTTTTGATAGCCGGCCCGTGCGTCGTGGAGGGAGACGAGCTGATGTTTCGAGTCGGCGATCATCTTGCCAAGTTGGCAACGCATGTGCCGGGCGGAATTATTTTCAAAGCGAGTTTCGACAAAGCGAATCGGTCAAACGCCGGAGCGCATCGCGGCCCCGGGCTCCACGAAGGGTTGGCCGCGTTGGAGCGCGTGCGGTCACGCACCGGCTTGCCGATTATCACAGACGTCCATCTCCCGGAGCATTGTGCGGCCGCCGCGCAGGTAGCGGATGCGCTGCAAATCCCGGCCTTTCTCTGCCGGCAGACGGACCTGCTTGAAGCGGCCGGCGCCACTGGCTTACCGGTCAATATCAAGCGCGGCCAGTGGCTGCAACCCGAAGGCATGAAGGGCGCGGCCGACAAAGTGCGCGGCGCCAGGCCAACCGGCAATGCAGCCGAAGTAGCGGTCACCGAGCGTGGAACGTTCTTTGGATATGGCGATCTGGTTGTTGATATGCGCGCCTTTCCGAGAATGCGCACAGCAGCAAAATGTCCGGTAATATTTGACGGTACGCATTCCGTGCAGCAGCCAGGAAAGGGCGACGGCGGTTCGAGCGGTGGCGTGCGGGAAATGATTCCGACTCTTACGTACGCCGCACTCGCGGCAGGGGCCGATGGGTTGTTTTTGGAAACGCATCCGGACCCGGATCACGCGCCGAGCGACGGTCCGAACATGCTACCGCTCGCGACGATCAATGCATTTATGGAACGCGCGCTGGCCATTTGGACCGCAGCGAGAGCCACGCGATGATCACAGCTGAAGCAGCTAAGCGGGTGCGCCTCGTCGTATTGGATGTGGACGGTGTACTGACCGACGCCGGCTACTATCTTGGCGACGTTGAAGGAAAGCCAACGGAGTTTTTGCGCTTCGACATTCAAGACGGGATTGGCATTGTGTTGATGCGATCCGCCGGAATTAAAGTTGGGATCATCACCGGACGTGAATCGCACGCCGTTCGAGTGCGATCCGCACAGCTCAACGTCGACTCGCTTGTGCAGGACACCGGCGGCCGGAAGCTGGCGGCTCTCAGGCGCATGATCGCCGAGTTTGGCGTCACGCTCGATGAGGTCGCCTTCGTAGGCGATGACATTCCTGATCTTGCACCGATGCGACTGGTGGGAATGCCGGTCGCTGTTGGCAATGCGGTGGCGTCCGTGCGTGCTACGGCACAGGTGCAACTCGCAGGGCAGGGTGGCCACGGCGCCGTCCGGGAGTTTGCCGATGCATTACTCACGGCACGTGGACAATTGACCGAGTGTGTTGAATCGTATGTATCGTCGCGCATCGGCCCGGAGGATCAGTGAACCCCGCTGACATTATCGCTCGTGGCCGACGCGTCATGCAGTTGGAGCGCGAGGCAATCGGTAACGCAGAAGAGCGAGTCGGCGAGTCGTTCGTTGCCGCAGTGCAACTGATCGCCGCGAGCACGGGGCGGGTGATTGTCGCGGGCGTCGGCAAGTCCGGACTCATTGGCCGCAAAATTGCAGCGACCATGACCAGCACCGGCACGCCGGCCATGTTCCTGCATCCCACCGAAAGTGTCCACGGTGACCTGGGCATCGTGAGCGCGAATGACGTGGCGATTCTCATCTCCAAGAGCGGCGAGACCGACGAGCTGCTGCCGCTTTTGGAACAGTTAAAGCGGCTCGGCGTCCGCACCGTTGCCATCACTGCGAAGAGTGAATCGACTCTGGCGCGACACACCGATGTATGGCTCGACGCGTCGGTGAAAGAAGAAGCGTGCCCGCACGATCTGGCGCCCACGACCAGTACCACCGTAACGCTCGCATTGGGCGACGCGCTCGCCGTCGCATTGCTCGAGGTCAAGGGATTCCGTCGCGAGGACTTTGCCCGCCTGCATCCGGGTGGTGCACTGGGCAAGCAACTGTTACTGACCGTCGCCGACGTCATGCTATCCGACGATCTTCCGGTGCTGGGCCCACAGGCGACGATGCGCGATGCCATCGTGCAGCTCGCAAAACGGCGCGGCATTGCCTTGATCACCGATGAGGGAAAAACACTTGTGGGGTTGATCACTACGGGTGATTTGACGCGTCTCATGGAGCGGCAGCAGGACGTGTTTTCCGTATCGGTAAGCGCGGTAATGTCCCAGTCGCCGAAAACAACTACGCCTGACGAGCTGGCGAGTGCCGTGGTCTATCATATGGAACAGGCGGGAATCATGGCGATGCCAGTGCTCGATCACAGCCGCCGCGTCGTTGGCGTGGTTCATCTGCACGATTTGATGCGCTCAGGTGCGGCGTGAGGTCGCTACATCGTGCCGTGATGACCGGATGCGCCTTGGTGGCCGCATGCACTGTTGCCGCGTGCAATCGGGATACGACGGCGGGATCGAAGGCCCACGCCAAAAAGACGATGGCCGACACCGCCGATCAAATCATCTTTGGACACAAATCCATCATCACCGACCGCGGACTGATGCGGGCCGAAGTGCTGTCGGACACATCGTTCTTTCTCAATGACAACACGCTGGTGGATATGAGAATTGTTCACAGCGTGTTCTACAGCTCCACCGGAGCGAAAGACGCGATCCTGACGTCCCGCTACGGAAATTATAACACGCGCTCGCAGTTGCTCGAAGCACGTGGCGACGTCGTCGTGAAGTCGCTCGACGGACGTACGTTGACAACGCCATTTCTCCGCTACGACCAACGGACAAATCAAATCTCCAGTGACAGCGCATTCGTCTTGATGCAAGCCGGTGGACAGGAAGTTCGTGGCATTGGGTTTGTCTCGGATCCGGACATGAACAATGTCCACATTATCCATACAGTCAAAGTGAAAGCCGGAACGCTTCGGATGTCTGGACAGTGAACATGTTCTGCGCGCGGTGGCGGGTCGCCCTGCTGGTTGTTCTGCTGGCCGCTCCGCTCACCATTGCGACGGCGCAGCGAAAAGCGGGCGCGGCAAAACCGTGCAACCTTGTGGTGTCCGAAGTGAAGAGCGCCGACACGCTCGTAAAGACACACACGAACCTCGTGAAGTCGCCGACCGGGCAGTATATCACGTATTACGGTGGCGGTGTAGATGCGGTGTGTGCTGGCACTGACCAGCGTATTCTTGCCGACAGCGCTGAGTACAGTGGCGACGATCGACGCCTCTTTTTAATTGGTCACGTCCACTACAAAGAATCACGGGTCAAACTCGACGCCGACCGCATGACGTATTGGACGAGCGACGAGCGTCTCCTGGCAGAAGGCAATGTGGTCGGCGTGACGAAAACGGGGACGCATTTCACCGGACCCAACGCCGATTATCTGAGACCGGCCGCTGGTGTTCGCACCAGATCCATGTTGACCGCCGACGGAAGGCCGAATACGTGGCTGAGCGCACTGGACGCTGGTGCCGATACGACCACCGCCAACAGTGGAAAGGATTCGACGAATATCGTGGCCGACCGGATTATTTCGGACAACGATTCGCTCATCTACGCGAAAGGCAGTGTCGTGATTGATCGCCCCGACATTGGCGCGACGGCCGACTCGGCGTTTCTCGACAATGGCCGCGAGTTTTCCCGATTAACCGGCACTCCGAAGATCGTTGGACGCGGCGAACGGCATTTCACGCTCGCCGGTGCGGTCATCGACTTACAGTCAAAGCAACGCCAAGTCGAACGAGTAAAAAGCGCCGGCAAAGCCAGCGCCACCAGTGAAGACATTACCTTGACGGCCGACACGATCGATCTGCGCGTAAGTAAACAAAAATTGCAGCGGGCCTATGCTTTCGGCCCCGGGCTTGCCTTGGCACACTCACCGGAACGCGACATTACCGCAGACTCCATCGATGTGATTATTCCCGATCAGACATTGCGCGAGATGCGCGCCATACGTCACGCCCGCGCTGAGAGCAGCCCGGACACATCGAAGATAGTAACCACGGAGAAAGATTGGTTGGCGGGCAATTCTATTGTCGCGCGTTTCGATCCGCCGGCGAAATCCGACACGGTCAACCAGCCGGCCATTAAGACGATCGTCGCAACCGGTGCGGCGCGATCATTCTATCAGGCCTCACCGGGCGGACTGAAAGCAAAAACTGGCAAGCCGAACATCAACTATGTGACCGGGAGTGTCATCACCGTTGATTTTCGTGACCGTCAGGTCGAAAGTGTGAGCGTGAAAGACAAGGCCGCTGGGTTCTATCTGGAAGCCACCCCCGACAGCAGCTCGGTGGCAACATCGTCCGACACGACGGGAACGAAGCCAAAAGTCGCGACGCCAAACGCATCCGCAGTGAAACCGGCGCCCGTTAAGCCCGACTCGGGGGCGGCAATAAAGCCCAAGAAACCTGTCTCATCGCGTGCCGTATCGCTGACCAAGGGGATGACATCGTGATTGGGAATGGGAGCACTGATCCGCAAGAACAATTGTTGTCGATCATTGAGCGCTATGCATCAGGCGACCGCTCGGCAGCCATGACCTTGCTGGCTACCGTGAGTGTGGCCGACGAAACAGGAACAGCAGCATTTCATGAGATGGTGCTGCGGTTGCGTTCCGATTACCTCGCGCAAGTACGTGCCGAGGGGCGCGATGCTGACGCGGAGGCCGGCCGACTCAGCCTTGATGAAGTGCGCACCCATATTGCCGACGTGGTATTGCCACGGTTAATCGGCGCCGGTGCGATTGAACGCGTCGCCGTGGGATCGGCGGCCGCGGGGTTCACCCTGCGTATCGCACCGAAGCTCTGGACAACCGTTCGTGACCTGCGCGGTGAAGTCAACGAAGCACTGCGCCATACCGGCGAGCACCAGGCCGCGCGGCGCAGTTCGGCCTCGCTACGCGTACAGGGGTCGAGCGAGTTGCGCGCCGAAGGACTTGTAAAGACATACAAGCGGCGCAATGTGGTGAACAACGTCGCGCTCGACCTAAAGCAGGGCGAAATCGTTGGTTTACTCGGGCCCAACGGCGCCGGCAAGACCACCACCTTCTATATGATCGTGGGAATCATTCCGCCGGAGTCGGGGCGTATCCTGTTCGACGGTGAGGACATTACCGCGATGCCGATGTATAAACGCGCCCGTCGCGGTATCGGCTATCTCTCGCAAGAGCCGTCGGTGTTTCGCAAACTGACGGTCGAAGAGAACATCCTCGCGATTCTCGAAACGCTGCCGATCACCCGTCAGGAGCGCGAAAGCCGATTGGAAACGCTCCTCGACGAGTTGAGCATCAAGCACTTGCGTACCAGCAAGGCCTATGCGCTCTCCGGCGGCGAGCGCCGTCGACTGGAGATCACGCGGGCGCTGGTGACCCAGCCAAAGTTTATGATGCTCGACGAGCCGTTCGCGGGCGTCGATCCGATCGCCGTCCACGACATCCAACAGATCGTGGCGAGCCTGAAGGACCGTGGAATCGGTGTCCTCATTTCCGATCATAACGTTGAACAGACGCTCGATATCGTGGACCGCGCGTACATCATGTTCGATGGTCAGGTGAAAGTTTCGGGCTCAGTACGCGAGCTGGTATTCGACGACACGGTCGCCGACATTTACCTCGGACCGACGCTTACCGCGCGCCTGCGTTCCCGTTACGAAGCAACACATGGCAAGGTGGAGCGGGACGTCATTCACGTCGCGGCCACCGAGTCGCCGCCGGAGCCGGCCGGGTGAAGGCAGGGCTCAGCCAGTCGGTTCGCCTTGGGCAGGAGCTCAAGATCAATCCTCGCCTGTATCAGGCGATGGATATGCTCTATATGCCCTTGCTCGATTTGCAGCAGCACCTCAAGCAGGAGTTGCTCACGAATCCCTTTCTCGACCTCTCCGATGATGAGAACGACGAGGAAGAGACGGACGGTGACCCGGCAGAGACTGACGCAGAACAGGAAGTTATTGTGGAGGCGCCCGCCGATACCACGGACGACGAAACGGATTGGGAAGCGATTCTTCTCAACGGATTCGAGACCGAAGGCGGTATGCAGGATCAGCGCGACAACAGTGAACAATTCGAGGCGGTTCCGGTCGGGACCGAACGGCTCGACGATCATCTGCGCGAACAGGTACAGATGCTCGAGTTGACCCCGCGTCAACTCATGTTGGCCGAGGAGTTCATCGGTAACATTGGCGACGACGGATACCTCTCCGCGTCGCTGGACCAGATTCTTGAGAGCATCAACGACCAGATCGCCAAAGCCGCTGAAAAAGAGGGCCGCGATCACGAAACACTTCCGTTCTATACGATGGAAGAAGCCGATGCGATGCTCCAGGTCGTGCAACATCTCGAACCCGCCGGTACGGGCGCGCGCGATTTACGGGAATGCCTGTTGCTCCAGTTGCGCGAGGCGGGGCGGGAGGCGGCGTTGCCCGGACGAATGGTCCGTGAGTTCTTCGATGAATTGGTCGCACACCGGTGGGCAGATGTTGCGCGCAAGGTCGGGATCAGCGCGGCCGAAGTCCAAGAGGCGGCGGATGAAATTGCGAAGCTCAACCCCAAACCGGGACTGCTTAAATCCGGCGGCTCTGACAATTATGTTATTCCCGACATGGTCGTGGAGAAGATCGACGGCGTGTACCTCGTATTCATCAACGATGGCAATCTGCCGCGACTCAGGCTCAGCAAAGTTTATCAAGAGATTGCCCGCGACAAAAAGCGATTCGACGGTGAGAACAAGGAATTCATCACGAACAAACTGAATGCCGCGCAATGGCTCATCCAGGCGATTGAGCAACGGCGGCAGACGATGCTCAAGGTGATGCATTTTATTGTGGACCGGCAACGGGAGTTTTTTGAGAAGGGTGTGAATTTTTTGAAACCGCTTACCTTGCGCGAAGTGGCCGATGCGATCGGGATGCACGAATCCACGGTCAGTCGCGTCACCAACGAGAAGTACGCGCAAACGCCTCGCGGCGTGTTGCCGCTCAAATATTTCTTTTCGTCCGGATTGTCCACGACGGATGGCGACGATGTGTCGGCGCGCGGCATCAAGGCAACGATCGACAAGCTCGTGGGCGATGAAAACCCGAAAAACCCCCTCACGGATCAGGCAATCGTGGAAATACTCGAAAGAGATGGCGTGCAAATTGCCCGTCGCACCGTGGCGAAGTATCGGGATCAGCTCGGGGTGCTGTCGGCCCGCATGAGGAAACGCGTATGAGTGCCGTTGACGTTTCGGTATTGATTCCGGCCAAGGACGAAGCCGAAAACCTCCCGCTTCTTTTGCAGCTCTGCGCGGACGCGTTTCGTGGCCGTGCCGAGTCGTACGAAGTAATTGTGGTGGACGATGGGTCTACCGACGCGACGGGGAAGGTGCTGGGTGAGCTGAGCGCAAAGTATTCGTTTCTGCGCACCGTTCGGCACCGGACCCAGCGTGGAATCGCCGACGCTCTCCGGAGTGGCTACCTCGCCGCCAGTTCCGACGTATTGGTGTTTTTCCCGGCCGACTTGCAATTCAAGCCGGAAGATATTCCGCGGCTCGTCGCGCCGATTCTCGCTGGCGAGTCGGATATGGTCACGGGATTCAAGCAAGGCGACTACGAAAAGGCGTTCGTCTCGCGGATCTACAATGGTTTGTCCCGATTGCTCTTCCACATTCCGGTGCGCGACCTCAACAACGTGAAGGCTTATCGCCGCGAAGTGATGGCCGATCAACCCGTACGTCCTGATTGGCACCGGTACATGATCGTGCTCGCCGCCGCACAGGGGTATTCGGTGACGGAGATTCCCGTTCCGCTGTATCCCCGAAACGCCGGCAAGTCGAAGTTCGGATTCTCGCGGATTCCCGTGGGCGTACTCGATATGCTTGCCGTCTGGTTCGAGTTGCGCTTCGCGCAAAAGCCGCTGCTGGCCTTTGGAATTCTGGGTGCATCAATGTTCGCGATTGGTGTCGTATTTGGCGTTGTCCTTTTGGTCACGGGGCAGGGAGTTCGTGCCATGTGGATGCTCATTCAAACCTGCCTGCTGCTGGGTTCGATTTTCTTCGCCACCGGACTCTTGGGTGAACAGGTTGCGGCGTTGCGCGCCGAGCAGCGCGAGATTCGTCGTCGCATCGACGCGCAGTAGCGGAGAGACCCGTGCGGGTTCTTTTTGTCACCCATTCGTTCCCGCGCCACGCGGGCGATACTGCCGGCGCTTTTGTGCATCGGTTGGCGGTAGCACTTGGGCACATTGGAGTGACGGTTGAAGTCCTGGCGCCCTCCGCACCCAAACTGCCGGCGATCGAGACAATAGAAGGGATCACCGTCCGCCGTTTTCGTTATGCACCGGGGCAGTGGGAGACGCTCGCCTACGCTGGTACGATGGCCGAGCAGGTGCAAACATCGCTACGGGGCAAGGCCGCGCTTGCCGGTCTGCTGGCCGGTGGAACGCTGGCCGTCCGTCGATCGCTTTCCGCGTTCGCACCCGACGTGATTCACGCGCATTGGTGGTTCCCGAGCGGACTAATGGTGCTCGGCGCCATGCCGCGCCAGCCGCTGGTGACGACGATGCACGGTTCCGATGTTCGCCTTGCCGCCAAAAGCAGTTGGGCGCCAGCGCTGTTCCGTCGCGTCATCCAGCGCTCGGCCGCCGTGACAACTGTGTCGGCATTTCTGGCTGGCAGGGCGACAGCGATGGAGCCGGGGCTCGCCGCGGCGATCGAGCCGATGCCGGTAAATATTGATTTATTTTCGCCCGCGGGCGTGCGCGCTCAATCGCAGTTCTTGTTCGTGGGGCGCCTCAACGCACAGAAGGGCATTCGGCTGTTGCTCGACGCGATGGCGTCCGCACGGGAGAGTTCGACGCTGGATGTCGTCGGCGAAGGCCCCGATGAGCCGGCGCTTCGTGCGCATGCCAACGCGCTCGGGCTCGCGGCACGCGTGCGCTGGCATGGTGCGTTGCCGCAGCACATGCTCGTTCCGTTGTACCGGGCAGCGACGGCGCTGGTTATGCCGAGCGAAGACGAAGGACTCGGGTTGGTGGCCGTTGAGGCACAACTGTGCGAAACGCCGGTGATCGCATTCAACTCCGGTGGGCTACCAGACGTCATTGACCACGGGAATACCGGAACACTGGTGCCCTCCGGCGACACCGCTGCTCTCGCGACGGCGATGGACGATGCCATCATCAATCCGGCACGCGGCGCTGCACTGGGAAAGTCCGGTCGGGTTGCGGCGCTCGCGCGATTCGCGCCGACGGCGGTCGCCGCACGATATAAAGCGATCTACGAACGGGTGAGGAATGCTTACTAAGGGACGTCAGGTCGTTGGCACTCTGCTGGTACTCGTGGTGCTGGTGTTCTATGGCAGAACGCTCGTCGGACAGTGGGACGAGCTTCTGGCGTTGAAGGCGACCGTGCATCCCAACTGGGGATTGTTCGCGCTCTCCGGCGCGGTAGTGCTCGTCAGCTATGCCGTACTGATCGAAACGTGGCGGCGCACCGTGGTAGCGTGGGGCGCTCGCATTTCGTGGAGCGACGCTGCCCGTATCTGGTTCGTGTCCAACCTCGGCAAGTATGTGCCCGGGGGCATCTGGCAGATCGGTGCGATGGGTGTGATGGCGCAGGAAAAGGGGGTCCCACCGACGGCGGCGGTGGGATCGTCGCTCGTCGTAAATCTCGTCAACCTGCTCGCTGGATGCATTGTTACAGTGATTGCAGGCGGAAGGGCACTAGGCGGTGCGGGATTCGTCCCGCTTTCGATTCTGGCCGCAGTAGTGGCACTTGCCACACCGTGGATTCTGCCGTGGGGCGCCCGAACGGTCCGCCGGTTGAGCGGTCGCGACTTTCCTGAACCACATATTCCAGTCACTGCCATTTTCGGGGCGCTGATCGGCTGTTCGATTGCCTGGGTGCTGTATGGCGTGGCATTCCGGATGCTGGCGATTTCGCTCTTTGGATCGGCTAGTGGCACCACCGCGTCTTATGTCGCAGTTTTCACCCTGGCATATGTGATCGGGTACGCTTTTTTGTTTGCTCCGGCCGGAATCGGAGTTCGCGAAACCTCACTGACGAACTTTCTTTTCGTAGCACATCTCGAAATCGGCGCGTCAGCGGCGCTGTTGGTAATCGTCTCCCGTCTTTGGCTCACCGTTCTCGAGGCCGCACCCGGATTGTTATATCTCGTTGCAGGCCGCATTGCCCGTTCCGCGCGTCGGACAACACCAAACATCGACCCCTCGAATGGCCCGTAAACAATCACCCATCTCCACCGGCGAGCCCGCACCCGCCGCCCCCAAGTTCGCCTCACTCTGGGCGGCGCTTGCGTACTCTGTTGCGGCGATGGTGCTGGCGTATCCGGCGCTTGCCGGCCAGTTCCTTGGCAACACCAACAGCGATCAATACAAGGCGGGGTACGCGTTTCGCGAATTCGCCGCGAGTTATTTCAAAGCCCACGGCAGCATTCCGCAGTGGAATCCATATCTCTTTGGCGGAATGCCATTCATCGGGGCAATGCACGGCGATATTTTTTATCCGACATTTCTTCTTCGCCTGATTTTGCCAGTGGATATCGCGATGACGTGGGGAATGATTTTCCACTTCGTGCTGTGCGGTTTGGCGACATATTGGTTCCTCCGGCATGCTGCGCGAATTTCGTTTTATGCGGCACTCGTCGGAGGTATGGCGTATATGATGGGCGGCTTTGTTTCGTCGCTGATATCCGCGGGCCACGACGGCAAGCTGTTCGTCTCGGCGCTCCTCCCGGTGACCTTGCTGATACTCACGTGGGGAATGCGCGACGGAAAGAAATGGGCGTGGGGCGTCCTCGCACTGATTATCGGATTAGCGGTATTGTCACCGCACCCGCAGTTGTTGCAGTACTTGTTGCTCACCGCGGGTGCGTGGGCACTCTTTCTTGCGTTCGGCGGCCTCGGAGCCGAAGCCCTCGCCCGCGATGTCGCATTCAAGCGGTTAGGCTTGGCGTTGGCCGCGGTCGTCGTGGGCATGTTGATTGGCGCCATTCAATATCTACCGGTTTTTGAGTACCAACCTTGGTCACCGCGCGCGACCTCACCAGGTTGGGAGTTCTCGACAAGCTTCTCATTCCCGCTCGAAGAGCTGATCAATACGTATCTCCCGCAGTTCTCCGGGATACTGAATAACTATTGGGGCCGCAATACTATTCACTTTCATAGTGAATACGTCGGCGCCTCGGTGCTCCTGCTGGCAACCGCGGCGTTTGGCGCCGGGTGGGCAGGGGCCCGCAAGCGGTTTCTCCGATTCTGGCTCGGCGTGGCCATCGTGTCGCTCTTATGGGCACTTGGCGGCAGCACGCCATTTTTCAAGATTATTTACGCGATCGTTCCAGGCACCAAGGTGTTCCGCGCGCCGAGCACAATATTCTATGTGACGACGCTGGCAATCGCCGTGATGGCTGCATTGGGCACCGAGCGGTTGCTTACCAGAAGGCTCTCGGCCCGTTTTGCGTATATATGGCTTGGCGGTGGCGTGCTGATCACGCTCTTTGCGCTGATGGGCGGATTCACGGCGATGGCGAATGGACTCGCACAGTCTCCAAATCTCGCGACGCGAATTGCCGACGGAGCGACCGATCTGAAAATCGGAGCATTGCGTTCGCTATTGTTTGTCGGTCTGACCAGCGGCGTGATTCTCCTACTGTCGATGCAGCGCATCACGGCGCGGATGGCGGGACTGGGCCTTGTTGCTATTTGCGCGATTGATTTGTGGAGCGTGGAGCGTTTGTACTGGCAGTTCCTGCCACCTGCAAAGCAGTTGTTCGCCAGTAACCTGGCCGTCGATTTTTTGAAAAAGCTCTCCCAGCCAGCGCGCGTCATTTCTGTCGAGCTGCCGGATGCGCCGGCTGGCCTCGGAGATCCGTATATCGCCGGGGTCGATGGATTGATGTCGCATCGCGTCCGGCAATCGTTGATCGGGTATCATGGCAACGAGCTCGGCCGGTATCAAAACCTTGACGATTTCGACAATGGCTACCGGAACGCCGCATTCAATCCGACATTCTGGGCGATGACGAACACGCAGTTTGTGCTCACGAATACCGACTCGCTGGGGATCACCGGGGCGCGGCGTGTAGTCGGGCCGGTGTTGGACGCCGCGGGGACGAAGCTTTCGCTCTTCCTGCTTCCGGGCGAGCAACCGTTTGCGTGGGTAGCGCCCGTCATGATTAAGTATCCAGACGATGCGCTCCGGAATGCGCTTCGGGCGCCAAACTTCCCGGTGCACGGCGTCGCGGTATTCGATACGTCGTCCAAGGTGGCCGCACAAACACTTACGCAGCTGCCAAATCCTTTGTCGATCATTGTGACTGCCACGACGTACGAGCCCGGCCATATTGCGCTCACGCTCAGCGATCCCGCACCTAAAGGTTCGGCGCTTGTTGTTTCCGAAAATTTCTATCCCGGTTGGCGCGCAAAGATTGACGGTAAAGCAGCACAAGCCGAACGTGCGGATTATCTGTTGATTGGCGTGCCGCTGCCGGAAGGGGCAAGGAAAGTTGAACTGACTTTTCAGAGTGATTCATACGCCACCGGAAAGAAAATTACTTGGCTGGCGCTGCTGATCGCATTGGTCGCGGCCATTGGTGGCTGGTGGCTAAGCCGCCGCGACGATGACTCATCTGGCGCCGGCATGCCAGCGAAGCCGGTTGCTCCGTTGCCGCGGAGTGCGCACGCACATGCTTGACGTCGCCGAGAAAGCGCTCGTCATCGTTCCGACGTACAACGAGAAGGAGAACATTCGCGCGCTCATCAACGCCGTGTTGGCGCAGGATGAGCAGATCGAGATGCTGATTGTCGACGATGATTCGCCGGACGGGACCAGCCAAATCGTTGAGGGCATTGGCCGCACGAACTCCAAAGTTCATCTACTGCGGCGGCCGGCGAAAATGGGACTTGGCACTGCCTATCGTGACGGTTTTGCCTGGGCACTCGCGCGCCCGGAATATGAACTCATTTTTGAAATGGACGCCGATTTCTCGCACGACCCGGCGCACATTCCGCAGTTTCTCGAGGCCGCCAAGACCGCCGACTTCGTGTTGGGTTCGCGGTATCTCAACGGCAATGTCACGATTATCGACTGGCCAATGTCGCGCCTCGTGCTGAGCTATGGTGCCAACGTCTATGCACGAATCGTGACGGGACTCAAGCTTTGGGACGCCACAGGCGGCTTCAAGTGTTTTCACCGCCGCGTGCTGGCAGCGATCGACTTAAATGATGTGCGCTCGAACGGCTACGCGTTTCAGATCGAGATGAGCTTCCGGGCATCACGGAAAGGATTCAAGTGGGTGGAGATTCCAATCGTGTTCAGCGACCGGGCTCACGGCAAGAGCAAAATGAATAAGGGAATCGTGCGCGAAGCCATACTTATGGTGCCGCGCCTCCGGTGGTGGGCGATGGTCGGCCGGTTGTGAGCATTCCGCATGGCCGCAAATTCTGGAAAATGAGCGGGTCGGGGAATGACTTTCTCTTTTTCGATGCGCGCGACGAGCCGGCGGGAGTTCTGGCAGATCCGGCCGTGGTAGACAGAATCTGTGCTCGGGCAACCGGCGTGGGTGCTGATGGCATTGTTTTTCTGCAACGCGATGCAACAGAACAACTTAGGATCCGCTACCTCAACCGCGACGGGAGCCTTGGCGAGCTCTGCGGCAATGCGTCGCTCTGCACAACTCGGCTGGCCACTGAGCTTGGGATAGGTTCCCGCGACGGATTTCGCTTTGCGACTGACGTTGGGGTGATCTCGGCCCGATTCCGTGACGGAGAGCCGGAGGTGGACCTGCAACCGGTTCAGGGATTGCGACCGGAGGCGGGAATCCCGCTTATCTCCGGAGAACGGCAAATGGGCTTCGCCAATACCGGCGTCCCGCACCTGGTGGTGCTTGTGGACGATACCGAGGCGGTCGACGTGGTAGTCAGGGGCAAAGCGCTTCGTCACCACGCCAGCCTGGAAGCCGGCGCCAACGTGAACTTCGTGGCTGCCGGGGCTGATGGCCAATGGCTGATGCGGACGTATGAGCGCGGCGTCGAAGGGGAGACTTTGGCGTGCGGCACCGGAGCTGTGGCGGCCGGCGTGATACTCGAAAGTTGGGGGCTTTCCGGGTCCGAAACGAAGATCGTCACGC
>JANYKA010000109.1 GCA_025358315.1 Gemmatimonadota bacterium | reverse complement strand
CTGCCGCGCCTTTGACAACGCGACATACACCGGGCCCGCCTGACTTCCCGATTTGTACCAAACCGTGCCACCACCAATAATCGTCGCGACGTGGTTCGCTTCGGTTGTCCATTGGCCAACGGTGCGATCGTACACTTCCTTCAGATCGCTGTTGTCCTCACCCGGTCTGGTGGCGGCCCCGCTGACGTACCCCATCACACGCTGCAGATTCTTGAAACCGAGTGCTGTGGACTTCACCGGGTCCGCATCACCGACGGCTTCGCTGAGCGTGCCATAGCCGCCGAAATCGTTGTTCGCGGAAAAGCGGTACCACGGCACCGTATCCTGAATCCGCGTCCACCGTTCGAGCGTCGCGCGCTCAGCATCGGGCGTGTTGGCTCCTGGGATTGGACGATAGCCCCAACCAATCGCCCACTTGTCGTACGGACCAACGCGCGGGATGATGTCGTCGAGCGCGATCTTGTCTTCGGGCTGCGCAACGTAGTTGTAGCGCGAGTAATCCATGATGCTCGGCGAATGGCCCATCTTATGGACCCACGACGGGCTACGAATGCTATCGGCAGGATACGTCGAGCTGCCGATCTGATCGTGCTGCAGTCCGATCGTATGCCCGATCTCATGGGCAACGACGAACTCGAGCAACCGCCCCGTGAGGGAATCGGGGAACGGGAAGGTGCGGGCGCGCGGATCGAGTTGCGACGCCTGCGTGAAGTACCAGTCGCGATTGAGGTTCACCACGTTTTGGAAAATGCGCGCCGAGCCATTGAGGATTTCACCGGTGCGCGGATCGCTGACGTGCGGGCCAACGGCATTTTCTGTGGTGCTTGGCAGCCAGCGGATAACCGTATGGCGAATATCTTCTGCCGACCAATCGGGATCATTGGCGGGTGCGTCCATAGCGACGATCCCGTCTTTGAAGCCGGCGGCTTCGAACGCGGGTTTCCAATCGTTGATCGCTTTGCGGACCCACGGCTTCCACAGTTCCGGAGTATTCGGGTCGACATAGTACACGATCGGCTTCTTGGGAGTGCAAAGTCCATTCGCGTCGGGTGCACCGGCGCACTCAAGACGATACTTCGTGATGTACTGACGGCGCGCGGCGCGGCTTTCGGCGCCGAAGTCCACGAAACGCTCGGTGAAAAAGCCGACGCGCTCGTCGAAGCGACGTGCCATCATCGGCTGTTCGGGGAGACGAATGATGCTCCAGTGGGCGAGCACGCTTTGTGCCGGACGCGGCGCGCCACCGAGCTGAGGTATGCCGCCGGGAGCGGCCGTCGTACCTGTCTGTGTGGCCTCGACTTCAACATTCTCCGGAAACGCGACGACGCGTTCAATGAAGGAGCGGGTTGGGTCAATCTGCCCACGAATCGCCGTCAGCTCGGGAATCGCCGTAGTGAAGAGACGGGTCACTTCAATGACAGCGGCGCTGTCGGGCCCGTATGCGTCAACGTTGAAAATCGCGACGATTGGCGCATAGTTGGACGCGACGACTGCTTTGTAGACCGGCAGTGATGTGTCGGCGGTGATCGAATACGAGGGGGCCCGGAGGATTATCCGGTTGCCGCTCCGCTCCCACCGCGCTGCCGACTCTGCGAACTGATCGCCGCCGTAGTTACCGAATCCGCCGCCTGGTAGCGTCGGGTCTGCCGCTGCGGCACGCGCATAGCGGCCTACGATAAGCTGGTCTTTATTGAGCTCGGTCGCCGGAATTTCGAAATACAGTTTGTCGCCAACGCGATGCGTGGAGAACAGGCCACGGCGCGTTTTGGCTTCGTTCGTGATGACGCGATTATATGGACGTGGAGCCGAAGTCGGCGGACCGCCTGCGCCGGCACGGCCGGTCGAGTCCGGCGTCGCACCGCCCGGCGGACCATTCTGCGGAAATCCGTTAGCGGGCCGGGTGACGGCGGCAGCCGGCGTGGGTGCCGGCGCGGGTGCGGGAGTCGTACCCGCACAACCCGCAAGCGCAGCTGCTACCGCAATCGGGAGAAGAACTAGCTTCATGAGTGGTGCCTGGGAGAGGGGGTACACCGGTGCATTTGAGAGTAACGCAATGGCGGGGTGGAACGCTGGCCGTTACCGCCCGCACCTCGGCATACGGAACGCGCCAATGCGGCTCGAGTAGCTCGTTCCGTTTTTCTTGACGTAGTCGCCGACGTACCAGATCGTGCAGTCGTCGGTTGGATCAACTGCCGTTTGCGTGTAGTCCTCCCAGCGCTGAATGCCCGGACGGGTCGGGTCGCCGTCCGGCCCCTCGCCGTCCACGAGAATGGTTTCCTTCAGCGTCAACTGGCCCCGCGGATCGTTTGTGAGTCGGCCGGCAAACCGCTGGCCAACAAAATTCGGCGTGCCACCGAACGAGTAGCCAATGCCGATGTTTCCGAACTTATCGATTGCAGGGCTCGCCATCCAGCGAAAGAATCCCTCCGGCGCATACGTGCCCTGTTGATAGAGACTGACGTCGCGGCTCTTGCCGACGCGAAATTCGTACCACCGCACGCCTCCGCCGCCGGCGGTTGTGTTCACCGAATGCGCGGCGACGATCGATTCGCGCCCGCCAATGTTCCGGTACACGAGCCGCGCCATAATCTTGTCGCCCTGCGCGTCGAGCCGCCGTTCGCTGCCCGGCTGCGGCACGCAGAACGTGAGTTGCCCGTCACACAAATAATGGTAGGGCGCCACGATAATCTTTTCGGGACCGGTGACCTTCGTGTTCGCTGGCGTCTGCCAATCGACGTGAAACTTCCAAACGTCAATAACATGGTCTTGAAAGATCTTGTCCAGTTGTCGGCCGCCCGCGGCCATCATGATGTTCGGTGCGCCGGCCGGCGGCAGCGCCTTGCCGTCAACGTCCGCGTTGTTGAGAAAGTTGCTGTTCTCGATGATGACACATTGCTCGGTCGCTGGTTCACCTTTGAGCATCTTCGCGCGGTCGGCAACGCACGCGTGTTTCTGGGTCGCAACGGTTTCTGAGATTCGATCGTCGCTCGTGCTCGTGGGGACATAGTAGCCGTCGGGCCAGATCGCGGGCCGCGGATAATCCGGGAAGTACGCGCGCAGAAATTCGTAGCGATAATACGAACCCATCGGGTCGGCGCTCGTGCTCACGGCGTAGCACATCGAGTACGGGCCCTGTGGCTCCTGCGGTTGTGATGCTCTGTTCAACTGGCCGGCACTCAACGCGGTCGCGGTCGGATTGGCAGGCGGCGGAGGCGGAGGCCGAAAAAGGGTCATCGCCGGGCCGGGTTGGCCAGCAACGCCAGGCACGCTCACCTGTGCAGGTGCGCCAGCTCGACCCGCCTCCGGCTGATCCGGCCGCGCCGCGCCGCGCGAAAAAAGCGGCATAACGACGAGCCACCGGTCGGCGAGCTGGTCGTAGCGCACGACTACGTCGCCGCTGCTGCGCTCTTCGCAGTTTCCCGTGAAGCCCCTGAAGACGTTATTGGCATTGACCGGGCCATACAGCACCTTGCCCGTCGTGTCGAACAGCTTGCCCTTCTTTGTGAAGATGGCCATACCGCGCCCATTCACCGTCTGCATAATGTGATTCGGACCTACGGCGAGGCTGTTGTCTGAAGGATTCCCCCCGCGCCCACTGCCCTGTGGACCCGAGAACCCTGCGCCCAGGCCGTCGAAACTTTCGACGAGCGTCGCCCCGGGCTTCGAGCCGTGCCTCGTTTGCTCGACGGCGTCCGAACCTTGCGGCCTAATGCCGCGCTGCCGGACTTGGCACGCGCCGACTGCGGCCATTGCGGCCAGTAGTACGATCGTAAGCGAGACGACGCCGATAATGCGAGCGGTGGGGTTCATATGTGCGGTATACTATACGATCCTTCGACCCACCGCGCGAAAGTCGTGCGTTACGTCCGCTCTTTTCACGGAGATGCAACATGTCGGACAAAAAGATTATTGCCGTATTCGGAGCTACGGGCGCACAGGGCGGCGGCCTCGCGCGCGCTATCGCCGCAGACCGCACCGGGCCGTTCACGGCGCGGGCGATTACCCGCCATCCGGACTCTGACAAGGCCAAGGCGCTCGCGGCGCTTGGTGTGGAAGTGGTCGCTGCTGACACCGACGACGCGCCGAGCTTGGCGCCGGCGCTCGCTGGAGCCCACGGTGCGTTCTGTGTCACGAACTTTTGGGAACACTTCTCAGCCGAACGCGAAGGCGTGCAGGCGGCAGCGATGGCACGCGCGACCAAGCACGCGGGGATCAATCACGTCGTCTGGTCAACGCTTGAAGACACGCGCAAATGGGTGCCACTCGCCGACAGTCGCCTGCCCACGCTGCAGGGGAAGTACAAGTGTCCGCACTTCGACTCCAAAGGCGCGATAGACGCCGTATTCGCCAAGGAAGCCGCACCGACTACATATATGATGGCCGCATTCTATTGGGAGAACTTCATTCATTTCGGAATGGGCCCACGCGCGGGCGAAGACGGCAATCTCGTGCTCGC
>JANYKA010000102.1 GCA_025358315.1 Gemmatimonadota bacterium | reverse complement strand
AATGGCCGCTTATGCGATTGTCCGCGGCACTGCGGCTGAAGCAACACGCGAACTGGAGCGAATCACAAACGTGCAACCTGGAAGCCCTGGGTATCGCAACTATCAGGACTGGATTTCTCACACCAAGCTCGACCAACAAGTCACGCTTGCGGACTACTCGGTCTCGAATCGCGGGCTGCGAGCCGGACTGGTCGGCACGGCTGAGCAAGTCGCCGATCGGGTGCGCGAATTCGAAGACGCCGGTGTTGGGCTCCTCTTATTGCAGAGCAGTCCGCAACTGGAAGAGATGGAACGGTTTTCCGCGGAGGTGATGCCGCTGGTGCCGCTCGCGGCCCTGGCTACTTCAGCAGGTCCAGCATCTGGCGCCTATGCCGCTCCTCGTGCTGTCCGATAAGCAGTATCCACTGATAGCCGTTCAGCACCCCAATGGCCGGGTGCGGATGCGGCGCTGAGACTTTCGTCAGGTCGCGGCCATCGACGGTCGCGGCCACGGCGAGCGTACGGCTGCGCACTTTCAGCAGCGAAGCCCATACGGAATCCAAATCGGGAGAGGCGGATGGACGCAGCCGCTCGGGAGCGTCGATTTTCACGACATTGCGATCGGACAATGCGAACCTTTCGAGTGTCGGGATGATCGAACTTGTTTCCGTATCCATCGGAAGGCCGTCCGCCATGGCTTTGGCGAAGAGTCCTTCGAGCAACTTTGCGACCGATCCTTCGACGATGCCCATATGTTCGATCAACTGGGCACCATTCCATTGACCAGTTGGAGCCGGCGCGATCAGCGCCTCTCGCGGAGTGGTGTCCACCAGTTTAATGAGATCAGCCCGGACAACGGCGAGATAGTCGGTGATATCCTGGAGGCGCGGATGCATTGAGTCCGGAGGTTGAGGGTGAAAGCCGGTTGAAACTACATTATGGACCAACACGTAGAGCAATCAGCCAGGAGGACACATGCTAGGACTCATCGCGCTGGTCACGACGTTTATTGTGTCGTGGGTCAGCTACGGCGCCGCTCGGCGCTTTGTTCGCGAACGGCTTCGCTATGTCGAGGCGGCACTGACACCCATGGCGGCTATTATTGCCGGCGTCCTTGCCATCGTCATTGCGTCACCGGTCGTTGCGCTTCTGCACGTCATTCCGCTGCTCGGGGCATTGGTCGGCGGCGGCACCGCTCTCGTATTCGGACTCAGCGTCGGATTTGGCGTGAACGCCGGGGCCAAGGACGTGAAAAACGGCTACGTCATTGGCCCCGGAACCTGAAGCGTTCGCGTGAGATTTATTTTTTCGTGAACCCCTCGACGACAATGTCGAGGGCGTACCCGACCCGAAACTCATACATGCCGAGTGGGCTGGACATCACCTTGGCGTCGTAGGCAGTCACCGGCATGCCAGTGGCGAACATTCCCATCACAGCCAATCCAATCACACCCCGCATCATTGCACGCCTGTTGGGGGATCCTTAACAAAACGCAACAGCCAGGCGACGACGACTAACGCGACGCCGGTCCACCGCATCGCCATGTTGTCAAAGCGGATGCCTATCCCGAATACCAGAAGGCCGCCGCCGGCGAGTGCGAGTTTTGCAATGGTCGCGGGCTTCACGACTTATACCCCGCCGTTGGCCACACAAATCACGCCGTCGTCCGCACGACGGAAATGTCTTCGCGCTCGGTGCCAGCAATTTCAAGAATAAAGTCGGGGCCGAAAACTTTCGATGGCGTCTGAAAGCCCGTCGGCATATTCCCCGCGAGAACCTTCCGCGCCGCGGCTACAGCGGTCATCGCCGTCAACGAATAACCATCGGGCGTCTTCAGACGGGCCTGCACCCGCGTACCCAAATCGTCCCACGCCTCGCCCCATAACCGCGCCGTCGCGCGGCTACGTTGAGTTTCACTCGGACCGGGAGCGCCGGCATTGATGCGCCGCTTGAGAAATGATTGCACCGGCGCCGTGGCCATCACCCCGCCGAAAATGCGCGCCAGCTTCATGCCCCGTACCGACGACGCCGGAGCCGCCGTGTACACCTCGATGTTCGGAATGCCGGTACTGTAATACGCCGTGGACACGTCGCCCCATGGGATGGTCACGCAGTGCCGCACCTTGTCGCCAAAATCGATATCACGCTCGCGCCACGCGCCCGGCACCGGCGTGATCTTGCCGCCGCGCCGCACGGCCCCACCGCGATTGATATTTTCAATCATTGTGGTTGCCGTGCCGCGCGAAAAGCCGGTGCCGCCGAAAAATGCCAGTGTCAGCCAGCTGGCCGAAGGCAACAGCTGCTTGAGGTGCGCAGCGAGGCAATCGCTGGGCACGACGTCGAACCCGACGCCAGGCATCAACATCACCCCCGCCCGTTCACCTTCGGCTGAGCGTGCTGCCGTGCCCTCGAACACACCGATTTCACCGGTAATATCCAGGTAGTGCGCCTTGTTCCTGAGACAGGCGTCGACCATCGCTTTCGTGGTGCGTGAGAATGGGCCAGCGCAGTGAATCACGGCTGTACATCCGGCGAGGGCACCATCGAGCGCGCGCGGATCGTCGAGCGATGCCGGACGTGATTCCAACTGATGCTCGGCAGCCATAGCATTCACTTCAGCAGCATTCCGCCCCGAGAGAATCGGACGCAACCCACGCTGCACCGCCTCGGCGACAATCAACCGGCCGGTATAGCCGTTCGCTCCATAAATGAGTAGCGGGGTCGATAAGGCGTTCACTTGGACTTCTCCATTTTTTCAGTGTGCAGTGGGGCGCCTAGCAAATCGATTTCCTGACGTGATTCCACATTCGTCCGGATCCCTTCCGCAATACCCTCACGGAACGACAGCAGATCGAGGCGATAAAAAAGGCGTTTAGTCATTCCCATTGTTTCGGCCGGATGGGCGGCGAGGCCGAGGACGTAGCGCTCGATCGCATCGGCAAAGGCGTTTGCCGGCAAGACTCGCGTGGCAAGCCCCAAGCGCTCGGCTTCACCCGCAGGAATGACGCGTCCGCTCAGCACGAGATCGAATGCCTGTTTCTCACCGACGGAACGGCGAAGCATCGCCATAACCATTGCGGGCACGAATCCGATGCGGACCTCAGGATACCCGAAGCGTGCGTCATCGCGCGCGAGCACCACATCACAGGCCGTAGCAAATCCGCAGCCATCGCCGAGTGCACGTCCCTGCACCGCGGCCACCACAGGCTTGCGCATGCCACGGATGGTAAGAAAAATCCGGCCAATGTCGGTAGCGTCGCGCTCGTGATCGTTTGCCGAGCCGCCGGCCCCATGGGCAGTTGCAACTGCTTCGAGGTCGACTCCGGTGCAGAAGTCCGGGCCATCGGCATTAATGAGCACCACACGCACTTCATCGTCGGCCTCAAAGTCCATCAGCGCATCAACAATGGCGTGCGCAGACGCCGCATCGAGCGCGTTTCCTTCTTCGGGACGTGCCAGCGTCAACCGCCCGATCGCACCCGCCACATCAACGCGAATGCTACTCATATCACGAACTCTTTTCTTGTGCCGCGGGAAGACCAAGTGCCGCAGCTTCGACGTCGGGCACGAGGATGTGGAGGCGCAACAGCGCGGTGGAGAACACCTTGCCCTGCGCGTCGGTCTTCAGCGAAAGTGTACCACCGCCATCGAGCGCACCGTGTAGTAAAAAGTTAAGGGCCTTTAAGTTCGGCAGCTCGAACCGCTCGACGCCACCCGTGATCACTCCAGTGAAGTGCTTGGCGACAACATCACGCGTGACGTATTTGTCGAGGACGGCGTACCACTCCGGCTTGAGCGCGATGAGTCCGACGTTTGCGGTATCGCCCTTGTCGCCGCTGCGGGCGTGGGCGATGTCGAGGAGGGAGACGTTCACGAAATCACCTCCACCTTCGTTGTAACGACCGTCTTGTCGACCAGGGCCGGCCAATAGGCGACGATTTCTTCTGTCTTCGGGCGACCACCGGCAAAACCGGTGACACTCGGCGGACCATTCAATACGAGAGGCACGATCTCGCGGCTAAAGCGCTCGACTGCCTTCTTGTCGGGACCTCGCACTCCGATGCGGTACTGAATTTCAGGTGCGTCCTTACCGGCATTCGGGCCAGCAAGCGGTCCGTGAGTGGCATTGGCGCCGACAAACTCACTGAGCACATTTTCAAACTTGAGACCGAGCCGGTCGAGACGCTCCCGCAAGACGCGATCGGCGAGTTGCGCTTTCTCCATGGCATCTGGCCACGCATAAACGAGCGTACCGACCGCCTTGTATCCCGCACGGTAGGCAATGGAAACTTTGAGTTTGTCAGTCGCCGGACGTCCCTGAATGCCAAACACGCGCACCCGATCCTTGCCGTCAGGCGCCAGTTGAATACTGGTGAAGTCGGCGACGACATCGGGCGTGATGTACGAATGCGGGTCGCCCATTTCGTACACCAACTGTTCCGTCACCGTCGGCACACTTACGCGGCCACCGGTGTTGGGATGTTTCGTGATCACGAACGTGCCGTCGGATTTTCCCTCGACGATCGGGTAGCCGACGTCGGCGAGGTTCTCGATGGTCCGCCATTCATGCATACAGTTGCCACCGCTGCACTGCGCGCCACACTCAATGATGTGACCGGCGATGATGCCGGCGGCGAGTTTGTTCCAGTCCTCGGCGCCCCAGTCAAACTCATACCGCAACGGTGCCATCGTGAGCGCGGTGTCGGTGGAACGGCCAGTGATGACGACGTTCGCACCTTTGCTGAGCGCTTCGACAATCGGCGTACTGCCGATGTAGGCATTCGCAGCGATCACGCGGTCGCGAACCACGGACAACGGCTCCCCGGTGTCCATATTGCGCAGCTCGTGGCCAGCCGCGAGCAGTTCGTCGATGCGTGGCAACAAGTTGTCACCGGTCACGACGCCGATCCGCAGCTTACCGGCAGCACCCTTTTGTGCGGCCATGGCCAGCACCGCCGCGGCACACGCCTCGGGATTCACACCACCGGCATTGGCGATCACCTTCACACCGCGATCGGCGACAGCCGCGAGCACACTCTCCATTGCACCGACAAAATCGCGGGCATAGCCCATCGCCGGGTCACGCTCCTTCTGCTTTTGCAGAATGGACATCGTGACTTCGGCGAGATAGTCGAGCATCAGATAGTCTACAGGGCCGCCTTCAACCTGGCGGCGGGGTGCCTCGAGCCAGTCGCCCCAGAAGCCTTGGCCGCCGGCGACGCGGATGATTTTTTCTGCGCTCGCGCTCATCGGTCCACTCCGATCCGTGCTGGAAGAACAAAGGGGCCCAGATGCGGGCCGGGGTTCTGCAAGGCGCTGCGCAAGGCAATGCCCAAGGTCGTCCGAGTGTCTTCAGGATACACGATGGCGTCAATGAAGCCGCGCGCACCAGCATAGCGCGCGTCGAGTTGATGTTCGTAGTCGTCGCGCATCTCGGCAACGGCAGCGGAAACTTCAATGGTAGGTGGCGTACCGGCTTTCTTTGCGGCAGCCAGCGCGGGGCCGTGCACTGCGCCGACCGCAGACTCGCCTTCCATTACGGCCATGCGACCGGTCGGCCACGAGAAAATAAAATCCGGATCGAAGCCCTGGCCAGCCATCGCGTAATACCCAGCGCCCGAGGCGTGATTGACCGTGAGCACAATCTTTGGCACCGTGGCCGTCGCCATTGCTTCGACGAACCGCGCCCCGGAGCGAATAATTCCTTCGTGCTCCGCTTCGGCGCCAACCATGAAACCACTCACATCCTGCACGAATAAAATCGGCAACCCCTGACGGTTACAGCGGTCAATAAAAAACGCGCACTTTTCAGCGCTCTCGGCGTAGATGATTCCACCGAACCGCGGTTTCTCACCAGCGCGGCCCTTAATTAATCCACGTTGGTTCGCGACGATGCCCACGGGGATGCCCTCGATTCTCGCATCGCCGCAAATAAGTTCTTTCGCAAGGTGGCTCTGGAACTCGTCGACCGTCCCGTTATCCAGAATGCATTTCAACACAGCGTGCATGTCGTAGGACATCCGGTGGTCGGACGGGAGCACATCGTACAACGCCTCGCCGGGTGATGCCGGATCTTGGGAGCGCTGAGAGAAGACTGTTGACGAACCGCTGTTGACGGCCGCTGGCAACAGCCCGATCTGTTCACGGATTTTTCGCAGACATTCCGTGTCATTCTCCACGGCATAGTGCGCGACACCGCTGACTTCCGTGTGCGTGATAGCACCGCCTAGCGTCTCACCGTCGATCGTCTGGCCGGTGGCACCCTTTACAAGATTCGGGCCGCCCAGACCCATGAAACTTGTGCCCTTCACCATGAGGATCACGTCACTCAGCGCGGGGAGATACGCACCGCCGGCGACGCACTGGCCCATCACTGCCGCGATCTGCGGGATATGCAGATATCGGCGCATCAGCGAGTTGTAATAGAAAATTCTTGCGGCGCCGTACTGACCGGGGAACACGCCGCCTTGATAGGGCAGATTGACGCCGGCGGAATCGACGAGATAAATGATTGGAAGGTGACAACGCATCGCGCATTCCTGGGCGCGCAAAATCTTGGGGATAGTTTCGGGCCACCACGAGCCGGCCTTCACCGTCGAATCGTTCGCGACAATCACGCATTCGCGTCCATTGACCGAGGCGATGCCCGTAATGACTCCGGCCCCTGGCGCCTGGCCGTCGTAGCGATCGTGAGCCACGAGCAAACCGAGTTCGAGAAAGTGTGAATCCGCGTCCATCAACTGTGTGACGCGTTCTCGGGCGGTGAGTTTGCCCTGTTTGTGCTGCTTATCCGCTTTGTCGGTGCCCCCGCCAAGGCGAAGGGTGGCTTCGAGCTCGCGAGTCGCGGCGCTTAGCTCACGGAGACGGCTGCTCACACTTCCTGCGCATGATGTTGCGTGAACCAGTTGCGAATGTAGGCGATAAGGTCGGTGGTCGAGGTTCCCGGACCGAACAGTTCGCCAACACCAAGGGCCCGCAGCGCATTCATGTCTTCTTGCGGGATAATCCCGCCGCCGGTGATGAGAATGTCCTCACGACCTTGTTCAACGAGCAGAGCTTTGACCCTCGGGAAGAGCGTCATATGCGCTCCGGACAAAATCGACAGGCCAACAACATCGACATCCTCTTGAACCGCGGCACTGGCAATCATTTCGGGCGTCTGATGAAGTCCCGTGTAAATGACTTCCATTCCGGCGTCGCGAAGTGCGGCGGCGACGACTTTTGCACCGCGGTCATGTCCATCCAGACCGGGTTTGGCAACCAACACTCGAATAGGGCGTGGCATTTTGATGAATTAAGCCGCTGGAATGGGTCCGGGCAACCGAAAACGGGCTACTTTCGCGGCTGTGACGCCAAATCACGGCGTACCAGCAGTTTCTTCCCCTTGATCGTCGTTCCGCGAAGCACCGTCACCACTTCGTCAGCAATCGTCGACGGCACATCCACGAGGGAATGGCGATCCAGAATCTCAATCGCTCCAATCGCTTCGCCGGCAATGTTCATTTCGTTCGCGATGGCACCGACGATATCGCCGGGCCGAATCTTGAGCTTGCGACCACCGCCAATGAATAACCGGACCATTTCCTGAGTGGACGTCACACGTGGTCGCTTGGTCGCGGGGCGAGCTGGCCGCTCCGGCCGCTCCGGCCGCTCCGAACGGTCCGGACGGTCCGACCGCACAGACCGTTCCGGCCGTTCCGCCTGCTCCGCCCGTTCCTTTGGACTGTAGCGCGGTCCGGACATCGGTCGGGCTGCGGCGGACGTCCGAGTGGGCGCTGTTGGTATTTCACGCTGATCCCCTTCACCACTTTCGCGGGCGACAACAAGTTTCACCGCCGCCGCAGCGACGTCCATCACATCAAACTCGGACGCCAGCGATTCGACTACGCCGCGCATGGCCTCCAGATCACCGGCGACAATTGCCTCACGCAAATTCGCCCGGGTCGCTTCAAGGCGTCGGGTGCGCAAATCCGCGACGGTCGGTACGGCACTGATCGTAATCTTCTGCTTCGTCGCCGATTCGATGTTGCGGAGCATCCGGTGTTCGCGTGGCTCGGCAAGCGTGATCGCCACGCCCTCGCGACCCGCACGGCCCGTGCGGCCGATACGATGCACATAGCTGTCCGGAGCCGACGGCACATCGTAGTTCACCACGTGACTGACATGCTCAACATCAATGCCACGGGCAGCAACATCTGTGGCCACCAGGAGATCTGTCGTGTTGGCGCGAAACGCTTTCATCACGCGGTCCCGCTGTTGCTGATTGAGCCCGCCATGCAATGCCGCGGCACGATAGCCGCTGGCATTCAGTGTTTCGGTCAGCGCATCGACTTCCGTGCGCGTACGACAAAACACCATGGCACTTGTCGGCTGCTCAATGTCGAGCACGCGGCCTAGCGCCGCCATTTTATGGGCACGCGGCACGATGTACGCGACTTGCCGCACCTTTGGCGCAACGCCGCTCACTTTCACATCGCCGGCAATTCGGATGGTCTTCGGGTGCCGCAAATACTTGGCGGCGATCGCCGAGACCTTTGGCGCCATCGTCGCTGAGAAGAGTGCGGTCTGTCGTTCCGAGGGCGTCGCTTCGAGAATCGCTTCGAGATCTTCGGCGAAACCCATATCGAGCATTTCGTCGGCTTCGTCGAGGACAACGATTTTCAGGCCGCCGAGTTTGAGCGTCTTACGGCGAATATGGTCGAGGGCACGGCCAGGCGTCGCAACCACAATGTCCACGCCGCGCTTTAACGCGCGCAGCTGCGTTTCAATCGGAGCGCCACCGTAAATGGGAAGTGCAACCGCACCGAGCGGCTTGCCATACTTATGCACCGCCTCGGCGACTTGCATCGCCAGCTCGCGAGTCGGGACAAGGATAAGCGCCATTGGTTCACGCATTCGCTCGTTGGTTGCGAGCGACTGCAGAATCGGAAGCGCGAATGCAGCGGTTTTACCGGTACCGGTGGCAGCCTGTCCGAGCACGTCGACGCCCGAGATCAGCATCGGTATCGCTTCGCGCTGGACCGGTGTGGGCTCTTCATAACCGAGCGCGGTGAGCGATTGCAGCAGACGGTCATCAAGACCGAGTGTATTAAAGCCGGGTGCCAGCGTACCGGCTGATGTGGACTTCGTCATGCCTAAAGCTAATCTGTTTGAGGGCCAAACTGGCCTCTTTTTTAGACAAAACTCAGCTTAATGCCTTGCTCAAGAGAATGTCGTGGAACCAGTCGGTCCGGTGACCCTGTTGCCGGAGCGCCAAATCAGCATTTGAGGCCCACGTCCAGTATCGCTCCGGGCGCCCCAGCGCGCTGGTTGCATGGTCGTCGCGCGCTGTAATGTGATACATATACTGTTCACACCGAATGAAAGGAGAAGTCCTTGAAAAGTATTCAATCCAGAATGTTCCTGTCTGTGGCCATCGCATGCGCAACAGTGGTCATGACACAGCCGCTTTCCGCCCAAAACAAAAGACCGCTTCATAAGAAGTCGACACAGCCCATCACCGTCCAGTGGCTCGGGCACGCGGCATTCGAAGTGACGTCGTCAACGGGCACCAAGATCCTGATCGACCCGTTCCTGAGTGGCAACCCTTCCACACCAGACTCGCTCAAGCAACTCGGACGGTATCATCCACAGGCTATCCTCGTCACGCATTCGCACGCGGATCACGCGTTGGACGCAGTGACGATTGCCACCGCCAGCGGCGCGCCGGTGATCGGGGCAGTCGAGCACATTGCGTCATTCAAACTGCCCGCAAAGCAATCGATGGGTGGTAACGTCGGCGGACGATTTACGATCGGCGATGTCATCGTGCATCTCGTGCCGGCGATGCACTCGAGTGACCCCGGTGGTCGGCCCCTCGGCTTCGTACTCGAGTTCTCCGACGGCAGGACATTGTACCATACCGGTGACACGTGGGTCTTTGGCGACATGTCGCTCATTCAGGAATTCTATCATCCGAACATCATTCTGCTTGGCGTCGGCGGTGGCCCATATACCGAGGGGCCAAAGGAAGCGCTGAGAGCGATACAGAAGTATTTCACGCCCGACCACATCATCCCGATGCACTACGGCACTTTCCCGGGACTGTCTGATGAAGCCGAGGTAAAGGCGGTGTTCGGCGCGGAGCGGCACACCGTGGTTATGCGGCCCGGACAAGTCCGGGTTTTTTAAGCACATTCCCCACAGTCCCGGCATGAAATCCTATCCAGTTCCTGGCGCTGAAATCACTCCAGCGTTTCTTCCGCTCTTGCTACTCCTCTTTGTCGGCAGCGGCTGCGCGGCGTTGATCTACGAAGTGGTCTGGTTCCAGATGCTGGGACTGATTGTGGGATCGTCGGCTATCTCCATCGGCGTTCTGCTCGGGACGTTTATGGGTGGAATGTGCATCGGCAGTTTGGTACTCTCGCGGGTAATTAAGCGGAGTGAACATCCGCTTCTGGTCTATGCATTCCTCGAAGCCGGCATTGCGGCGAGCGGCCTGCTCCTGCTCCTGATTCTTCCGTTGATTGGCACGGTGTACGTCGCCATCGCCGGACAAGGATTCACCGGGCTGTTCGTTCGCGGGGTCGTTGCGGCTATTTGCCTGCTGCCGCCTACCGTGATGATGGGCGCAACCCTTCCGGCTATTTCCCGCTGGGTTGAGACGAGTCCGAAGGGTGTGTCTTGGCTCGGTTTTTTCTACGGCGGCAACATTGCCGGCGCGGTGTTCGGATGCCTGTTCGCCGGTTTCTATTTGCTCCGGGTTTACGACGTGGCAACGGCAACATTTACGGCAGTGGCGATCAATGTCGTCGTAGCGCTCGCCGGACTGGCGTTGGCGAAGGTCACGCCATATGTCGCGCCGGCTGAGATCGCCAGCGAATCGGCGACGAGCCTCTGGTCCCTGCCGGATGGCTCGTGGCCGGTGTATCTCGCCATTGCTCTCTCGGGGATGAGTGCGCTCGGCGCCGAAGTCATCTGGACGCGACTGCTGTCGCTATCACTCGGCGCGTCGGTCTACACATTCGCATTGATCATTGCCGCGATTCTCGTCGGGCTCGGCATTGGCAGCAGCATCGGTTCAATGATCGCGCGGGAGACGAAACACGCACGACTCGCGCTCGGCGTCTGCCAACTGCTGCTGATGTTCGGGTTAGCGTGGGCAGGAGTCCAGTTGATGCGCAGTCTTCCGTTCTGGCCGATCAATCCATCGCTCTCGAGTAGTCCGTGGTTTCAATTCCAGCTCGACATTGTACGTTGCCTCTGGACGGTGCTTCCCGCCGCGATGCTTTGGGGGGCGAGTTTTCCGCTCGCCCTTGCTGCGGTAGCCGCCCGAAACCAGGATCCAGGCCGGCTCGTTGGCACCGTGTACGCGGCGAACACCGTTGGCGGCATCATTGGGGCGTTGGTCGCGAGCCTCGTGCTCATCCCATGGATGGGCACTCAGCACTCCCTGCGCGTCCTGATTTGGCTCGCGGCGATCGCGGCGGTGCTGACGCTGTCGCTCGTCCCCGTCGCCGGTGCGCGCACGCTCCGCCTTACCGGGCGGGGTGTGGCGCGCGGGCTGATCGCCATCATCGTCGGGTTCGTAATGGCAGCATCAGTGGCGCCGATTCCGGCGCTACTCGTTGGGTACGGTCACAATGCGGCGAATCGTTTTAATAATCACGGCGACTTCATCTATGTCGGCGAGGGGATGAACTCGTCGATGGCCGTGTCGCGGCTGAGTAACGGCGTGCTCAATTACCATAACGCCGGGAAAGTACAAGCGTCGAGCGAACCGCAGGACATGCGCCTGCAACGGATGCTCGGCCATTTCGCCACACTGGTTCCCGATCACGCGCGCACGGTGCTGGTGATTGGCTGCGGGGCCGGCGTGACGGCCGGAGCGGTGAGTATCAGTCCCGCAGTGGAACATGAGACGATTGCCGAGATTGAGCCGCTGGTGCCGGAGCACGTCGCGCGGATTTTTGGCGATTATAACTATCACGTGATCGACAACCCCAAGGTGCGCGTGCAAATCGACGACGCACGCCATTTTATTCTGACGACCAAGGAAAAATTCGACGCCGTCACATCCGACCCCTTCGATCCGTGGGTGAAGGGCGCGGCGAATCTGTATACGGTGGAGTTTTTCAATCTCGTCAAGGAGCACCTGAACCCAGGCGGCGTGGTCACCGTGTTCGTGCAGTTGTACGAGAGCAACGTCGAGGCCGTCAAGAGCGAGGTGGCGACGTTTCTCGAAGCATTCCCGAACGGAATGGTATTTGGCAACACCAACAATGGCGGTGGGTACGACGTCGTATTGCTGGGACGAGTCGAGAACACGCCGCTAAACATCGACGCGATCGAAGCGCGACTCCAGCGCCCGGAATACGCGGTAGTGCGTGAATCGCTGGCAGAAATCGGCTTTCATTCCGCCACGGAATTGTTCGCGACTTTTGCGGCCACCGGTACGCAACTCGCCCCATGGATAGCAGACGCTCAAATCAACCGTGACAAGAATCTCCGCTTACAGTATCTCGCCGGGATGGGACTCAACTTGTATTTGCAGGACCCGATTTATCGCGAGATGATTCAGTACCGGCAGTTCCCGGAGGGCGTATTCAAAGCATCGCCAGACAAGATGCAGCTCCTACGAAACGCGATCCGCAATCCGTAACGGTCAGCAACACCGTGCAGGCTGTACGCTGTACGCCCCGTCCGCTGAGCAATCCTCCCGGCATTCACAAGACCCTACCCTTCTTTTCTGGCCAGGAGTAGCATCTCACTGGACTTCCGGGTCAGCGGTCGATCTTTCCATCCGTCCCACGCCTGCTCGACCACAAGTCCGGCATCGGCACATAGCTCGGCGAGCCGGGTTGCGGTGTACAGCCGGATTTGGTGCGAGCGTTCGATGGCCCGCGCTTTTCCTTTCACCGTTGTTCGCACGGTGAGAAAGCCGGAGAGCGGATCGAAACTTCGTTCGTGACCGATCATCGTGCCGTCGTTCGACGTCCACCAGTCGCGGCTGATGAATCGGGACACTACGCCGTCGCGGCTGCCGCCGTGCCACAGAAGTACGCCGCCGGGCTTGAGTACCCGGGCGAATTCGCGAATGACTTTTGCATCATCGCGGGGGTGCGCAAAAAAACCGAAACTGGTAAACAGATTCAACACCGCATCGAAACGTCCGGTCCAGCGCGAGGGCATGGAACGCATGTCGCCCCGCACATACCTCAACCGTTTTCCGGTGCCGCGGGCCTTGGCGCGTTTGAGCAGGTGGGCGGAGTAGTCGAGTCCGGTGACATCGAACCCGGCCTCGGCGAGTGGATGGGCATGACGCCCCTGCCCGCAGGGCACATCGAGAATCTTCGATTCTGATGGCAGCCCGAGCACGTCCATAATGCGCGCGACGTCGTTCCGGTCACGCTCGAACGAAAAGATCGGTTCGTATTCCAGCAGATACTGCGCATCGAAATAGCTGCGCCACCATTCACTCACGGGAAACCCCTGTGCCTGACCAGCGGTGGTACAGGCCAGCCAGGCCTGCGGCGAATGCCACGCCTTAGAAGAAGACTGGCTCCCGATACGCGCCGAAGACATCCTCTAACGCGGCACGAATTTCATAGAGCGTGCAATACGCACGTGCGCACTCGAGAATGAATGGCACGACATTCTCTTTCCCTCGGGCCGCATTGCGCAGTGCATCCAGATGCCGCGCGCACGTCTCGTTGTCTCGTGTTTGCCGCAACGTCGCGAGCGCTGCCATCTGGTCGCGGGCCGCCTGTTCGTCCATTTGCAGCAGCGGAATTACCAGAGCTTCGCCATCAGTTACAAACTCGTTGACTCCGACAATCACACGCCGGTGCTGTTCGATCTCCCACTGCTGCCGACCGGCGCTTTCGGCAATGCGCTTCTGGAACCATCCACTTTCCAGTCCGGCCACCACTCCGCCCTGCTGTTCAATCTCGGCAAACAAGGCTTCCGCATCGGCTTCGATCTGATCAGTGAGCGCCTCGACATAATAGGATCCACCAAGCGGATCAGCGACGTTCGGGACTCCGGTTTCGTACGCCAACACCTGCTGGGTACGCAACGCAACCTGCACGGCATGCTCCGTAGGCAGGGCAAGTGTCTCGTCCATGGAATTCGTGTGCAGCGATTGCGTACCTCCAAGCGTTGCAGCGAGCGCCTGATAGGCCACGCGAACAATGTTGTTCATCGGTTGCTGCGCCGTCAGCGTGACGCCCGCCGTCTGCGAGTGGAACCGCATGATCCACGAGCGTGGATCTTTCGCGCCGTACCGCTCTTTCATATGCCGGGCCCAGATACGCCGTGCGGCGCGCAACTTGGCGATCTCTTCGAAGAAATCGTTATGCACGTCCCAAAAATACGAGAGTCGTGGCGCGAACTCATCCACATTTAACCCACGGGCCATGCCCCTCTCCACATACGTGAAGCCGTCCGCGAGCGTGAACGCGAGCTCCTGAGCCGCCGTCGCGCCTGCCTCGCGGATGTGGTAGCCTGAAATCGAGATCGTGTTCCATTGCGGCACATTTTTAGCGCCCCATTCGAACATATCAACGATCAGACGAAGTGCCGGCTCAATCGGAAAGCACCAGGCATGCTGCGCCATGTATTCTTTCAGAATGTCATTCTGAATGGTACCGCGCAGTTTGTCGGGACTCACTCCCTGCTTCTCCGCTGCCGCTATATAAAAGCACCAGAGAATGATCGCCGGCCCGTTGATTGTCATCGATGTCGAGACGTCGCCGAGCGGAATTCCATCGAACAACGCTTCCATATCTGCGAGCGAGCTAATCGCGACACCGCATTTTCCGGCTTCGCCTTCGGCGCGTCGGTGATCGGAGTCGTATCCCATCAGTGTCGGAAAATCAAATGCCACGGAAAGGCCGGTCGTGCCATGTTCGAGCAGAAACTTGTAGCGCGCGTTGGTTTCTTTCGCAGTGCCGAATCCGGCAAACTGACGCATCGTCCAGAGTTTGCCGCGGTAACCGGTCGCGTGAATGCCGCGCGTAAACGGAAATTGACCCGGAACCTCAAATGCGGTCCCCGCCGACCCTTCGAGGTCGAGTGGCGTGTATAACGGCGCTACGTCCTTGGCCGAGTTACTAAAGCTCAGTTCGCGTTTCGTTGACTTATCAAATGTTCGGCGCCAGCCTTCAACCTCGGCACGCAAACGATCGAGTTCTTCCTGCATTTCTGCGATGGTCGCGTCTACATCCCGAATTCCAGTCATCACTCAGCTCCAGTGAGGAGTTGGCCACTCTGCGCCAAAAGCGCATCGGCCACCGCGTACGGAGTTGCGCGGCCGGACTCGAGGTCCGGAAGGCGCGCATCAAGCCATTCCGCGGTTGCCACGTCGGTCCACAGACGGCGCCGTACCCGTTGTTCTACCACATCGACGACCCGTTCACGCAACCTTGTACGGCGGCGCTCCCGCAGTTCCCCGCTCTTCTCAAGATACGCAAAATGACGATCGAGTGTTCCCAAGAGTTCCGGGACACCTTCGCCCGTAGTTCCCACCGAGCGCAGCACCGCGGGTGTCCACCGCTCGGCGTCATCGCGTTGTGCTGCGACACGGGCGGCCCTCGCCGGATTGATCGCAGTCAGTTGTACCCCGTGATGCGCCGGCGTGTCTTTCAGCTTCATTCCGCCGCGAAGGCCCAGCATCATTTGGAGATCGTTGCACAACCGGTCAGCCCCGGGCCGGTCTGCCTTATTCACGACGAACAGATCAGCGATCTCCATCACCCCGGCCTTCAGCGTCTGAATGGAATCGCCGGATTCAGGGACGAGCACGACCACCGAAGAGTCGACCGTGCGCGCAATGTCGAGTTCACTTTGCCCGACGCCGACGGTCTCGACAAGAATGCGGTCAACACCAAATGCGTCGAGCACATCACATACTTCGCGGGTGGCACCGGCCAGGCCGCCCAGCGATCCCCGCGTTGCCATTGAGCGAATAAAGACACCGGGATCGAGAGCCACACGCTCCATCCGAACGCGATCTCCCAGCAGCGCACCGCCGGTAAACGGCGACGTCGGATCGACCGCAATGATACCAACCGTCAGGCCCGCGGCGCGCAGTTCGGCCGCCAGCAGCGTCGTGAGCGTGCTCTTGCCAGCCCCGGGCGGGCCGGTGAGACCAATGCGGCGCGCGCGCCCCACCAACGGATGCATCGCCGCCAACAGGAGATCGCTCCCCAACCGCTGGTTCTCGACAATACTGACCACGCGGGCAAGGGCAGCTTTACGTCCCGCGCTGAAATCAGCAGCCAGCGACACGAGTGCCGGCGGTGCGTTTGATGGTAGCGTGATCATCCGGCGGTCGGTTGCGGATCGTCGTGTTCGTCGCGGATTTCGCCGACGAGCTCTTCGACCAAGTCTTCGAGTGTCACGAGGCCGAGCGTGTTCCCGGCGTCGTCTTGAATAATCGCGAGATGTACCCGGTCGCGCAGCATGCGCCGCATCAGTTCGTCGCAGGGCGTGTCGGCTCGGGCCATCGACACCCGCCGCAGGACGGAAACAGGCGCTTCAGGCCGGGCGAGCACATCGAACGAGTGGACGAGTCCCATGACATGATCCAGCGTGCCATCAAAAACCGGGATGCGACTGTATTTCGATTGGGTTACGAGACGGGTGATGTCGGCGGCGGCGGTTCCCCGCTCAACGGCGACAATTTCTGCACGCGGCGTCATGACGTCCCGCGCACGCTTCGCGGCGAAGTCGACCACGCCACTGATGATCGCACTCTCGGCCGGTTCACCGACTCCTTCGAGTTCACCTTCGCGCAATAGTTCTTCGAGTGATCCCCGTGCGTCGGCGTCGGGTGCGCTGAAGCGCCGCGTGATCGGCGCGACGAGCCCCCCGGCAAATGCGAGCAGTGGCGTGCACAACCAGTCGAGCAGACGCAGCACCGGCATCAAGATTGGAACCAGTGGTGTGGCAAAGCGACGGGCGACGGCACGCGGCACGAGTTGCCCGGCCACGAGCAGCAACGCTGTAGCCAATAAGAGGTAGCGCAAGAGCATGCCCCGGTCCTCACGCAAGCCGAGCAGAGCGCCCATGGCGAACACGGTTGCGGCAATACCGGTTCCAGCGGAGAGGAGCAACCGGCGCGGGCGATCGGGGTCCATATGAGCCGCACGTGCGCCAATCAGTTGCCGTTCCGCCCAGTGCCGCAGCCAAATTCGGCTCACCGAACGCACGGCCGTGGCCGCGGCGGTGAACCACGCGACGATAAACGTCAGGATGCAAATCACGGCGATGGTCGTCACGCGCGCTCTCCGGCGCCCTCACGCACGCGTTCGAGGTATACACGCTCGACGCGTCGCCGTCGTACCCGCTCCACGATCAACCGATAGCGGCCAATCTCAAGTGTTTCGCCGTTGCGCGGCACACGTCCGAACAGCTCGTAGACAAGGCCGCCAACCGTCTGCACGTCCTCGCGCGCGAACTCCTGGCCCGTCAGATCGCTGATTTCGCTCAACGAAACGCGCGCCGAAAGCCAGAACCGGTCATCACTCTCTCGCACGATGTCCGGCTCTTCTACGTCGTGCTCGTCACGAATCTCGCCGACGATCAGTTCGAGTGCATCTTCCAGCGTTACCAAGCCGGCTGTGCCTCCGTATTCATCAATAACGATCGCCATGTGTTGCTGTCCCGCCATGAACCGGCGCAACTGCGCATCCACCGTATTCGTGCCGGGGATATAGCTCGCAGGGCGGACGAGGGTTTGCCAACCGCCCGATGGTTCTTCGTCGGCCACGAATGCCGGCAACAGATCCTTGGCATACAGAATACCAAGCACTTCGTCCAGCGTACCGTCGAATACTACGAGCCGCGCATGCTGGGCGCTGCGCACTTTGTCAACGACTTCCGACCATTCGGTGTCGTGCTCGATCCCCACAATGTCGACGCGCGGCACCATGATTTCCTGCACGCGTCTGTCGCCCAGGGAAAAAACACCGCGTAGCAACACGGCTTCGTCACGCGTGGCCTCCGCCTCAGATGTCACGACTTCGCGAAATTGTTCCAATGATGTTTCGCGGTCATCGTCGTCCGGTACCGGAGTTGGAAGGAGCCGCAACAACAGGCGGTCGACCCATGTACCAAAGGTGACCACGGGTTTCAGCAGGTGCTCGACGGCCGCAATCAGCAGGGCAAGCCGTTCAATCGCCAACGCGCCGAGCGCGTCGCCGGCGGTTCGCGCCGCGCTTTCAGTAACAATCACCACCAACACGCCCACACTGATGACCAGCGGCGCGATCTGAGCAGCGGGAATTCCGCTCGATTTCAGGGCCGCTGCAGCACCAGCGCCAGCAAGCAACTGTGTCACGATCCGGCCAAACGCCAGCGCGCGGTGCGCCTTCTCGCGGCGCGCCAGCAACGCGCGCGCCGCCGGCATCTCGGGAGGGTCGTCCTCGTCGAGGGCGAGCAGGGCGCCGTCGGCCAGTGCGCAAAGCGCCGAGCCAAGCGCCGCGAACCCCGCGAACACAATGACAAAGAATGTCACGCGACGTCGGCGCGCAGGGCGCGCTTCATCAGTGTCTCTTGGCGGCGCCACATCGGGGATCGCGTGCGCGACTCGCCGTGCGGATGATCGTGCCCCAGCACATGCAAGATGCCGTGAACTACCAGGCGGGCAATTTCTTCACGCAGCGAAACGCCGGCGGCGCGGGCGTTGGCGCGGGCAACCTCGACGCCGATATACACATCGCCAATCACCGGTCCACCTGGCGGGCGCACAAATCCGAAAGAGATCACGTCCGTGGGGCCCGCGTGACCGAGTTGTTTCCTATTGAGTGCGGCGATGCCCCGGTTCTTCATCAGCGTGATGCTCAGCATGGCGTGCGATACTCGTTCGGCCCGCAAAGTCACTCGGGCGATCTGTTCCAGGCGGGCGACCGCGATGGGCGAACGCGGCACGAGAACGTTTACTGCCACTGCCAACGCAGGCCCGTCTGCCGGCCCCCAGCGACCAGACGCCGTGCGTGGCGGCGTCATTCCGTCGCCGACTCGGCGGCGTACGCCTTCACGATGTCGCGAACCAACCGGTGGCGGATGATGTCGGTCTCATTCAAGTAGTGGAACGCGATCCCCTCAATGCCGCGAAGAATGCGTTCAATCTGGAACAACCCACTCGCTTCCCGTTTTGGCAGGTCCACCTGCGTCTTGTCGCCGGTGATCACCGCACGACTGTTCACACCGAGTCGGGTAAGAAACATTTTCATCTGCGCACTGGTGGCGTTTTGCGCTTCGTCGAGAATCACAAACGCATCGGCCAGCGTGCGACCGCGCATATACGCCAACGGCGCAATTTCAATCACCCGTGTTTCAATTGATTTCTGCACCCGTTCCAGCGGCATCATGTCTTCGAGTGCGTCATAGAGCGGCCGCAGGTAGGGATCCACCTTGGCCTGCATATCACCGGGGAGAAAGCCCAGCGACTCGCCCGCCTCGACGGCGGGACGTGCCAATACGATTCGCTTCACGCGCTTGCGTGAAAGCGCATCCACTGCCGCCGCGACTGCGAGATACGTCTTGCCGGTTCCGGCAGGCCCGATACCTACAACAATGTCATGGTCCGCCATTGCCTGCAGATATTCCGCTTGGCCCGCGGTTTTCGGCTGAATGATTTTCCGAAGACCCGGCAACACAATGCGCGGGCCGCCCGATGTATCACGGCCATTTTCCATTGACATGCGAAGCACATCGTCGGGCTCCAGCGCAACGCGCTGCCGCGCGGCATCAATCATGCGCTGGGCAATGACAGTGGCTTTCTCGACCAGCTCAATTGTCCCCGTCAGCACCATCGCATCGCCGCGCAGCGTGACACGCACCGGTAGCAATTTCTGCAGCTCAATGAGATTCGCATCGCCGACCCCGGCGAGCGTGAGCAAATCCGCTCCCTCAGTGGACAGTCGGTGTGTAACCGGCTCGCCCGGTGCCGCCATTGTCGAGTCAAGCACTAGTCAGCCCCGGTCACGCCAATGTGCAGATCGCGGAGGTCAGTCGCCGGCACCGCCGATGGCGCCCCTTCGAACAGCGCCCGCGCTGTGGTGGTCTTCGGGAAAGCGATGACATCCCGCAAGGACGTCGCACCCGACAACAGCATCGCAATACGATCCATACCGAACGCGATTCCGCCGTGCGGCGGCGCACCGGCGCGCAGCCCTTCGAGCAGGAACCCAAAGCGGCGTTCTTGTTCGGCGGTATCGCCAATCCCAAGCAGCGAGAACATCCGGGATTGCATCGCGGGGTCACTCGTACGAATACTTCCGCCGCCAAGCTCGAGGCCATTGAGCACGATGTCGTACGCGAGCGCCCGCCACCGATGCGGCTGGTCCGGATGTGCGACCATGTCGGCGGCATTTGGCGCGGTAAACGGGTGGTGCACTGCCGCCAGCATCCCCGAGACAGGATCACGCTCGAACATCGGAAAATCGGTGATGATCACAAACTGGCGATCGTTGTCTTTCACAAGTGCGAGACGCTGCGCGCACTCCTGCCGCACACGGTCAAGCGCCGGGCTTGAAACATGGTCATCGGCCGCGACGAATAGCGCCAGCGCACCTTCCGGCAATCCGATGGCCTGTTCCGCATCAGGCGTCAAGAACTTGGCGATCGGCCCGTCGTACTTGCCATCCACGAGTTTCACGCGCAACAGGCCGCCCGCGCCGGCGCTTTTCGCCAATGTCTCGAGCTCGTCCACCTGTTTGCGGCTCCAGCCCGCCGCGCCCGGAACGACAATCCCGCGCACCCGTCCCCCGCTGCTAATCACCGAGGTCGTGATGCCGAAGTCGAGTCCGCGAAACGCATTCGTATAGTCGGCGATGTGCAGGCCGTACCGGAGGTCCGGACGATCACAGCCATACCTTTCCATAGCTGCGGCGTACGTCATGCGTTCGAATGCGGACGGAATCGTGTGGCCGCCTTCGCGCCACAACGCACTGATCAATCCCTGTCCAACCGCGAGAATATCTTCTTCGCCAACGAACGAGGCCTCGATATCGATCTGCGTAAACTCCGGCTGGCGATCGGCGCGCAGATCCTCATCGCGAAAGCATCGGGCAATCTGGAAATAGCGGTCAAAGCCGGCGATCATGAATAATTGCTTGTAAATCTGCGGCGACTGCGGCAACGCGTAGAATTCCCCGGCGTGCACTCTGCTGGGGACCAGATAATCCCGCGCGCCCTCAGGCGTCGGCTTGGTGAGAATCGGCGTTTCGAGTTCCAGAAAACCGCGCGCACTCAGGTACTGTCGCGTCACCTGCGCCAGCCGGTGACGCAACATCAAACTTTCCTGAAGTTCCGCCCGCCGCAGATCCAGATACCGGTGCCGCAGGCGCAGTTCTTCGGCGGCGAGTTTCTCTCCTTTGCCACGAGCCACCGGGATCGCTGGCGTGACAGCCGGACCGACCACGCGAAGACTGGTCGCACGTACTTCGATTTCGCCGGTGCCCATCTCAGGGTTCTTCGTGTCCGCCGTGCGCTCAATAACCGTTCCTTCCACGATGATGACACTTTCCACACCGACCGCCGCCGCAGCGGCAATCGCCTCTGCCGTCGCCCACGCAGTGCCGAACGACAGCTGCACAATCCCCGCCACATCGCGCAAATCGAGAAATACAATCCCGCCCAGATTACGCGAGCGATGCACCCAGCCGCCGAGCGTGACAGGGGTACCGGCATCTTCGGCGCGCAGCGCACCACACAGATGTGAGCGCTGCGAGGTGGCCCGGGAGTTTTCGAATGACAAAGGCGAAGGCGATTGCGTCAAGACCGTATCTCGGTGAATAGTGTCACGCCGCTTCTGCCCGTCTGATCACCGCCAGAAATTCTTCCGCTGTGGTCGACGCAAGCAGGGCGTCCCGAAATTCGGGAGCGTGCATAATGCGGGCAATCCGTGACAGCAATTTGACGTGCTGCCCCGACGCGTCGGGCGGTGTCAGTACAAGAAATGCGACGCGCACCGGAGCATTGTCCGGAGCTGCGTAGTCATGCATCTGCTGCACGAGACCCGCGGCGAGCCGAATCCCGCTCACCAAATCGGTGCGGCCGTGTGGTACCGCGAGTCCTCCGCCCATCGCCGTACTGACCTGGGATTCGCGCGCTTCGACAGTCGCGAGAATGCTACTGACTGTCGCGTCATCCCTCTCGCCCACGGCGAGCTGAACGAGTTCGCGCAACAAATCGGCTTTGGAGTGGCTGACGAGCGGAACGCGCACGCGCTCCGTCGAAAGCAGCTCACTAAGTACCAGATGCAACTCCGAAAAAGAGGCAGGCAACAGAGATATAAATATAAGCTCGATAGACACTTGGTGGTAGTCAGCCGGTTGACCAAACCACCGCAAACAGGATAACTTAAGTCGATGCGGCGTATAGTGTTTGCTTCGATGGTCCTTTTGCCGCTCGGTGTCCGAGGTCAAGCCTCTGCGATTCCCGGCCGCGACCTCTTGGCCTTCCCTATTGCGCTGACCGCCGAGCCGCCGGCTCTCGGCTTCCAGTCGGGCATTGGCCTTTGGAATCCGGCCACGGCCCTACTCGGCGATAGTGTCCGCTGGCGCATCTCGGCAGCTTCGATGAACGCACCAGCCGACATTTCGCTCTCGGCCCAAGTTGCCGCCGTCGCCGGTAAGTGGCGCCACACGACCTTCGGACTGAGCGTCGCCTATGCCCAAGTTGGGAATCTGTTGCGAACCGATACCGACCCACAATCGGTCGGCGGTGAGATTCCATATTCGACTTTGGTGATTTCCGCGTTAGCGGCTCGCCGCATGACGCCGCATCTCATTATCGGACTCGCCATCCGGAGCCGCAACGGCCGGATTGATAACATCAGCCGCACGGGCCTGTCCGTCGACGCCGGGATTGTGGCCGAGCATCTCACTCCAATTGACGTGCGTGTTGGATTGTCGACGTTCTTGTTCCACGCCGGCTTCACGGATCGCGAGCGCACGTCATTTCTTGCTGCTCTCGATGCAAAAGTGGCAGGCGGTGACTCGCTCCACACCGTGCGCGCAGGCTACTCGTTGCAGAATACTCAGTCGCTCTCCATTGAACAGTACCTGTTTGCCTCCGCTCGATGGAACATGTGGGAAATTCGCGGCGGCCCGGTGCAAACAGACATTTACGGCAACTTTAACCGGCGAGTACGTCTTGGAATTTCCGTGCACTATGAAGGATACGCCGTTGGCGTGGCCCGGGAAGAAAGCGCAAACGGGCTCGCACCCACGTATCAGTTTTCGTTACGGACGGTCTTGCGATGAGCGAACCATCATTGGTAAATCTACTTAACCTGACGCCCGACGAAGCGGAAGAAATATTGCGGGAGTTTGCGCAGGCCATGGGCGTCGGTGCTTATCGTGGCAGTCAGGTGGCGCGCCGACTTTGGACTGCGCCGGCGAGCGGATTCGACGCTATGGCAGAGATCCCGAAGGCATTTCGAGAACAACTCGCCGAGCACTTCACGATGCCGCGGCTCACACTGGTGACCGAACAGCGTTCAACCGACGGGACGCGAAAGTTCCTGTTTCAGATGCACGACGGCCAGGCCATCGAGACCGTGGCAATTCCTGACGGCGACCGGATGACATTCTGCGTTTCGTCACAAGCCGGCTGTGCACTCAAGTGTTCGTTTTGCGCCACCGGTGCGATGGGCTTTCTGCGCAATCTTGATCCGTATGAAATCGCCGGACAGGTACGCGAACTCGCCATGCTGGACGAACCGCTCCTAGCAACGAACATCGTGTTCATGGGCATGGGTGAGCCATTGATGAACTGGCCCGCCGTCGACAAAGTCCTGACCATTCTCAACAAGCCCAACGGTTTCGGAATTGGTGCGCGCCACATCACCATCTCCACGGTCGGATGGCTGCCGGGGATCGAGGCGCTGGCGAAACGGCCGGAGCAATTCCGGCTCGCGATTTCGGTGCATGCGCCGAGTGATGCGCTGCGGGCGACGTTGATGCCGGTGAATACAAAATTCCCGCTCGCCGACGTCATCGCCGCCGCGGCGAAGTTCGACCGCAGGGTGACGTTTGAATACGTGATGCTCGGCGGCATTAATGACGCGACGCCCCACGCCGAACAGCTGGCCTCACTGGCCCGTCAGTGCAAGGCATTCGTGAACCTGATTCCGTTACATCCTGGCGGCTCGATGGGCTTTGTGCCGACAACGCCGGAGCGAATCGCCGCGTTCGCGAGGCAGATTCGCAAGAAAGGTGTTGAAGTGGCGATTCGAAAAAGTCGCGGCATCGACATTGCCGCGGCGTGCGGACAGTTACGGGTGGAGCGGCAACCGCGGCGGCGTCCAATTCCGACCGACGAGCACAGTTAAGTCCACAAAGCGCGACGAGTCCGGCTGTTGCAGGATTCGCCCGCCACGCATCGCCTTGGCGGCGAGTGTCGCCCAGTTGGCATGCCCGGAGCGATCGAGTATTTCGGTGGAGTCCCGCCGTTCGGTCGTATTGCCGTGGAAGACCACATCAAAGCCGGCATCACGCAACGTGAACATTGCCTGACGGGCAAGGCCGCGCGTGTCCGTGGCATTCAGCACTTCAACGGTGATGCGAGTCGTATCCGGAACGACGCGTCCAATCGGCGAATCATCCGCCGTCGGCCCCGCATGCTTTTTCAAACACGCGGCGCCGCGGCAGCGGCCGGCGCCCCCACGGTACGCACCGACGGCGATCGCCAACAGAATGATCGCGAGCAACATCCAGCGGCCGATCTTTTTCGGTCGGCGACGGACGTTCATCGCACCGAATTCCAGAGTGCGACGGTCTCCGGAAAGAGGGCTTTGCCCTCGCGCAGCGTCCATTCGATTCGCATGCGCACCGCTTGCCGAAAGACACCGTCAAAGTCGCGTGGCAGTTGCGCGGCGAGAAATGTGCGGTCCGCCTGCATGAACGACCGGCCGGGTTCAAGAAAATCCGCCATGAACAGGGCTCGGCCGGTGCGGTCCCATTCCGGATTGCCGACCGTGTGCCATTTGACAGCGAGCAACACACCGGCACGCAATTCGCCATCCCGTTCCAGTCGGGACGCCGCGGCCGGGCCGTGCAACACCGCCACCGGCGCCTCCGCAAAGGGGCCGGCTGCGGTGAGCGCCCTCAACTCCGTTTCGGATGCGTCGCGCAGCGCATCATGCCAACGGCCGGCGTCATGCCACGCCTGCGCCTCGGCCGGTGACAGTCGCATAGAACTTGCCCACTGATCGAGCAGCGATGTGACGCGGGCAATATGCGCATACCGCTTCTCGCTGACCTGCGCCCAAGTCGGCAATACCAGTTCGCGCTCAGGCATCAGCCGACATTCGTGATGCGGCGGGCGAGGTCGTTCAGATTCGTCACGACTTCGCGCAATCCGTGAATCGCGCCTTCGAGTTCACGGAGCGCGGCGGCCTGATCAATCGCCGATGAACTGACCTGTTCGGCCCCGATACGATTTCGCCCGGAGATTTCGGCGACGCGCGCCACCCGATCTTGCAGCACCGAAAATGACTGTTGTTGTTCCTGCGACGTGCCGGCAATGCGCTGGGACCGCGCCGAGCTCTGCGCGGTGGCCTGCACAATTTGTTCGAGCGCCCCCCGGGATGCCTCGGACAATTGTTCCACGTCCGCCACCAGCGCTTGCCCGCTCGCCATTTGTTCGGCGACCATCCGCATTTCTGCCCCGAACCGTCGGAGAATGTCCCCCGCTTTGTCGCTGGCCCGGCGGCTCTCCTCGGCGAGCGCGCGGACCTCTTCGGCGACGACGGCGAATCCGCGTCCTTCTGCGCCGGCGCGTGCCGCTTCGATCGCAGCGTTGAGTGCCAGCAGATTCGTCTGATCGGCAATTTGCGAAATGATTTCAATAAAATCGGTAATGCGCTGCGTACTGGCCACCAACGTCGCGACCTGGTCGGCGCTTTCGCTCACGAAGCGCTTCGCGCCGATGAGCCGTTCGATCGCCGATCCGATTTTTTCGCGATTCGCCGACGCGATGTCGGTGGCACTGCGACTGGTCGTTGCGGCATCGCGGGCATCATCGACGACGCGGCCGGTGGCTTCGAGCAATACCTGCGTCATCTCCAGACTGGAGTGCACCTGCTCGGCCTCCTCGGCGATTCCGCGGGAGATGTCGGCAACGGTGTACGCCACCGACTCGCCACCCGCGCGCAGCAAGCGCGCGGACTCCGTCAGCGTGTCGAGCTCGCGGGTCAGACGCGTCACCGTGCCAAGGAGCGGCGCGCGCAGATCGTGGATATGCAACGTCGTCGCCAAATGATTGGCGAACCGGCGCACGAGCATTGCTTCCTTTTGACCGTACGTATTCGGCTTGTGATGTTCAATTTCGAGGACGCCGACATTACGATCGCCGAACCGGAGCGGGATGGTAATCGACGAGCGCGCCTCGGGGCGCATATGCTCAATGCGTGAATCTTTTGCCGCGTCAGCAATGAGGACGGGTTCCCCTGAGCGCAACGCCATGTCGCGCAATGTGGCGCCATCGACTTTCGCCGGCATCGGAGTGGCCAGCAGGCCAATGCCACCTTGATACGCGACCATTTGGCGACCACCGTCGATGCGGGTAATGCGAATGTCGCGCCAATCAATCATCCGGTGGGCGAGCATTTCGATCCGCTGAATGGCTTCGGCAAGTCCGCGGTCGCTCGCCACGACCTGTTCCATCGCCAGTATCGTATTCAACTCTTCGGCCGCGATCGATTCTCCGATAATGCGCTTGATCAGTAAACCGGCAAACCCGATGACGAACAACACAATCACAGTCCCAAGCCAGCCAAGCATCTGAAGCGCACCAACAACGATGCCGACCGCGGTCGCACCCGCACCGCCGGTCAGGATCTCATACCGGAGTATGAGCGACGTTTCTTCCGGGTGGAGCTTGCCTCGCACGACGAGCGTGAAGTACAGTAATCCACGGCTCAGGATGAAATGTGCGAGCAGGAATAGCGCCATCGCGGGGATAAAATCAGGCCCTTCGACTCCGTGTGCACCGGCGCCCAGCGCCACGGCGCTCCACGCAAAAATTCCGTACGCGGCGAGCAACGCCAGCGTCTCGCGGCCGGCATTGATCCACGCCACACCAATTTCTTTGCGCAGCATCAGCCAGTCGCCGGTCAACACCCCAAAGAAAAGCGCGAGCGCGGTCGGAGTCGGTCCGGCAATCAGGGCACCGCCGGTGGCCACCAACCCGAGCAAATTGAGCGCGCCGTACTTGGTAATCGGCAACTGATAGCGCCGGAACAGTACGGTCGCAAAGAAGAGCACGCCGAGTGGTACGAAATGACTCATCCACGCGCGATCCATCCATACGGTCTCGGCGAGCAACAGCGTGCCAGCCAGCGTAATCGATCGCGCATAGACGGACAGTAGGCGGTTCACGTGACGATCGGATCCAATGAATCGAGCGCCGAGCGCAGGCTTTGCGTCAGCGCGACCGCTTCGTCGATACTGCGTTCCGCTGCCTGTACGATGGCGCTACCGACGACGATGCCATCGGCTAAGGCACCGATCGTGCGCGCCTGCGCGGCATTCGATATCCCGAATCCGACGCAGATTGGCAGCCTGCATACGCTTCGCAAATCAGCGATGGTCTCCGGCAGCGTCGCCGCAATATCAGTACGCATACCGGTGACGCCGAGCCGGCTGATCAGGTACACAAAGCCGCGACCGTGGAGCGCGATCTCGGCCATCCGGTCGCGGGGCGTGGTGGGTGCTACCAGCCGCACAAAGTCGAGCGGCCCCTTTCCGAACCAGGCCTCCCGTACGCCATCTGCGCCGACGGGCAGGTCGGTAACAAGCACGCCATGCACACCCGCCGCCTTTGCCCGCACGAGCACGTCGGGACCGGCCGCCAAAATCGGATTCAGATAGGAGAAGAGCACCACCGGGACGCCGAGCCGTGCTTCGGCCACGAGTTCCAGCGCACCGTCAAGTGTCATCCCCTGTTCCAGCGCTTGTTGCGAACTGCTTTGAATGACCGGTCCATCAGCGACAGGATCGGAAAATGGAACTCCGACTTCGATGATATCAGCGCCGGCGTCAACGAGTCCCCGCAACAGCGCAAGGCTCCGCGAGCGGTCGGGATGGCCGGCAGTGGCATAACAGACGAGCGCGCGGCGGTTCGCCGCGCGCAACATGGCAAATCGTTGACTGATCACATCAGATAAAGTAGTCGCCTACACGAATCCCGTAACGGTCGGCGTCGGCAGTTTTAATAATCGTCCGGCGGAAGGTCCCCGACGGATCGCTCTCGGCGAGATCCACCATTTCGCCAGGGTGCTGCACGTTGCCGAGATCGTCGCTGACCAGGAGGACCAGCGGCCTCGACACCATTTGCGGATCGGGATTCGCCGAATGCACAATCGCGAGCTCGAACGTGTCGAGCACGACGAACGTCCCTACTGGGTAAATGCCCAGCAGATTGACGAATGCCTTGACGATGACCGGATCCATTCCGCGCCGCGCATTGTCGCGCATTTCGGCGAGCACTGCCGCCGGGTTCATGGGCTCTGTCTGATACGAACGACGGGAGGTGGCGGCATCGAACCCGTCGGCCACCGCAATAATCTTGCTATAGAACCCGATGGCTTTAGTACGCAGGGAGCGCGGATACCCAGTGACGTCGCGCTTCATATGATGTTCATAGGCCGTGACCATCGAGCGATACGGGAACTCTTGCTGCTCTTTTAACTGGAAGAGGGCGAGCACCCCGAGCCAGGGATGCGCGGCAATCAACCGCCATTCTTCATCACTGAGCAGGTCGGGTTTATTGAGCACCTCGAGCGGCACGCGCGACTTGCCGATGTCGTGAAAGAGTGCGGCCAACCCGATATCGTACAATTGCAGACGCGAGAGCCCCAAGCGACGGCCCAGTGCCACCCCGAATATGCACACGTTCACCGAGTGGGCAAACGTGTAATCATCGTAGTCGCGAATCGTTGTCAGCCCGATCAATGACGTCTCGTCGGACAGGATCTGATCGACGATCCCCTGCACCACGCGTTTGATCTTTTTGATGTTTGGGCTTTGGCCCATGCGCACAGAATTCATCACGTCGCGCGTCGCCGTGACCGACTGCGCGTAGGTGCGCTTTGCCATCTCCTTGGCCTGCGACCGGTCTTTCTGTTCATCTTCCGATTCGACCGGCGGAGCAACTTCGAAGACGGTCACGCCCGTCACTTCGAGGCGGCGTTGCAATTGCTCGAATCGCTCGGCAGGCCCGTCACCCTGTGGGGCAAGCAAGAATGACAGAAACACCGTCCAGTCGCGCGCGGCTGGTTTCGCCCGCACATGCAGCACGCCAACGCCGCTGCCACGGCATTGGGCGAGCAGATAGCTAAACGAGTTGTAGTTGTCGAGATCGAGACGCAGGCGCGTGGAATTCAAAAAGATGAATTCACCGGACACCCGGAATTCCACATCGCCCTCGCCTTCCCGCAGTTCTTCGCAGATCGCCGTGAGCTCGTCGAGCGCGTGCTGCACCACCGGATTCTCCACGGGATACATGCGGATGTTCCGCAGGGCCCCGTACATCGCCAGCATAAAATTGCGGCCGATCGTCCGCACGTATCCTTCCCCGCCGCGCTCGGGCATCGCCTGCGTCGACATCGTGGTGCGCGGCGTGAGACGGCTGTTCGACGGCCGGTTCACGGTGCACCGCCGCGGAGTGCGCGGTTCACGGCGGTGCGAACCACAACGTCCTTCTCGTTCAGCGCTTTCTGCAGCGCCTGCTGGGCACGCTGCGTGCCAATCTTGCCGAGGGCGAGCGCGGCGCTGGCACGAACATCGGGATCTTCTTTGCGCGCGAAGATGCCGCCTTTGCCATTCAGCAGATCATCCAGGTATGGAACACCCGGATCGCCGCAGAGCAGGCCGAACAATTCAAACATCGCCACGCGCTCGGTACGATCAGCATCGCGACTTTCTCTCGCCTTGACCATTTGCGTGATGCGCGCGAGCGACGGTCTATGCACTTTATGCGCGAGTCCTTTGACCGCGGCCACCCGCACATCGCGATCAGCGTCGTCGAGCGCTTTCTCAAGGGCCTGCATGGCACCAGGTGTACCGATTTCGATCAGCGCGGCAACAACGGCGACGCGCAATTCGCGATCGGGTTCATTGAGCGCCTTTCCTAGCGCGGGAACCGCCGCGGCCGTCTTCAACCCACCGGCACGGCGCACCGCCTCGAGCGCCACTTGCCCTTGAGCCGCGGCAATTAAGCGCACCAGCTCGCCGGTGTTCGACGCGGCCAGGCGCTCGGCCGCCAATTCGAGCAACGGCTTGAGTTTGGTGTTCTGCGTCAGACTCAGCCAGCTAAAAACCGTTCCAAGTGCCGTCGGACGCAACTGCGTAAAGAGGTCAATCAGTTCGTCCTGAGGCGGGAGCGCTTGCGCCTCGTCCATCGCCTGCAACAGTTGCGAAAGCGACTCGGGCTCGCTGAGCCGATCCGGCAGTTGTTGCAGCCGGGCGCGCACGTCGGGAGGCAGATCTCTGGCACGCTCGAGCACGCCGGAAATCTCGCGCAACAGGTACGCGACATTTGCGAACTGGCGGCCTGCCAACAAATGCAGGATCAGGGTGTCAATGTTCTGCGCGACCTCTTTCCGCACCAGCGTGTCGCTTTGCAACTCGAATATGTCGAGAAGCGTATTCAGCACGGTTCGCCGTAAGTCTGTCGCGTACTCGCGCTCCGTCTCTTGACGCAGATAGGAAATCTCTGCAGCGTCGAGAAAATAGAGCGTCGAATCGAAATCTTCCATGCGCACAATGCCGCTGGGCGATTCCTTGAGTTCTTCCTCGGCGCTACTGCCGCCGGGCTTGCCGGGTCGCTCCACGGATGCACGCGTCTCTTCGACCATCCGGCGCGGATCGTCTGCCGTTTCTCCCGGCGTGACCGGCCAGCGACCGGCGTTCGCCGCGGTGTCGATCGGCAATCCCGGCTCACTCGAGATATCGACGTAGCGATATGTGAGATGGGCAAATTCCTGCTCCCACAGAATCGTCAGCAAATCGTCTTCGTACGCCTGCGCTTTGCGGACACGCGGAATGATATCGAGGAACGACTCGAGTTCGTCGCCTTCGAAACCCGGCGCCAACGTGATTTCACGGACACCATCTTTGTACAGCGTCCACGGCAGCGAGTCCGACGCTTTCTCCGGTTCGTTGATGACCGTCACTCCGAACCAGGTCAACTGCGTATCGCTCACCTGCAGGGCCAATGAATCGGTTTCCTTCCAAATGGGTACGAACGCGTTCCGTAACAACTCCAACGTTTTTAAATACGTGGGGTTGTTATGCATATACAACTGATGGGCGCGGACCGTCTTGTCGAATTGCCGAAGCATCTCCTCCACGAGCGCCGCAGCAAAGGGCGGCTCGAGAGGAAGTTCTTCGTCCGATTTCACGGCCGGCGCGTTAAGACTCACAGAGCCATAATACGCATTTCTGCTACCTGCGCCACGTCTTTGTCGCCCCGACCACTGACGCACAGCAAAACGGGGTCATCGGCCCCCCACCGTCCGGCGTTGGCAACAATCCAACTCACGGCGTGTGCGGTTTCGAGCGCCGGAATCACGCCTTCGAGTTTTCCCAGCAATTCAAAACCCTCGAGAGCGGCCTCATCGGTCACCGACACGTACGTCGCTCTGCCGCTGTCCTTGAGATACGAGTGCTCGGGCCCGACACCGGGGTAGTCCAAGCCAGCGGAAATCGAGTGGGCAGGATGGATCTGACCCTGCTCATCCTGTAGCAGATAACTGAAGGCGCCATGCAGCACACCCGGCGTGCCTTTCGCCAACGAGGCCGAATGGGCGGGCGTGTCCAGACCATGGCCTGCCGCCTCGACGCCCACAAGCTCGACACCAGCGTCCGGAACGAAAGCGTGAAAAATGCCCATCGCGTTTGAGCCGCCACCAATGCACGCGACTACACTCCGCGGCAGACGGCCAGCGCGTTCCAACATCTGGGCGCGCGCTTCGCGTCCAATCACGGATTGGAAGTCGCGGACCATTCGTGGATACGGCGCCGGGCCAACGACCGAACCGATGATGTAATAACTGTCCTCGCAGGTGGAGACCCAATCGCGAATCGCCTCGCTCGTAGCATCCTTGAGCGTCCGCGTTCCCGATGTAACCGGGATCACGGTGGCACCCATCAATCGCATGCGAAATACATTGAGCTGCTGGCGACGGATGTCTTCTTCACCCATATACACCACGCACTCCAGACCGAAGCGTGCGCACGCGGTCGCCGATGCAACGCCGTGCTGACCGGCGCCCGTCTCGGCAATAATGCGCCGCTTCCCCATGCGTTTCGCGAGCAACGCCTGGGCCAGCGCGTTGTTAATTTTATGTGCGCCGGTATGATTCAAATCTTCACGCTTCAGCCAGACAGGGGCGCCAACGCGTTCGGACAGCCGCGGCGCATCGGAGAGCGGTGAGGGCCGGCCGACATAATGCTTTAATTCGCTGTCGAGCTGGGCAACGAACGTGGCATCGGCCATCGCTTCTGTATACGCGATTTCGAGCCCATCGAGTGCCGGAATCAGCGTCTCGGGCACGTACCGGCCGCCGTATGCGCCGAACCGTCCTGTTGCTTCCTGGGTTTCTGTCGTCACTGCGCTGCTCCCTGCACCGCCTCAAGAAAGGCGCGCATCTTCCTGTGATCCTTGATTCCCGGCGCCGATTCGACTCCGGACGAAACATCTACTACTGCAGGATCGAGTAATCGAACCGCTTCGGCAACATTGCCGGGGTGAAGGCCGCCCGCGAGGACCAACGTTGCATCCCCTCGCAAATCGTTTACCGATCGTGCGAGCGCTCCCCATTCCAACACTACACCCGTACCGCCTAATTTTCCCGATACATGCGCATCGAGCAATACCGCATCAGCCTCGCGGAACAGTTCAGCCGCCCACTCGGGCAGCAACGACCCCTCCGCGCGGGCCACGGCCCATATCTTCCCGGAGAATTTAGCGCGAATCGCCCGGATATCGGACGCGCGCGGATCTCCATGTAACTGCACGATGTCCAAGCGCGCTGTCTCCACCGTGGTCAGAATTCGGTCAATCGCATCCACGCCGAACACGCCGACGCGCGCCTGAGCCGTCGTCGCACCCTCCAATACCATCGCCGCCTGTTCCGGCGTCAAATGGCGCGGTCCCCCGGCAAAGATTGTCCCAACGTGGGAGGCACCGAGTGCAGCCGCTTGTGCCGCATCTTCGCGCCGGGTGAGGCCGCAGAATTTGACGCTAACCACGGTGCGCTCTGGTAACGCCAGTCAGCGCCGCGACCGCCGCCATCGGGTTCGACGATGCGGAAAGGGCCGATCCCACCAGCACGGCGTTGGCACCGAATGCCGCCGCACGCTCCACTCCGGTCCGATCAGCGATTCCGCTTTCGTACACGGCGAGGCGATCGTTCGGAATGAGTGGCAGAAGGCGCTCGCTCACGGCGTCATCAATCGCTAATGTTTCAAGATTTCTATTGTTTACCCCGATTACACCATGCGGTACACGCAGCGCACGCTCCAACTCCTCTTCGCTCCGCACCTCGAGCAGCACGTCAAGCGCCAACGCCTGCGCCTCGGCCGCAAGCGCGGCAAATCGATCCGGATGCAGGGCGCGGGCAATGAGTAGGACGGCAGACGCACCAGAAGATCGCGCCTGAAGCAACTGCAACACGTCAACGATGAAATCCTTTCGCAAGAGCGGCACAGTCACGGCCCGACTGACTGTCTCCAAATCTTGCAACGAGCCACCAAATCGAGTCGGTTCCGTCAGCACCGACAGGGCGACCGCTCCGCCGGCTGTGTAGTCCACGGCGCGCGCACCGAGATCCATCGTAAGATTGAGGTCGCCTTTGCTCGGACTCCGACGCTTTAGTTCAGCAATTACCCGAACATCCACGCCACGCAATGCGGCCGAAAACGAGGGCGGAAGCGGTAACGCTGCTGCGGCTTTTTCCAACTCCCGCAGGGAATCGTGTCCACGCCGTACGGCGACCTCGGAAAGCGCCGTCAGCTCCCCAAGGGGGCCAACGGGCGGAATCCACGTCGAAGTCGTCGCTTGCGCTTCGGGCAATGTTCGGATACCGTTACTTCGGGGGTTGTTCGGGAGTCTGAATGGACACGCCATTCGATCCTTGCACGAAAGCCGTTCGAACGCTCACACACAGCTAAGGCCGCCGACATGCCGCTCACCAAGCGCCAGCGCCAGATTCTCGACTATCTCAACGGGTACGCAGTGTCGAACGGCTATGCGCCGAGTTTCGAAGAGATTGCCGAACACTTTAAGTATAGCTCGCTCGCAACTGTCCACGAACACCTGAGCAATCTCGAACGAAAGGGCTACATCAAGCGCAGCTATAATGAGAGCCGTGCGATCGAGATTCTGCCGTCGGACGCAACGCCCCGTTCCGTCGAGCTACCCCTGCTTGGCGCGGTCGCCGCCGGCATGCCGATCGAAGAAGCTACGATTGAAGAAACCGTTGCCGTGCCCGAAGATTTCCTCAGGCGCGCCGGCAATCACTATGTACTGAAAGTACGTGGCCGCTCGATGATCGACGACCAGATCGCCGATGGCGATATGGTCGTTGTGCACGATCGCCAATCCGCAAATAACGGCGACATGGTCATCGCAATGCTGGACGGCAATTCGGCGACGGTCAAACGCTACTATCGTGAACGCGACGGACGCATCCGCCTGCAACCGTCAAACGACCAGATGGCGCCCATCTATGTTCAGGAGAACCAAATGCGGGTTCAAGGAATCGTCGTGGGAGTGCTGCGGCGGTACTAGACCCGCTCCGAATTCACGCGCGCGGGGCAGCCGCGCGCAACCGGTCCAGTGCGTCGCGCCCCGCGCCACTCCTCAGCGCTTCGCGGGCGACGGTCAATGCACTGGAGAAATGGCCGGCCAGCCCAGCGACGTAGATCGCCCCCGCCGCGTTCAGCAACACCGCCATGGTTGCGCCGGGCGTGCCCTTACCCGATAGCACCCGTTCGATGATGGCCGCGTTATGCGCTGGATCTCCACCGGCGAGTTCAGAGGCCGCCGTTGGCCCCAGACCCAGTTGCTCGGGTTCAATAGTCCAACGGGTTTCGGCACCGTCGCGGATTTCTACGACTGACGTTGTGCCAAGCGGCGAAATCTCGTCCATCCCGGGCTCGCCGTAGACCACCAACGAATGACGTGTACCGAGCACACGCAGCGCGCCCGCAACCAGCTCATATCGAGCTTTGTCGGCCACCCCAATCACCTGGCGGCCGGCTCGCGCCGGATTCGCCAGCGGCCCGACCAGATTCATGACCGTTGGAATCGAAATTTCACGGCGGACCATACCCACATGGCGCATTGCCGGATGCATCGCGGGTGCGAACATGAAAACAATGCCCGCGCGGTCGAGCACTTCGGCCATCTGCTGGACCGGAATATCAATTGCGATCCCCAGCGCTTCGATGACGTCGGCGCTGCCAGACTTTGTTGTAAACGACCGGTTCCCATGCTTTGCCACCCGCGCGCCCACACCAGCGGTGAGCAATGCTGATGCCGTCGAGATATTGAAGGTGGTCACGGCGCCGCCGCCCGTACCGCACGTGTCGACCAGTGCTGCGGGATTATTGGTTTCCAGCACCGTCATGGCACCACGCACGGCCATCGCGGCCCCAGCGACTTCTTCGGCGGTCTCTCCTTTTACGCGGAGTCCCATCAACAGTGCGGACATTTGCGCGGGCGTGCCGTCACCTGCCATCACGACACCAAACGCGTCGGCCGATTCGCTCGCCGACAGCGATGCTCCAGCCGATAATTTTTTCACGGCCAGCGTCAAAGCGTTAGCGGTCACGAATCACCCCCATCAACCGCTCGGGCAGCTGCGCTTCGCGCGCCACAAGCGCAATCACGAGGCCAAGCAACCGCACGCGCTCAACATCTTCTTCCACAAAGAGCCCGTGCTGTGCGCGGTTGGTAAGGTTCACCACCCCGAGCAACTGTTCGTGCAAAACGAGTGGGAAGCTGATAAATGATCCGGTCGTCAGATACTCGTCGCCAAGTAATTTGTGTCCCGTAATGTCGCCGGAATCGACCGCGAGCAGCGGTTCGCGTGTCGCGGCGACCTGGCCGGCGACTCCTTGTCCGATGGTAATTCGCGAGCCGAGCACAATGTGCGGCGCCAATCCGCGACCGGCCGCGAGGTAAAGGGTATACGCGTCGTCGGGGACACAAAGAAAGAGCGAGCAACGAAGCGCCTGCATATCATCGCCGACCAGCGAGAGGAGCCCTTCTGCCAGCCGCCTGGGATCGTTCTGCCCACCGGCGAGCGTGAGCACGCGGTCAATGAGATAGATCGTCCGGGTGCGCTGCCGCAGCGCTTCACTGCGACGATGCAACTCCACGTGAGCCTGTTCTAGCTGGCCGACCGCGGCGGTGAGCTGGTGCTCCAATGCAGCGAGTCGCCTGGCACTTCGCCGGACTTCTTCGGATGTCTTGGCGGCCTCCCGTTCGCGCGCCAGCGCGTCTGCTGCGGCGTCGCCGGAGCCGAGCGCGGCCGTCCGGGCCTCCCCGAGCTGTGCCTCTAAGGCGGCCAATCGCGTCACGTAGGCGCCATGGACCCGTTGCGTGACGTCTTCGAGTGTCACGACCGCTTCGAGACGTGCGTCGCGTTCGGCAAATCGGAGATAGGCGAGTTCGAAGAGCGCCGCCATCGGGGCAAAGCGTTCCGACACGCGAGTACCGAACGCCAGCTTCGGCTCAAGAACGGCAACGATTGCCGCGAGCTGGCCGTCCACACGGAGTCCCAGCAGGCCGAGATAGACGCCATCGGCAATACTCGGCAGCGAAAGCATTCGCGCGAACTCGGCCGACTCATCAGCGAGGTCGGCGAAGATCCCGCCGGCGGCGATAGTTTGGCCCGCCCGTTTCGGGAATTGCTCGATTGAGGTGTCGAGTACTTCGCGCTGGATGCGGCCCGCTGCCACGAGCAGGCGCTCACGCAACAGGCCGCTCTTGGCGTCAAGCCGAAGCAGGGCGATGTGCGCGTCGCGATCCGTTTCCGCGAGTCCCTCGGCAAGGGCAACGAACGCCGCATCGAGGTCGGTCGCGGCACTCAGCGCGTGCGCGAGCGAGGCAAGGGTGCGTGGAGGCATTGGCGGGATGAAAAAAAGCGTGCCCGGCAGTGGGCGCGCGAGGAGTCGCGAAGGGTGAGACGTAGGTTGAGCAATGTCAACAGATTCCGCAATAAGCGTTGCTTGAAGTCACATGCTCCCGCGGCTAGCTTTTAGACGATGGCGGGACGCGTTCTGCAACTCGTTTTGCAATACGATGGCAGCGATTTCGCCGGCTGGCAGGTGCAGACGTCGGAACGCACGGTGCAAGGCGTGATGGAAGGGGCGCTCACCCGCCTGTGTGACCATCCAGTGCGGGTCATGGGAGCGGGACGGACGGATGCGGGGGTGCACGCGCGCGGCCAGGCGGCCGGCGTGGAGGTTCCCGAGCATTGGACAGCGGAGAAGCTGCGGATGGTGCTGAACCGCCGACTCCCTGCCGACGTCTGGATTGCGCGGGCATTCGAGATGGAGCCTGCGTTCCACGCCCGGTACAGCGCGACTGGACGGTGCTACAGCTACACGGTGGGGCTCGACGAGGCCGCGCACTCTCCTTTTCGGCGGCGGTGGGAGTATGCCGTCGCCGATGAGCATCGGGTCCTCGACCGGGAAGCGCTGGATTGGTGTGCAGAACGGACGGTGGGCTCGCATCGGTTTCACGGATTCGCCGTGCGCGGGACGGCGCCGGCGACTGACGAGCACCGATGTGAAGTGCGGCAATGCCGGTGGCGCGAGTCTCCAAATGGACTCGTGTTCGACATCGAGGCGAACCGGTTTTTGCATCATATGATCCGTTTTCTTGTAGGCACGATGCTCGATGTGGCGAGCGGCCGCCGGCCGCGCGAGGCGTTCGCCGAACTGCTCGTGGCACCGGCGAACGATGCAGTGTCGCCGCCGGCACCGCCCGAGGGACTCTGTCTTGAGCAAGTCACTTACCCCAGCGCACTGTATCTTTCCCCCTCATGAAAATCTTCCTCGCTACAGCATCGCTCGACGAAATCCGGTGGGCCACCGCAGCCGGGCTCATTGATGGCATCGTCGCGACCCCGACCGTCATTCAGAGCGAACTTCCCGGCGCGGATGCGCGGGAAGTGCTGACAGAGATTGCGAGGGCAACGTCGCTTCCGCTCTGCGCCAGCGTGCCCGCGATCGGCGTCGCCGATATCGTGAAAGGGGTGCGCGAGCTGAAAAAGATTACTGAGCACCTGATTGTCGCTGTGCCATTTATTGAAGACGCTGTCCCGGCAATTCACAAACTCGCCGCTGATGGTGTGCGGGTTGCCGCCACTCTCATCTACTCGACAGCGCAGGGTATTCTTGCCGCCAAAGCGGGAGCCACAATGATCACTATCTCCGTCGATGCACTCGAGGCGGTCGGTCAGAATGGCGAAGGCGCAATACGCGAGTTGCGGGCCGCGTTTGACCACGGTGGCAGCGAATGCGACATCGCCGCGGCTGGCCCGGCGAGTGCGACTAGCTTCGCCGCCTGCGCGGCAGCCGGTGCAGACGTTGCCATCGTCACTCCGGCCGTGCTCCGTTCCTTGCTCCAGCATCCGCTCACAGACCGCGGGCTCGATCGCTTTCTTGGTGACATCAGTCGCCGCTCCAAACCCCGCCGCGCTCGATGAATATGCGTAGCCTCACTCCACTGGCTGCGGGGCTACTGCTCGTAGCGTGCGAAGGCGCGACCTCACTACCCTCCGTAGCGCAGGCCCCGCGCACGGCGAATGCGGCTCCGGTGGCGATTGCCGCGCAGCGGCATACGGCAATCACTGAAGCGGTTGCGAAGGTCGCGCCCTCGGTGGTCACGGTGCAGACGGAAGTGATCCAGCACGTGCAAGCGTCGCCGTTCGACATGTTTTTTGGGCGCCAGTCGGGTGACCAGGTCCAGGCCGGGCTTGGATCGGGCTTCATCGTGCGTTCCGACGGAATCATTGTCACCAACGCGCACGTGGTTGCCGGTGCGACAAAGATCGTCGTCGCCCTGCGCGACGGAACCACCTATGCGGCACAGCTCAAAGGCATCGACGAACAAAACGATCTCGCCGTCCTCAAGGTCGACGCCAAGAACCTTCCGGTTGCCACGCTGGGCACGTCGCGCGGCCTTCTGATCGGCGAATGGGCTATCGCCATCGGAAATCCGTACGGCTTCCTGCTTGGGAACACCGAGCCGAGTGTCACGGCCGGCGTGATTAGCGCGACGGGGCGTAACCTGACGGCGCGAGCCGAAGGTCAGGGTGTGTACGTCGACATGATCCAGACCGACGCATCGATTAATCCCGGCAACTCCGGCGGACCGCTCGTGAATGCGATGGGCGAAGTGGTGGGAGTGAACAGTTCACTGTATTCGCCAGGTAACAGCAATGGCGGCTCGATCGGACTGGGATTCGCGATTCCGATCGATCGGGCGCGGCGCGTGACCGACGACCTGCTCGCACATGGGAAGGTTCGACGTCCGTGGATCGGCGTGAAAACAGAGTTACCGCAACAAGGGATTGGTTCCGGCGACGCACTCACCAAGGGCGCGGTTGTGCGCGCCGTCGTGCCGAGTTCCCCGGCCGACGCTGCGGGGTTGCATGCCGGCGATGTGATCCTTCGTTCACGGGACCGCACGTTGCGCAACGCCTACGATTGGGAAGCTGAACTACTCGAACTTCGCGTGGATGATCGAGTGCCGCTGGTCGTGCGCCGCGGCGGCCGGGAATTTCGCGTGAATGTGCAGATCGCCGATCAGCCCGAGGTCAATGCGCCCCGTGTTGCCGTCCTGAAAGAACTCGAACTGATAACGCTCACACCGGCAATACGCGCCGAACGCGGATTCCGCCGTGACCGGGGTGCACTCGTAGTGAAAGTCAGCACAGGAGTGGCCGAGGCGCTGGGTATTCAAGCCGGCGATCTCATTGTGCAGATCAACAACACCCCGGTGACTGACGCGCAGCAGGTGAAAAACGGATTGGAAGGTCTCAGCGGGCGCGGCGTCAATCGTATGTACATCGAGCGGAACGGGCAAATCTTCCCTGTGGATTTTCAGATCCGATGACTTCCCACGAGACATATAGCTCGCCGCTTGCCGAGCGGTATGCATCGGCCGCGATGCTGTCGCTCTGGTCCCCGCATACCCGATATGGTCTTTGGCGCCGACTGTGGCTCGCACTCGCGGAGTGTGAACAGGAGTTGGGTGTCGATATTTCCGCCGCGGCGATTGCCGAGATGCGGGCCCATCTCGACGACATCGACTTCGCGGCGGTCGCGCATTTTGAGAAGCGGTTCCGTCACGACGTGATGGCACATGTCCACGCGTTTGGCGACGCGGCGCCAGCCGCGCGCGGCGTCATCCATCTCGGCGCCACCAGTGCGTTCGTCACCGACAACGGCGATTTAATTCAAATTCGTCGTGGCCTCGAGCTGCTGCAGACGCGCCTGCACGCCGTGCTCGGCGGGCTCGCCGCGTTCGCCCGCCGGTGGCGCGCCGAACCGACGCTCGGGTACACGCACTTGCAGCCGGCGCAGCTCACCACCGTGGGCAAGCGGGCGACGTTGTGGATGCAGGATCTGGTAATCGATCTCGCTGATCTCGACTATCGCATCGCGAATCTGCCGCTGCGCGGCGTCAAAGGCACCACGGGCACCCAAGCCAGTTTCCTTGCGTTGTTCAAAGGGGACCATGGCAAAGTGCGCGAACTCGACCGTCGTGTTACGGCAGCAATGGGGTTCCGTGCGTCGATCCCGGTGAGCGGGCAGACCTACACGCGCAAGCTTGACGCACAGGTGCTGAGTGTCCTGTCGGGAATCGCGGCGAGTGCGGCGAAATTCGCGAGCGATATCCGCATGCTCCAAGCGTTCGGCGAGATAGAAGAGCCGTTCGAAAAGGAACAGATTGGATCGAGCGCGATGGCTTACAAGCGGAACCCGATGCGCGCTGAACGAATTAATTCGCTCGCACGCTTCGTGCTTTCTCTCGAAACGAACGCCAACCAAACTCACAGCGTCCAGTATTTTGAGCGCACGCTCGATGACAGTGCAAATCGCCGACTGGTTATTCCAGAGTCGTTTCTCGCCACCGATGCGATTCTGATTCTGATGGAGAACATCGCCGCCGGCCTTGAGGTGCATCCGGCGCGTATTCGGGCCCGGGTTGCCGACGAACTCCCTTTTATGGCCACCGAGGCGCTGTTGGTACGAGCGGTCGAAGCCGGCGGAGACCGTCAGCAGGTGCACGAGGTAATTCGCGGGCACAGCATCGCCGCGGCACGGGCGATGAAGGACGAGGGCAAGTCCAACGATATGCTGGTGCGGCTCGCTGCCGATCCGGCATTTACCGTGCCGCTTGACGATGTTCTCGCCGTGACCGATCCCAGCCATTTTATCGGCCGCGCCCCACAACAAGTGGATGAATTCCTCGCCGAAGTCATGCAGCCCATTTTGTCGTCGCCTGATCGCGTGCATGCTCCCACTGAGCAGGTGCGGGTATGACGGCCGTGGTCGGCACCACGGACTTGCCGTTGGAGCGCGTTCGCCGCGGCAAAGTGCGCGATGTGTATGCCGTCGGCGGTGATCGATTGTTGCTGGTGGCCAGCGATCGCGTCAGCGCATTTGACGTCGTGATGCGCGAACTTGTGCCGTTCAAGGGCGCCGTGCTCACGCAAATTACGGCGTGGTGGCTGCGCCAGTTCGAGGATGAAATCTCCCATCATATGCTGACGGCCGATGCTGACGAGATCATTCGTGAAGTACCGGCGCTCGCCGCGCACCGGGCTGTACTGGCCGGCCGTTCCATGCTCTGCCGTCGCACGGAAGTGTTCCCGGTGGAGTGCGTTGTGCGCGGATATCTGTCCGGATCGGCGTGGAAGGAATATCGCGACTGTGGAACGCTGGCCGGTGAACGACTGAGTGCGGGACTGACCGAAAGTGATCGCTTCGATCCGCCGGTATTTAGTCCGGCGACCAAGGCCGAGACCGGCCACGACGAGAACATTACGATTCTCCGAATGCGGGAGCTTCTTGGCGCGACCACGGCCGACGAACTCGAGCGGCTTTCCCGTCTCGTGTATTCACGCGGCCGCGATGTTGCCGCAGAACGCGGAATTATCATTGCCGATACAAAGTTCGAATTCGGCGAGGTGGACGGCGACATCATTTTAATTGACGAAGTGCTGACGCCGGACAGTTCGCGGTTCTGGCCCGCCGATCAGTATGAGCCGGGCCGCACACAGCCAAGCTTTGATAAACAGCCGTTGCGTGACTGGCTCGACGCCGAGCGTCGGGCCGGTCGCTGGGACGGCAATGCTCCACCGCCGGTGCTGCCCGACCTTGTGGTCGCGGCGACCAGCGCACGCTATCTCGATGCCTTTCAGCTTCTGACGGGCACACCACTCAACACGACGGAGCTGTCGTGAACGTCGCCCGTGAAGGACTCCCATTCATTTTTGGCGCATTAGCCATTGCCATTGCCGCGTTCGCCGTGGCGCTCACGCGGCGTTCGTGGCCGCTCTGGCTCCTGGCGTTGCTGCTGACCGTCATCGCGCTCTGGGTGGCCTATTTCTTTCGCGATCCCGAACGCACCGGCGAGCGCGGTGACAAACTGATCATCTCGCCGGCGGACGGACGCATTTCGCAAATCGTTGAGGTGGATGAACCGTCATTTATTCACGGGCGGGCGATCCGTATTTCCGTGTTCATGAACGTCTTCAATGTGCACGTAAACCGATATCCCGTCAGCGGCCGCGTGCGATATCTCCACTATAATCCGGGGAAGTTTTTGAACGCCGCGTCCGAAAAATCGAGTCTCGAGAATGAACAGATGTCGGTGGGAATCGAATCCAACGGCCGACGGATTCTCGTCCGCCAGATCGCCGGCCTTATCGCACGCCGGATCGTGACCTACAGCAAGGATGGCGACGTGGCGCAGCAAGGAAGCCGGTTTGGCCTGATTCGTTTTGGCTCGCGCGTGGATGTGTTCGTGCCCTTGGGCAGCAAAGTGCTGGTGCAGATCGGTGACAAACCAGCGGCCGGGACAACCGTGCTGGCGGAGTTGCCGTGATGCGCCGCCCCCATCTGCCCCGTCCCAGAATGGTCATGCTGCCCAACGGCATGACGCTGGCGAATTTGTTTTGTGGTATCTACGCCATCGTGCTGGCCGCACGTGGCGACCACAGTTTCGCCGGCGGCCTGATTATCCTCGGCGGAGTGTTCGACGCCATGGATGGGCGGATCGCTCGCGCCACCGGCACGGGCAGCCGGTTCGGCGAAGAGCTCGATTCTTTGGTGGACGCCATCTCGTTTGGCTTGGCGCCCGCCCTCCTGATGTATTTCGCCGTCCTGAACAACAAGGACGGGTGGGATTGGGTGTTCGTCTTTCTGTACACGGCGTTTGCCACGATGCGACTGGCCCGGTTCAATGTTGAACAGGCCGGCCGGGCAAAACAGTATTTCCACGGCCTGCCAAGCCCGGCCGCTGGCATCACGCTCGCGTCGTACTACTGGTTCAGCCAGACGTCAGTTTATACGCATACGATTATCGGGAATTGGCCATGGACGAACATGGTGCGGGTGCTGATGGTCGTGCTGGGATTTCTAATGATCAGCAACGTGCCCTATCTGGCCTGGCCGACCTTTAGTGTGAAGACGCTGCGCGGTTTCCTCGGGCTGGTGGCCTTCATCGGACTTGGTGTTGGACTCGTGTTCCTGCCGAAGGAATTTTTCTTTCCGGTCGGCCTTTTCTATGTCCTTGGGTTCCTGGCTATCGCCGCCGTTCGCGGACTTTTCGACCGCAAGCCAATATTCCGCGGAAGCAGCACACACGAGGCTGCATCGGCATATGACGAAGGGATCGAGGATTTCGACGATGATGACGTCAGCCCATACCTCGAAGATGACGACGATATCGAATACGATATTCCGGTTTCGCGGCCTGCGACGTCGCGCGTGACGCCAAACACCAGTCCCGCTCCGGCACCGGTGGGTCGATCGACTGCGCCACTGTCTCGCCCCGCGCCGGCAGTCAGCCGTCCAGCTCATCCAACCCGACCGGTTTCACCCGCAGCGCCCGCTGACGCGGTTGAAGGCTCACCGGAGTCGCCCGCTGATGCGCAGCGCAAACGGCGGCGGCGGCGGCGCAGCCGTGGAGGTCGTGGCCGTGATGCTGGCGGCAACACCGGAGGCACCACCGACGGCGCGCCCGACAGCGGGCCGCCCATTTCCGACCACGATTCACACCAGGATTCTGCTGAATGACGCGGTTCCGAGTTGCTGTCCAAATAATTCCGCGCCACGGCCTGCTCGATCCGCAAGGCAAGACCGTGCGTGATGCATTGGTAACCCTTGGTTTTGGTTCGGTCAGTGACGTCCACGTTGGTCGGCACATCGTCATCGAAACCGAGGCGAAGGACGCAACAGCGGCTGAGGCCTCGGTGCGTGCAATGTGCGAACGGCTGCTCGCGAACCCCGTTACGGAAGACTTCACCATTGCCGCCGTGGTCGCGGCATGAAAGTCGGCATCGTGCGCTTTCCCGGATCGAACTGCGACGAAGACGCGCTGCATGCGGTCGTCGATTTTCTCGGCGAGACAGCCGTGATGTTGTGGCATAAGGATCATGACTTGCAAGGCTGTGACGTCGTGATTCTTCCGGGCGGCTTCAGTTATGGCGACTATCTCCGGGCCGGTGCGATTGCCCGGTTCAGTCCGATTATGCAGGAAGTCGCCGCACACGCGGCGCGTGGCGGTCCGGTGATTGGCATCTGCAACGGATTCCAGATTGCCTGCGAAGCTGGCCTGCTACCCGGCGCGCTACTGCGCAATGCCGGCTCATATGTTTCGATGCCGGTGATCATTCGGACCGAACGCACAGACACCAGTTTCACCGGCGCGTCCCGCGTCGGGCAATTGTTGCGCATGCCAATCGCGCACGGCGAAGGACGCTTCACGGCCGACGAGGCCACGCTCGATTTGCTGGAATCCAATGGACAAATTGTTTTTCGATACGTGGATGCGCACGGCAACGCCACGCCGGAGTCCAATCCAAACGGAGCCATGCGCAACATTGCCGGCGTCACGAACGTGGGCCGCAATGTTGTGGGACTGATGCCTCACCCCGAACGCGCGATGGATCGCACCCTCGGGTCGCAAGACGGCGTCGTACTTTTCGAATCGTTGCTCGTCGCCGCAAACGTCTGACCGGAGAAGATTCATGCGTCGCATGGGATCGTTTTTCCTTTTCGTTCCGCTCTTCGCAAGCTCAGTTGCCGCGCAACACGTCGTCGATCCAGG
>JANYKA010000094.1 GCA_025358315.1 Gemmatimonadota bacterium | reverse complement strand
TGCTGATTGCGATGGCCTCCAAGATATTTGCCGACGACGCCGGACCGGTTCGCGACGCCGTTCGGTGTGCGGTCGCTGCGCGAGAGCAGCAGTAAATGGGAGCTCCATACGTATCCCGCGGCAACGACAAACTTCTTCGCGCGAAACTCCACTGGCGTGTCCGCATTCTTTCCGCGGCCGCGCTGGACCGCCTCGGCGCTGGCGATGCGCATGGATACAGGATCGAGGGTGAGGCGACGCACGAGCGTGCGCGGATACAGTGTGATCTTGTGAGTCGAACGCAACTTGTTCCACGTGAAGTCCGGTGAGTACTTGGCACCGACCGGGCAAATCGGGAAACAAGTGTCGTTGCGACAGCATTCACTACGCGAATCGTACGGACGCGAGTTCTTCGCAGAGGGCTGACTCCACATCGTGATGTCGGCTTTAGACGCCCAATCCTTTAATAGACCGAGATTGTAGGTGAGCGGAAGCGGGGCCATCGGAAATGGCTTGCCGCGCGGGTCCATCGCTGCCGGACCCTGCTCGCCGGCCACGCCGATGAGCTCTTCAGCTTGCTGGTAGTATGGATCGAGATCGCCGTACGAGATTGGCCAATCAGTGCCGACGCCAAACATCGAACGCGTTTTGAAATCTTCCGGTGACCAGCGTGGTGTCACGCCGCCCCAGTGCATCGCGAGGCCGCCCACTTGCATAGAGCGCGATTGCAACGGCCCTTCGATTTCGTATCCATCGAGATGGTCGTTGGGCCACGGTGTTTCACCGTATTCGAGATACCGATCCCGCAACGGGTACCGCTGGGCAAGCGAGGGCACTTCATCGCCAGCCTCGACGACGACAATTTTGAGGCCGGTCGTGCGGGACAGTTTGTCCGCAACCATCGCGGCGCTTATCCCTGAGCCGATAATGCAAATGTCGCTCTCGATGATGCGTGGCTTGAGTGATCGCATCAGCTCACCTTGTGTGCTAAGGGAAGTGGCTGGCGCGACGACTGCGCGAGCGGCCGACAGCGCTCTTTACCGATCTGCGATTCGTAGCACAGATCGGTGGCTTCGCTGGATTGATAGAAATGGGAGAGAAGCGCGAGGGCGACGTGCGGCGCGCTCGTCAACGATGGAAGCGATGCGCGGGTGTGCGATGCAAGTGCTGCGTCTACAAGTGCGCGCCGTTGCGCCAGTGATGCGTCGGCGAAGGCGCGACCGTGCTTCTTGTGCGCCGCGGTATCAAGTTGATCGAGCTGCTGCATCCAACGCGTAGCCGGGGTTGGTCGCGCCCGCTCGAGCGCTGACGTGCCATACCCGTGCAGCAGTTCGGCTCCGTCGCGATAGCCGGCGATCCATTTTTGGAAGTCAGTTACTTGAGCGTCAATGCCGGCTCGTCCGAGTGCAGCGGGGAGCACAGTTTCGGCAACGGCTCGCAGGGTGCGCGGATCGGCAGCGAGATCGTCGACTGCGGCCGCGTGTGCACTGCGGACGAATGCGGCGGCGGGCAATGTGGCGGCGAGCCAGCCAAGAAAAGTACGGCGGGAGAGTGGTGTCATCAGTGCGTGGTTCCGGAGGCGGTATTGTTAGGCAAGGCGAACGCGACGAGCTCCGCGTCGCGCCCGGCGCCGGTGGCGATTACAACGTATTGTTGCCCCGCACGCGTGCGATAGGTCATTGGCACCGCGTACGCGCGCTTGCCGAGGTCGGCGGACCAAAGCGTTCGCCCGTTCTGCTTGTCGATCGCATAAAGGACGGAGCCGCCACCGCTGACAAAAACGAGGCCGCCTTTGGTGACAATCGCACCCGGCGCACCCGCCACGCCGAGGAGTGGTGGGAGTCCGGCGTTGCGCAGCATGGGATGACGGCGGATCTCCGGAGAGTCGCCGAGTGTGATCTGCCACCGTTGCGCGCCGGTGTTGAGATCGATTGCCGTGAGCGTTCCGTATGGTGGCTTGATGATCGGAATATCGGTGACGGGCGCCTGATGTTCGCCGACGGTATCGCTCGGTAATTCAATTGAGACGGAGAGACTCGAGTGTGCGAGGTCGACCATATAGCTGGCGTCGACCGTGTCGCTCGGACTAGGCGTCTTGAAGATCTTATAGAGGGCGGGCGCGTTGGTGGCTTTGATATAAATAATTCCACTCTCCGGATCGAACGCGCCACCGCCCCAACCGGCGCCGCCGATGGCGCCGGGCATGACAATGGTGCCCTGTGTGGAGGGTGGAGTGTACATGGGCCCAAGTCGGTATTGGCGCACGATATCGAGTGCGCGAGCTTTGATCTGCGGTGTAAAGTCGACGACGTCGGCCTCGGTGAAGCCCTGCTTTGCGAACGGCGCGGGCAGTGAGGGGACGGGTTGCGTGGATGAGGCCCGTTCACCGGGCACATCACTTGCGCCGACCGCGCGCTCGGTGATTGGCCACACCGGCTTGCCCGTAACGCGATTGAAGACGAATAAGTATCCCATCTTGGTAGGGACGGCGACGGCGTCGATGGTGCGGCCACGCACGCGAATGGTGCCGAGCACAGGCGGTGCCGGCGGGTCGTAGTCCCAAAGTCCGTGGTGGACGAGCTGGAAATGCCAGACGCGTTTGCCGGTGGCTGCATTCACGCAAACAATCGACTCGGCGAAAAGATCATTGCCGAGTCGGTTGCCGCCGTACCAATCGTTGGTTGGGGTACTGACCGGGAGGTAGACGAGTCCGCGCGCAACGTCCACGGAGAATGGCGCCCAGACGTTCGTGTGTCCCGTGGTGCGCCACGAGCCATTCTCCCAGCTGTCGTTGCCGTACTCGCTGGAGTCAGGGATGGTGTGAAAACTCCAGACACGTTTCCCCGTGCGGACGTCGAACGCCTGGACATCGCCGGGCGGATCGTTGGTGTACACCAGGCGGTCGCCAACTCCATTGCCGACAATGACGAGGTTCTTGTATACGACCGGCGGTGAGGTGTTGGTGTAGTGGAGCTTGTTGACGGGACGGCGAAGCTGTGCGGTGAGATCG
>JANYKA010000087.1 GCA_025358315.1 Gemmatimonadota bacterium | reverse complement strand
AAATCGAGGTCATTTTTTGAGATGGTTCACTAGATAATAATTTCCGCACGGCACACGCATGCGGGCAGGGTCGAGGTGAGAGATGACGACCGATCGCGTGCGGCGACTTTCAACAATCGTGACGAGCGCGATCTTACCGCTTGCCGTGTTGACGGCGGGAATGATCGGCCTCGGGTTCCTCGTCACGCACGCGCTGGTGAACTCTTGGCCGTTCACCACCGAAGACAACATGGTGCGCGCCTTCGTCGCCACCCGGACGCCCACGATGGATCGCGTCAGTGACCTGGTTTCACTCATCGCATATACTGTTGGCCTGAGCACCGTGTTGATTTTTGTTGGTTGTGCGATGCGCATTTTTTACCACAGGTGGCGCGAGAACCTATTCCTCAGCGCAGCACTACTGGCCCAGGCCGTGGTGTTCAAGACGACGGCGAGCATTGTTGCCCGTGCCCGCCCGCCCGTGCCGAAACTGGATGTGTTTCCTCCGATGCAGAGTTTCCCCTCTGGTCACACGGCGGCGGCGGTCGCGCTCTATGGCGGCATCGCCGTCATTCTCGCGATGCATGTGCAGACCCGGATGCAAAAGGTAGTATGGTGGGCCGTGCTGCTCATTGTTCCGGTCGCGGTTGCCATCTCCCGCGTCTATCGCGGTATGCATTATCCGAGCGATGTCATTGCGTCCTTTCTCGTCGGGGTGGGATGTCTCTGGATATTGAAGCGCGCCATCCTCACGCCCGCGAGAAGCGGATGGGTGAGTACATCATGAAATGCAAAAGGGCGTATTTGATCATCAATCCCCAATCCGGAAAAAATCTCACCAAGTTGGCCGATATTCTCGCGGTGTTCGCGGCGGCGGGATGGAAAACGGACACCGCCCTTAAGGAATTTGGCGGACAGACGATACAGTTGGCGAAAGACGCGGCTGATGCGGGATATGATATCGTGATCGGCTATGGCGGTGATGGCACTCTCAATCAAGTCGTCAATGGTGTGATGGCGACCAAACACCGGCGTTGCATTGTCGGCGTTATTCCTGGCGGAACCGCCAACGTTTGGGCGCATGAAGTTGGTATCCCGGAAGACCCGGTCAAGGCCGCCCTCTTCCTCGTTAATAGCGAAGGACGCAAAGTCGATCTGGGATACGTCGAATCCCATTCCGGCGCCGCCACTCCTGAAACAGCTGATCGGGAAGAAAAGCATGGATTCGCTTCGGGTGGCAGGCATCATTTTCTCTTGATGGCTGGACTGGGAATCGATGCGGCGATTCTGACTCATGTTTCCACTTCGCTCAAAGAGCGCATAGGGGAAGCAGCCGTCGTGCTTGGCGCCGCCAAAACGTTGCCCCGTCATCACACCTTTCCCATTGAGATACGATCCTCGGGGAATGGAAGGGCGGAGGATGTGCTCTGGAGAGGCGAAGCGCTTCAGGTCATCGTCGGCAATACACGGCGCTATGGGAACATCGCCGACGTCACGTCGAAGGCCTTCATTGATGATGGCAGATTGGATGTGTGCATCATCACCGCCGGAAATCCGCTAACAACAATCGAGCAAATTGTTTCGATCCTTCTGCATCGCGATCCTGTTCACGAGCGTTCCGAATATTTTCAAGGCGCGCGTTTTTGGATCCGTGTCCCCAGTTCTGTCAACCTGCAATTGGATGGCAGTCGCGTGAAACGTAAAGACTGCGTATCCGAATCCGAACGCAGCGCGGCTGGGCAGCCGGAGAATTGGGACGCTGATATGGTAACGTATTGCTTCGATGCCGTCCCGCGCGCACTACGGGTGGCGATTCCGTGCACCTATAATGATGCGCTCTTTAAGAAAGAATCTGGAGAGAAGAAAACATTGACCGCGGAAGATCAATCGCGAGATCCGAGCGCTCATCGCGTTGAAGCATCCAGTCTACGGGAGGCAAAACCGCTGAGCGCTGAACAGATCGACATACTCAAAACGAACGGGCGAAAGGTCACTGTGGTTGCTGTCGGGCCGAATCCGGAACGCGAAGGAACCTGGTTCGTCGCGGGGGTGACGGCCGACAAAAAAACGGGAGAAGGCAAACCTGTAGCGGTGCGAATAGACCATGACACGACGATCGTTCGGGCGACCGGAGAGCCGCTCTTGCCGACCTTTGCCGCGAAACTTTCCGACGGGAGTGTGATCGCCGTGGACGGACGAAAAAACAAACACGGGGCCATCCGGGCGAAGCGCGTCGTCGTGGTGTCCGAATGACAATTACATCATTGCCGCCCGCGTTGGTGTTCACGGCGCCGGTTACTTTTTTTCTCATTTTCTGGGCACTCTGTTTTTGGCCGCTCGCCGGCTTCATCTATGTGCTGAAAGCGGGCGCGAAAAAAGGAGCGGCATGGTTCGGTGGAAGCCGCGCCGGCAAATGGACGATCGGACATTCCGGTCCAATCGGCTCGTATGCGCCATTGTTCGCGGTGCTCGTGCTCGGCGGCATCGCGACACTCGGAGCCGGATACCTGTTTGGATATTTAGCGCAGCAACTTCGGCTGAGCACATCGGCGGTGTATCACGTCGATCATTTTATGCACACATGGTTTGAGCACGTGCGCCAGCCGGCGGCGACGGTGCTCTTTACCACGGCGACGAATGCCGGCGGCACCGCCGGCATGGGAGCAATCGTCGCAGTGGTGGTGGCAATATTGTTCGCACGAAAAGAGCGGGCGTCGGCAACGTTCCTGATCGTCACGGCTGGAGTTGGAGCCCTACTGAATCTGGGACTCAAATTGATTTTTGCGCGGGCACGGCCCGACCTGACGTCGGCGATTGCCGTTGCGCGGTGGTATTCGTTTCCCAGCGGTCACGCCATGAATTCGTTTATCACATTTGGAGCACTCGCTTACATTGCGCTGCGGCAGCCCTGGTCGTGGGCGGCCAAATCCGCAGGCTTGGCGATTGCCATCACCATGGCAACGTTGATTACCGTGTCTCGTGTTTACCTCGGTGTTCACTGGGCATCGGATGTCGTCGGTGGATGGAGCGCCGGAACGGTGTGGCTGGCTTCCACCGTGACTGCATTTGAGATATTGCTCTGCGTCCGTCAGCGCCGCCGTGGAGCAGCCCCCACCGGACCGGCCGTCGAAGTTCCGGATACACCGGTCCCGCCGAAGCAAGCAATCACGTGAAAGTCTTTGACGATGAGGTCAATCAATAGTGAAACCCAACGAGCGCGCGTCCCAAACGAGATGGCTGGTGCTTGCGGTGACGGTGGGCCTCACGGTTGTTGCGGTCGCCATCTCAAGAAATTTTGTAGGGAGTGCCAAGACGGTAAAACGG
>JANYKA010000080.1 GCA_025358315.1 Gemmatimonadota bacterium | reverse complement strand
GGGAGTTACAGTCCGGACCCCGGGGGCTCCGCGGGAGTTTCCCGGAGATTTGATGGTAAGCTAGACTGTCATACAATGCCAAGAGATAAGATTGCAATAACGGTGGACGATGCGGCGCCCATAGCGCTTATTCCGGCGCAGAGTCTGGCTCCGACTTACTCCGCTCCCTGAGCCCAGCCCACCATTCCAACCGTTTGGCGATTTCTTTTTCGAAGCCAAAATCGCTCGGTTCGTAAAAAACCATATCGTGCAATTCATCCGGCAGATATTCCTGCGGCTGATACGCGTCCGGCGAATTGTGGGCGTACTGATACCCTGCACCGTAGCCCAGCTCCTTCATTAGCCCCGTAGGCGCGTTCCGGATGTGTTTTGGGACTTGAGCGGCCGGCGTGTCGCGCGCGGCCTTCTGCGCGGCGCCCCAAGCCACATACACTCGATTGCTTTTCGGAGCGGTCGCGAGATATACCGCCGCCTCGGCGAGAGCGAGCTCGCCTTCCGGGCTGCCAAGAAAGTGATATGCATCACGCGCGGCGATGGCGATTTGCAGAGCCCTCGGATCGGCGAGGCCGATATCCTCGCTGGCGAACCGCACGGTTCTTCGGGCGATGTACATTGGATCTTCGCCGCCGTCGATCATTCTGGCCAGCCAATACAGGGCGCCGTTGGGGTCGCTGCCTCTCAGAGCTTTGTGATACGCTGAAATTTCATTGTAGTGGCCTTCGCCCTTCTTGTCGTAGTGGGCGGGACGCCAGTGGAGAGACTCATTAATTGAAGCTAGGCGAACGTTGCGGGGCGAACGGGGTGGTTTGGGATTGGTGCTTTGGGCGTGCTGGATGGCGGCCTCAAGTACCGTGAGGGCGCGGCGGGCGTCGCCGTCGGATTTGGTGGCTAGGATTTCGAGTGCATCGTCATCGACTGTTATTTGTTCTTCGCCTAGGCCGTGTTCGTTGTCGGCCAGGGCGCGATGGATGACTTCCTTAATATCATCTGGCGTGAGGGGCTCAAGAACAAAAACGCGCATACGGCTGAGTAGTGCGCCGTTCAATTCAAAACTGGGATTCTCAGTGGTCGCGCCGATGAGTGTGAGCACACCGCTTTCAACGTGCGGCAGCAGCGCGTCTTGCTGGCCCTTATTAAAACGATGGATCTCGTCGATAAACAGCACGGTCCGCACGCCGGTCACCAACCGCCGCTCGGCGTCGGCGACGACTTCGCGGATTCTTGGAATGCCGTCAGTCACCGCCGAGAAGGGGACGAACTCGCCCTTCGCATAGCGGGCGATTAACCGCGCGAGGGTGGTTTTCCCGGTGCCGGGCGGGCCCCAAAACAGAATTGATCCGGTGTCGCCGCTCTCGATGCTCTCGCGCAAGGCGCGGCCGCGGTCGAGTAAGTGGTGCTGGCCCGCGACTTCGTCGAGCGAGCGCGGACGCATCCGCGCGGCCAGTGGTGCGCGGCCGGCTACGGCTTCGAATACGCTCGGTTGTGGCGCACGTGGTTTCGCTGGCACTCGGCCTCCTGCTCCAATTCTAGCAGGTGCGGTTTGCTTCTGTGTGCGCGGTCGGGCCCGAGGGTCTGCCCTTCCCACCTTCGCTCGTGGGCTGGGAGGTCGGGCGAGCGCATTCGCTCCACAGGGCCCCGTGGCTGCCGTGTGCCATGGGCCGGTTGGCCGATGGCATACGGATGCCACTTGCAGGCCCGAAGGAGTGAATGCGCTTGCCCGACCGCGCGCACGAACACGAGCGCGAGGGCCGCTAGTCTAACGCGAACTCGCGCGCGAACGTGAGCTCGAACGAGAACGTCTTCCGTTTGGTGCGCGATTCGATCGCATCCGCCACCCGTTCAAGCCGCTCCGGAATCCCTTCGAGTTTTTCCTGCGCAGCGCGTCCGGCGGCGTTCAATCCTTCCATCGCACCGATCTTCCAGAAGTCGAGTTGCTCGCGGACGATCTGTAAATAATCGCGCGGGCCATAAATGCCAACGCGACGCACCACGTCTGCCAGATCGCGGAAATGCGGCATCTTGAGGCCGGGCATATCGATCGCCGGCATCACCATGGCCGCAGACTCGAGCGCCCGGTTCGGATCGCGCGCCAGCACTTCTTTGAAAATCGTACGATAAAACGTGTAATGTCGCGCTTCTTCACCCGCGACATTCTTCAGAATGGTCCCAATCGTCGGCTCCTCGCCGGCGCACAGTTTGCCCGTGTTGCCGTGCGAGATCTGCGTCGCCCTCTCCTGCAGTGTGGTATACACGAATACCCGGTACGGATCCTTGTCCCACGCCGGATCGAAACCATCGCGCAAATACGCAAACTGCATCTTCTCGACCACCAGCGGATCGAACAGGTCGGCATCGCGCGCATAATCGTGCAACACCGCGCCATGGCGGTCTTCCTCGGCGGTCCACAGATAGGTCCACTTTCTCCAGAACGCATCTTCGTCGAGATACGCGGCCAGCAACCGGTGAAAATGGGGCAATCCTTCTTCGGTGAGCAGGTTAAGTCCCACGGCGACTCGCGCTGACGGACTGATCCCCTTCGCCCGTTTGCGCAATGCGGCCCGGTGCGCTTCCGGATCTTCGCCTGGAGGCGCCGCCAGCAACTCCGAAGGAAACCAGAGCGGCCGCTTGGCCTCGTGGGCTTCCAGAAGCGTCTGCACCACCGGCTCGAGGTCACCAAGCACCTCGATTCGGCTCATCGTTTCGAAGTCACGCTGCGTCACGAAGTGTCCTCAACAGGGAAAAAAAGTCAGGTCCGGGCGTTACCACTATTCTACCCTGCTGACGGCCCAGCCGAAACCGATGGACCGCCGAGGCTGGGAAGCGCTGGACATTGCCCAGAGCAACGCCGAAGTTGTTCCCATGAAAACGATCGGCATCCTGGTGGGCTCGACAGTTGGCGGTGCCGCGGGGTGGGTAGTCGGTATACCCTTCGGATTTATGACGGCATTTATCGTCAGTACGATTGCCAGCGGTTTCGGGTGGTACTATGGCGTCAAGATCGTCAAGAAATACTACGACTGACCAGCCGGTGCTCCCGGCAGTGGAATAATCCCAATGAACGTTGCCTCGGATCTTTCCCGATTGTTCAATCGCGAGCTGGTTTCCCTCCGCGACGAACTACTCGCCTACCCTGATGAGCGCGCCATCTGGGCCCTTCCGCCCGGCCTCCCAAACTCAACGGGCACGCTCACCTTGCACCTCGCCGGTAATCTGCGCTGGTTCATCGGCACGCAACTCGGTGCCACCGGCTACGTGCGCGACCGCGAGAGCGAGTTTTCACAGCGCGACATTCCCCGCGAAACGCTCATCGCCCTCGTGGAAACCACAGCCGACGAGGTCACACGGTCCCTGGCGTCACTCGACCCGGCGCAACTCGACGCAACCTATCCGCTCGAATTCGGTGGCATTCGCGTCGTCACGTCGCGCTGGCTCAACCACCTCGCATCACATCTGGCCTATCACCTGGGCCAAGTGGACTACCATCGACGGATCGTGACCGGCAACTCCGTCTCGATCGGCGCGCTTCCCCTCCCTCCGCTCGCCGACCGGTAGTCGAACCAGCGCGGACCCGGGCCAAACGCGTCGCAAAAGCGTACCTTTGCCTCCATGCAGACTCTCCCGTCCAACCTCGTCATTGCCGGGCTCGGGCCCTTCGCCGAGCTCCTGGGCATTGTTATCGTCGTTGCGCTCTTCACGCTGTTGCGAAGCCAAGCCGACCGGCGCGCCTATTTCAAAGTCTGGGAAGAGTCGTGGGTGATGCTCGCGGTCGCCCTGACTGCCGCCGTGATCTATCAGCGGCTGACCGACGTCAACTCGGTGCTCTATCCGGGCACGCCCTTGATGACGTGGTTTTTTGCCGCATCGTTTTTCATTTTCAAACTGCTCGCGTTGACGCTGCTGATCGCGGGCGCAAGACTGTTCACCGAAGGCTCGCGTGACAAATGGCTCTCACGCGTGGCGGTCAGTGTAGCGCTCCTGCTGTCCATCGTCGTCGACACCTCCCACACGCAACTCGGTTCACTCGGGCTCTTTCACGGACCCCTCGCGCTTGCGGCCTATGTATACGCCGCAGCGCTTTTCGCATCACTTCCCGGCTCTCGCCGTAGCCTCGGCACCCGCATCGCGGTAGCGGTGCTCGTCGCGCTCTCGGCGCTCTGGCTCGGCCTGATCCTGTTCTACCTGTTCGCGCGAATGGGCAGCGACTTGGCGACGGTTCCATGGTTCGTGCGTTTTGAGCGGTATGGTTTCTTCCTCGAACTGGGTTTGCAACTCACGCTCGCGTATGCCATGGTGCGCCTCCTGTTCGAGGATGCCGAACGCGAGCGCACGGATACCGGGACGCAACTCAAGCTGATGCACGACCGGGAACGTCACGCGGATCTGTACGATCAACCGACCGGACTGCTCAATCGCCGCGCCTTCGACAGCGCCGTCGGATTGGACTTTGCCAGAGCAAGTTTTGGATCCGTGGTGCGTCTGCGCCTCACCAATGTCGACGAGTCGGTCGAGGCGTACGGATCGTCGGTCGGATCGGTGATGGTCACACAGTTCGCTGCATTACTCGACAACGCGGTGCGCGCACACGACCGCGTGTATCGCTGGGCCGATCGCGAATTCCTGATCGTGATGCCCAGAGCCACTCCTGATGTGGCGCGGGCACGCATGGAATTTCTGGTCGCCCGGGCCGCACCGCTCGCCGTGGCGACGGCACGTGAAACGGTCCGGGCCGGTGCGGCCCTTTCCGTGGCGCCATTCACTGGCGCAGAAGATTTGACCAACGCGATGCATGAAGTGTCGAGCGATCCGAGACTAACGTGATTGACAATACGGATGTGCGGCCGGTGCGAGCCGCTTGGCAACGGTGCTCGCTGGTGGCCGCGTTGGTGATGGCTGGCACTGCAGCATCGCTCGGTGCGCAAAACGCACCAATGACCATCCGCGCATCAACACTTATCGATGGGCGCGGCAATAGCCGCACAAACGTCGATATTGTCGTCGCACAGGGAAAGATCCTTTCCGTCACGCCAACATCAAACGTCGTACCTGCTGGCCAGTACATAGATCTCCGCGGCCGCACCGTCATGCCCGGTCTCATAGACGCGCACGCTCACATCACCTGGTACTTCAACCGCAACGGACGCTTCCACACGAATGACGACGGTGATACGCCCGTACAGTCGATGCTCGCCGCTGCTGCCAATGCCTATGCGACGCTGAACGCCGGCTTCACGACGATTCAAAGCCCCGGCGCTAGTGAAGACGCCGATCTCCGCGACTGGATCGCCACGCAAGGACTTCCCGGCCCACGCATCCTCACCTCACTCCAGCCACTGCAAAGCGGTTCACCCGACACCCTTCGGGCCCGTGTGAATCAACGAAAGCAACAGGGCGCCGACTTCATTAAGATTTTTGCCTCGGCAAGCATTCGGGAAGGCGGCGCACAGACGATGTCCGACGAACAACTCGCCGCCGCATGCGGCGAAGCCAGGAGGCTCGGGCTTCGGACGCTTGTACATGCGCATAGCGCCGAGTCGATGAAGGCCGCGACGCTCGCTGGTTGCACACAAATCGAACATGGTATTTTTGCGACTCAAGAAGTACTCGACCTGATGGCGAAGAAGGGTACATACTTTGACCCGCAATGCGCACTCGTATTCCGGAATTATCTCGACAACCGCGTGAAGTACAACGGCATCGGCAACTATAACGCCGAAGGTTTCGCGTCTATGGAAAAGGCGCTACCGCTCGCCGTCGCCACGGTACAAAAGGCCAACGCCACGCCAAAACTCAAAGTGCTCTACGGCACCGACGCCGTGGCCGGCGCACATGGCCGCAACGCTGAAGATTTTCTGTGCCGCGTGCAACAGGCACACGAAGCTCCGATGCATGTGATCACATCGGCAACGTCGTTGAATGCCGAGGCGATGGGGCTCGGGACTTCAATCGGCTCGATCACCGCCGGCTACGAAGCAGATATCATCGCCGTCGACGGCAATCCACTCACCGACATCACGGCCATCCGCCGGGTGAGTTTCGTGATGAAAAGCGGCCGGGTCGTGCGCAATGACCCCGTTGCTATCGCTCCGGCAAAGCGCTGAGAAAATCGCGTAGATAATTGCCCCACACCGTTGGGAGCGAGTGTGTACCGTGCCCGCGCGTCTGTTCACTGATCGGAATCATCACGAATCGGGCGTGTTTCACCCGCGCGATGAGCTTCTCCACGATCCCGAGCTCGGGCGGATTCACAAAATCGTCCGCCGAGTTGATGGCTAGGACCGGTGTGGAGATCTGCTCGAGATGTGACGACGGATCATAATCGCGTGAGGCATCGAACTGATAGATCATGTCGTTCGCGTCCGTGATCTTCATGCGTGAGTTCACATAGGCACGAATGAGCGAATCGGCCGCGTCGCGCGTCGGCGCCAGGCGGTGTTGCACCAGCGGCGCACTCCCCATCAGATACAGCAGTTGCAATGCCGGACGTAACCCGTTGGGCGGCGATGTGTATTCTCCGCCCTTCCATTCCGGATCACTGCGAATGTCATCCATGATCATCGTGCGGACCATCCGATTCCGGCCGGCAATCTGGGTCGGTGCGCAGGCGAGCGGCACTAGGCCATCGACAAACGCCGGATAGCTATAGCCCCACACCCAACCCTGCATGCATCCCATGCTGGTGCCGAGAATGAGCCGAAGATGATTTACGCCGAGGCCTTGGGTCAACAATAAATATTGGGCGCGCACCATATCGTCATACGTGTAATGCGGAAACCTGGCATGCAGTCCATCGCTCGGCTTGCTCGAAGCGCCGTGGCCGATGCCATCGGGAAGGACGATGTAGTATTTCGCACTATCGAGCAGTTTGCCCGGGCCGAAAAGCTCGCCGGCAAAAGTTGGAGAAATGAACGCGCGGCCCGAACCGCCGGTTCCGTGCAGGACCATGACCGCATTGCGCACCGTGCCATTGGCGTCGCGGCGTGGCGTGCCGAACGTCGTGTAGTGCAAGGTGAGTGATTGCATGGTCTCGCCGGTCACGAACCGAAAATCTTTGGCGATGTAGTCGCCTTGTTTTCCGGCTGGACTCTGGGCGAGCAGCGTGGAAGCGACGAAGAGCAGAACGAATGCGCGCATAAAAGTCTCGTGTATGGGACGACAGTAAGCTATCGTATTTCGATGCCGCCGCTCGCCGAAACAGCTCCACTCTGGGACGATGGCCGTTGGCCGGGCCTTCCCCAGCTCACCACGGATGTCACGGCCGACGTCTGCGTCATCGGGCTCGGTGGTTCGGGGCTCACCTGCATCGCCGAGCTCCGGGCGATGGGGCGGACCGTGGTTGGCATAGATGCCGCTGATGTCGCCGCGGGCGCTGCCGGCCGCAATGGCGGATTTCTTTTGGCGGGCACCGCCGACTTTCATCACGACGCCATCGCTGCAATCGGGCACGAGCGGGCGTTGCGCATTCATCAGATGACAGTGGATGAGATCGCTCGCATTGCCCTACAGGCGCCGGGCACGGTGCGATATGTCGGGTCACTGCGCATCGCGGAGTCCGGAGAAGAGCTCAACGATTGCGCCCGCCAGCGCAATGCCATGCAGGCGGACGGAATCGCCGTGGAGGACTACGACGGCCCGATGGGCGTGGGGCTCTACTTCCCGGGTGATGCGGCGTTCAACCCACTGGCACGCTGTCGCGCCATCGCCTTGCGGGCGGTTGCCGACGGGGCGCAGCTTTTTGGCCGTACAAAGGCACTGTCATTTTCTGCCAACGAAGTGATCACATCGCGCAGCCGCATCGCCTGCGATCGCGTGGTTGTCGCGGTCGACGGCCGACTCGAAACGCTGGTGCCCGAGCTCGCCGGCGTGGTCCGCACGGCCCGGCTGCAAATGCTTGCCACCGCACCTACTCGCGAAATTTCCGTCCCCTGCCCGGTGTATGCTCGGTACGGGTTTGATTACTGGCAACAAGATCCCGCCGGTTCAATCGCGCTGGGAGGAGGCCGCGATACAGCCCTCGACGACGAGTGGACACCGTCCACTGAACCCAGTGACGCAATTCAGCACTATCTGGAAACGGTGCTTCGCACCCGGCTCAAGGTGCAGGCCCCGATTACGCACCGTTGGGCCGCCAGCGTTTCATACAATACAGTCGGCCTGCCCGTGCTGGCCGAAGTGCGCCCCGGCGTGTGGGCAATTGGCGGGTATAGCGGTACCGGGAATGCGATTGGTGCGCTTTGCGGACGCGCTGTTGCGCGGCTGTCGTGCGGCGAGGGTAGTGAGTTCGCTAGACTTCTACAACACTCCGACACACCGAGGACCGTCTGATGGTCGATATTACGTTGCACGGCGATAGCGTCACCTTCGAAATCGAAGGATTCGACAAACTGTGGGCGCTGAAGAGTCGCCTTGAGATTCCGCTCATACACATCAAGGGTGCGCGTGTTGACGAAGAGGCCGCCAAAGGCTGGTGGCACGGTGTCCGTCTGCCAGGCACGGACCTCCCTGGTCTGATTACCGCCGGCACCTTCTATAGAAAGGGACGGATGGTCTTTTTCGATACCCACAAACCCGAACATACGATCGTCGTCGACCTCGACCATGAGAGTTACGACACACTGATCCTCCAGGTGCGCGATCCACAGGCGTCGGCAAAAATGCTCAACGACGCCGTCTCCGGCCCGCGGGCATAATCACATGACAGTGCATCTTGCCGACCCCGACCATAACCAATCGTTCACCAAGGGTGTCTTTCTTGGAGAGATTCGCGAGGATCTCGTTTTCCCGTTTCCCGAGCTGAGTAAAGACGAGCAGGAAAATCTTACCGCGATTCTCGATTCGTTCCGCGCTTGGGCCGCCGAAAACGTCGACTCCATGAAGCACGACCACGACGGCAAGTTCACGGACGCCACGCGGAAAGGAATGGCCGAGCTGGGGCTGATGGGGCTGAATATCCCCGAAGAGTACGGCGGGTTCGGGGCAAGTGCGATGCTGTTCAACCGGATGTTTGGCGCGGTCGGTGAAAGCGATCCGGCATTGGCCGTGTACTTCGGCGCACACCAGTCTATTGGCTGCAAAGGAATCACACTATTTGGCACAGACGATCAGAAAAAGCGCTGGCTTACCAAATGTGCGACCGGCGAACTGGTTGCCGCGTTCTGTCTGACCGAAGCCGGCTCTGGGTCCGACGCGCAGGCGATGCACACATCCGCCGTACTCAGCGCCGACGGAACGCATTTCGTCCTGAACGGAGAGAAAATCTGGATCTCTAACGCCGGGTATGCCGGCGTGCTGACCGTGTTCGCGAAAGTTCCGGTCGAGATCGATGGCAAAACAAAACAGCGCGTGACCGCGTTCATCGTTGACGCGCACGCACCGGGCATCACGCTCGGCAAGATCGAAGAGAAGATGGGGATCAAAGCGAGCGACACACGTAGCGTGAGCTTCGCGAATGTGAAGGTCCCAGTCGCCGACATGCTCGGCGAGGTCGGCCACGGATTCAAGATCGCTTTGGAAATTCTGAACTCCGGACGGCTGGGGCTGGCCGCCGCATCGTCACGCGGCGCACGACGGATCATGAACGTTGCGCTGGCCTATGCCAAGCAGCGGGAACAGTTCGGTCGGCCGATCGGTTCGTTCGAAATGATCCAGCGCAAGTTCGCGATGTCTGCCGCCGATGTATATGCCTCTGATGCCGGCTGGATGCTCACGGCGCACATGGTGGATCGGGGCAGCATCGATTTTTCGCTGGAGACCGCCGCATGCAAGATCTTCGCATCGGAGCTGGCGTTTCGGGCGAGCTGCGATGCGCAGCAGATCGCCGGCGGCATTGGCTATTCCAAGGAGTATCCGTACGAGCAGGCGGTGCGAGACTCGCGCATCAACCTGATTTTTGAAGGAACGAACGAGATCATGCGAGCCCTGATCGCATTATCGGCGTTGCAACAGCCCGGCGAACAGCTGAAGAAGATTGGCCGCGCCTTCAAGAATCCACTGCGTTCCATTGGAGTGATTGGATCGTTCATTTCCGGACGGGTGAAGAACAAGCTCGTGAAACCGGAGTTTTCCATGGTGCATCCGGCTCTGAAAGATGAAGCCGAGCTCGTGGCAACTGTCATTCACAATCTGGCGCAAGCAGTTGAGAAGGCGCTGATCGAACATGGCAAGGACGTGATCGAACGCCAATTCCATCAAGAGCGACTGGCGAATGCGGCGATCGACATCTATTTGTCGACAGCGGTCTTGTCCCGGGCAACGTGGGCCATCGGGAAGGCCGGCAGCGTTTCGAAGGCTGCCGCCGATCTCGAGAACGCACGGATTTTCATTCCTATGGCGATGCGGCGGGCGCGACGAGCGGTGCGGGCACTCGAACGCAATCAGGATGAACGGATGTCATCGCTGGCGACGCGGGCGCTGGAAAGCGGCGAACTGACCGTCGGGACGCCGACCGACGGGTAGGCCAGCCGCTAGGCAGGTGGCGACTACACTGCGATAAACGCCGCTTTCCACAACGCCACATCCTGGTCTTCCTCGTACAGTTTGTCGAGGTTGACCACGATGTTCTTCCCGTCAAGTCGCACCGCGTAGCGGTCCATAGACCGCGTCGCACGTCCTTCGATGTACACGCCGTCCGCACTGTATTTCGATTTGTGCTTTGGACACTGAAAACGGTGATCGCTTGCCAGCCACTTGAGCGCCGTGTTCTGATGCGGGCAACTCAACCCAAAGGCATACACGTTCTTTCCATTGCGCGCGAGTATCACTTCCTTGTCTTTGTCGATACTGACGCCATCTGCCTCCGGCACCGCATAGCTCACGTCCCGTGCGCCTTCGGCGAGCGCCGACACCCACTGCACCGGCATCGCACTTGCAAGCGATGAAATGCCGGCAAGCGCCGCCGCCGCGACGGCCGTATCGCGCAGAAACGCGCGGCGGCCAATCGTACAGCCGCCGCAATCAGCCTTAGAGTCAGAACCTGAATTCATTGCTCTCAACTGTTGGCGAGAATGACCCCGGCAAGCGCCGTGCATAGCCATAGGGTGATGCTGGCGAACGAACCACGCCTCAGTAAAACCCAAGCGCGATTGGTGTCCGCAGGATCAGTGACTAACCGCCGCTCACTTTGCATCAGCAGCCATCCATTGACCGCGAGCGACACCACCAACCCCATCTTGATCCAATACACCGGCGAGACGAGAAAGGTTTCTATATCGCTGAGTACCAGTGCCACACCCGACAGCACGACGACGGTCAGTGCCAAAATCACCGGACGGTGGACGGCCGCGAACTCGCGCAACATATGCGCCCGTTCTGCCGCCGACCCTTTGATCGCCCGCAGCGCAGACCGGTCGGAAGCGATCGCGAATCCGCCGCCGACGAGCAGGCCACCGATGTGGGCGTACGTGACAGCCCCCGCGATCACCTTCGAGTGTGAATAGAGTTCCTGCCACGGTTTTGCAACGGAAGCGATCGATTGAATCACTGACATGGGTGGTCCGGATTCGGGTCGGGAATGGCGTTCTGCGACGAAAGTTAGCTCCTCACCCTTTATTGACGCACTCTGCACTCCAATTGTTCACTGCAACGGGCGATCTTTCCTCTGTGACCCAGCTCTCCCTGTCCGACATCGCCATTGAGTTTGGCGCCACAACTCTCATCCACGACGTCACCTTCACCGTTGGCAAGGGTGACCGGTGGGGCGTCGTCGGTCGTAATGGAAGCGGCAAAACTTCGCTCTTCAAGATTATTACCGGTGCTATCACGCCGACCCGCGGCGCGGTAGCCAGACAACCGGGACTCCGGGTGTCACTGCTTGATCAACACCGTGATTTTGGCGACGCCACAACCGTCTGGGAAGCGGCTGCGCTCCCGTACCGCGAGGTCCTTGAACTCGAGATCTCACTGGCCGAACAAGCGGCCGCACTTGCCGAAATTGGGGAACGCGCGACTCCCGCTCAACTCGAAAAATACGGACACGATCTCGAGACCTTCGCGCACGAGGGTGGCTACACCTTTCATGCGCGCGTCGATGCCGTATTGCAGGGACTCGCCTTTGATGCTGATAAAGCCAAGACGCAGCTTCTCACCACATTGAGCGGCGGCGAACGCGGCCGCGTGGGCCTCGCGGCCCAGCTCGTCGCACCCGCCGACCTCCTGTTGCTCGACGAACCCACCAACCATCTCGATCTCGAGACCACCACCTGGTTGCAAGATTACCTGCGCGAGCTCGACGAAACCGTCATCGTGATCTCCCACGATCGCGCCTTCCTCGATGAGATCGCCGACCACCTGCTCCACCTCGAAGGTGGGACGGCCTACACCTATCGCGGCGGATATTCGAGTTTTGTACAGCAGCGCACCGAACGACGCCTGACCCTCGAGCGCCAAGTCGAAAAGCAAAGCAAGATGATCGCGAAAGAGGAAGACTACATTCGCCGGAATCTTGCCGGCCAGAATACCGCGCAGGCGAAAGGCCGCCGCAAAAAACTCTCACGTCTGCCACGCCTCACTCCGCCGCCCGGTGACAGCGGCGCGATGACGCTTCGGCTGGAAATCCGCGAGCGCGGTGGCGACCGGGTCATTCTCACCGACGGCCTGACCCTCCGCATGGGCGATCGCACGCTGCTACGCGACTTTAGCGCCACAGTCAATCGCGGCGACATCATCGCGCTCGTCGGCCCCAACGGCGCCGGCAAGTCTACGCTCATCAAGACGCTACTTGGCGAGCGCGCGCCGGACGGCGGAGAAAGCAAACTTGGCGGCTCTGTTGACGCGGCGTACTTCCGTCAGGACCTCGACCAACTACCGCTCGACAAAAGCCTCTACGACGTGATTGCCGATCTGCGGCCGCTCTGGACGCGCGGCGGAATCCAGAATCACCTCGGTGCGTTTGGATTTTCCGGTGAAGAAGTCTTCCGCTCCACGCGATCACTTTCCGGCGGCGAACGCGCCCGGCTCGCCCTCGCAGTGATCGTGCTGCAGCGTGCGAACTTGCTGGTACTCGACGAACCGACGAATCACCTTGATGTCGAATCGATCGAGGCGATCGAAGACGCCATCGATGAATACGAAGGCACAGTACTCCTCGTAAGCCACGATCGTGCGCTACTGCGGGAGCTGGCCACGCGCGTCTGGGCGTTCGAGGGTGACCGTCTCGTCGACTTCGGCGGAACGTTTGCCGACTGGGAACAACAGCGCGCCAACGCCGCACTCGCCCGGCGGGCGGCCGATTCACTGGCCAACGATGCACGCCGCGGTCAAGACAAAGCACGCGCCAAGAAAAACGCCGCCGCGCAGGAACAAGATCACTCGGCACGGCGCGCCGCCAAAAAAGCGGTCGCGCAAGCCGAGGCCGATGTACAGCGCCTCGAGGCTCGAGCGGCCGAGTTGCGTGCGCAACTCGACGACCCCGCACTCTATGACGGATCTTCAGCCAACGCAAAACGCGCCGGCAAACTCGACAAGGAGCTGGCAGACGCGCTAAAACTCCTTGATGCGGCTATGGGGCGCTGGGCCGAAGCCCAGTAGGAGATCAGTCCGCCCCACAGCCCGCTGCTACTCGGCTTCGGGGCGCACCTTTTTGTAGGCCGCGATCGCCTGTCGTAGCGCCAATACCGACGATGCTTCAAGCTCGTATTCGAGATGGAGCTCGCCGAACTTCTCCGACGAGTGCTTGCCCAGTTTGTCTGCGACCGCGTCGCACGACTGATGGCGGCGCGCGTAGTCGCGGCTCGCATGCCACGTGGCATTCGCCGCATGCCAAATGGCCTCGTCAATCTTGCCCTGACCCGCGGCCGCGGCCGTTTCGTATTCGCCCGTGCGCGCCGTGAGCTGCTGCTGACACAAATCGCACAGCTTGGCCACCGCCGTTAGCTCTTCGTCGCTGCCCCCTTTCTCGATCAGCCGACCAACTCGTTCGTGTTGCCGGCACGCTTCGATAGATGCGCGGAACATGGCATCGGCACATTCGAGTACCGGATTAATATTGGGGCGCGAACTGCGGGCAACGGGCGGTTTGGTCGATGGCATTTGGATGGGCGTTAGGTATGCTCGAAGAATGATCGGGTTCCAGCTGTGCGACAAGGGTCGTGAGGCATGTCAACCTGATGCACAGCCTTCAATCCCTGGTCACGGTGTCGGCTTGTCATCGGCCACAAACGCCAGCCAGTCTCCGCGCGGGCTGATCGCCAGACGCGTGATGTTCTTGACGCCCCACGGCGCAAGATCGGCCGAAACGTCCCAGCCATGATCGGTTCGGAGGTAGACATTCGAGCCAGCCGCCGCCAGCAGAGCTCCGCCGGGTGTCCACACATGGTAGTCCGCACCGGCAGGTGGCATGAACAGCCGACGCGTTTGCTTGGTGCGCAGGTCGAGTTCACTGATCCAGGAAGAACTGTCCTTGACCAATTGCTGAAACGTGACCGCATCGCGCCCGGGCACTTTGCCGAGTGCGCGTCCAATGTTCGTGCCAACGATTTCGGCCGTTCCGGTGCGATCATCGGCAAGCTGCAGTGTCGCGGGTCCGCGGCTGGCGCCCAACACATACAGCACCAGCGTGTGATCGCCCACCCAGAGTTGATAGCCGACCGGTTTGATCTTTTCCAATATCAGCGAGGGCGAACCCTGCCCGTCGAGCGGAAAGCGCCAGAGCCGCTGGGTCGAGTCGGCTTCCACGCGAATCACCGAGTAGCTCCGGCCATCGGGAGTGACTGTCGCCGAGTACTCGCTCTCGGGTGTGTTGGTAAGATTTTTTGGCACGCCATTTGGCAGTGCCATGCGCCAGATATCGGCCTGGGCATCGGCGCCGACGACCGTATACAAGATGGCGTCGCCTTTTGGCGTGAACGACGGTTGGTTGTCGTAGCCCAAGCGATGGGTAAGGTTCCGCGGCTCGCCGAGCTTGATCGCGCCTCCGTTCTGGGTAAGCGGAACAATCCACACGTCGGTCGACGGTCTCACCTGCGCACCGAGCGCCGAGGCAAGAAACAACGCGGTGGAAATCAGACGAAGGTGCATTCGGCAAGTCCGGTGAGAGACGGGTCGTGCTATTTGGCCAGCGCGAGAGCCAGCTGCTTCTCGATCACTGCCAGCCGGGCCATGACTTCAAGGTGTGCTTGATCGATGTGACTGGGCTCGCGAAGCACGAAACTCAGCGCGCCACTGACCTCGATCCGCGCGCACCGCACGTCGGATAAATGCTCAATGCCCTGCTTACGCGCTGCAACCTGCAGTTCTTCGCGCGTGATCAAGTTGTGTCGCAGTGCGACCGGAACGATGTGACCATCGTGAATCAATTCCTCGGCGCGGCCTTCAATGAGACGGCGCAATTTCCGGTTCTTGTACGCATAGCGCACTAACAAGTCATTGATGACGAATAGCACGCCGGCCCCGAACAGGCCGCCAAAAAGCGAGTTGTCGGGACCGATGATGGCGTTCTGCACTGTGTTCGAGAGCAGCAGCAACACGATGAAATCGAGTGGATTCAATTGCCCGAGTTCGCGCTTGCCGAACAGTCTCAGCCCCGCAATCAAAAAGAGGTAAACGGCAACCGTGCGAGCCACCTTGTCCAGGATGGGAACGCCACTGACCATTAAGTCGGTCCAGATCGCATGCATATAGCAACTCGCTCCCGAAATTAGTTGGCCGGGCGTATTTCGCCACGGCACTCACCGAATCCGATGCGCGCCGCGCCGTCGCGTTCGCACCATCCCCGAAAAGTTACTTCGTCGCCGTCCTCGAGGAACGTGCGGGTCTCGCCCGACGGCAGTGACAGGGGTTCCGCTCCGCGCCGGGTCATCTCGAGCAGGCAGCCGCGAGATCCGGCTTCCGGCCCGGACACCGTCCCGCTCCCCAGCAAATCACCCGGCCGCAAGTTGCATCCATTGCTCGAATGATGCGCCAGCATCTGGGCGACAGTCCAATACATCGACTGAAAATCACCACGGGATATGTGTACGGCAGGCGCGCCGACCTCGCGCATCCGAGCCGTGCGCAACAGAACCTCGAGCGTAATATCAAATCCGCCGTGATCGGCATCGTTCGGGTCAGTGAGATATCCCAACGGTGCCGGATCGCCTGGTGGCCGCACAAATGCCGGTGCGCGGAATGGTGCGAGCGCGTCGGTCGTGACGATCCACGGTGATACCGTTGTCGCGAAGTTCTTCGATAGAAACGGGCCGAGTGGCTGGTATTCCCAGCTCTGGATGTCGCGCGCCGACCAATCGTTGAGCAGACAAAGGCCGAAGAGTCGCTCTTCAGCGCGCCCGATCGGCACGGGGTCGCCAAGTGTATTCGCTCCGCAAATAAACGCTCCAATCTCCAGTTCATAGTCCAGTGCTTTCGACGGTCCGAACACCGGTGGTGCAGTATCGGCCGGCCGTGTTTGCCCGAACGGCCGACGGACTGCGGTACCACTGGCGACAATCGACGACGCTCGTCCGTGGTAACCAATCGGCACGTACTTGTAGTTGGGGAGCAACGGGTTGTCCGGCCGGAAGAGGGCACCGACATTGGAGGCGTGAAATACCGAAGCATAGAAATCGGTGTAGTCTCCGATTTCCGCCGGGACGGTCATGCCGGCAAGAGCCATCGGCACGAGCAGCAGATCACGCTTGGTTGCCGCACTCGTACCCTCCGCCGTGTCGGCGCGCAGCAACCGGCTCGTTGCACCGCGCACAGCACGCGCTTCCTCGCGGCCGAGTGACATCAGGGCATTGAGCGACCACGATTGGAGCATATCGACAATCATCGGCCCGAGCGCATCGAAGTAGCCGGCGCGGGCGGCGGCGAGGCAATCCAGAACCTGATCGCCAATCGCAATCCCGATACGCAAGCGCTCCTCGAAGTCGTGGCGGAATACGCCAAACGGAAGATTCTGAATCGGAAAATCCGTTGTGCCGTCATTCGCACTTTCGACCCACGAGCGAAGCGCTGGATCATGTGTCACGTCGATATTCGGCGTCATTGTCAGAGCAGGCCCATTGAGTGAAGATCGTCCATCGGCTCGATAAATGAACAGGAGCCAAAAGCAGTGGCGAACTGTTTGCGCGCCGTGTGGATCGTGCTGGTATTCAATCGATGACCATGCCAACTCACGCCGTGATCGTCGAAGATGAACGCGTGAAGGTCGCGATCGTCGAGAACCAGTGCCGCATCGGCTTCGCTGAGCCCGCTGCGCAACAGGATGGCTGCAACGAACAGATTCAAGAATCCGAACATCGTGGCGTGTGCGCTTCCACGGTCGTAGGTCAGTCGATAGTCGCCCCGCTGCGGATGATGCAATCCGGCGGTGGCCTTGAATGGCACGTGGTGTGCCGCGCACGCCGCGAGAAAGCGCACCACCTGCATCCGGCCGGGAAACGCTTCCGCCGTCACACCACCGGTGCGGATCTTGGCACGGAGCGGCGGATGGGCGGCAATAGCGGCAATCAGTGGCAGCGGGTCATCGGAAATCGGAACTTCCGCATACACCTCATAGTGCGCAGCAAGCGGCGCCAGTCCATGAATCTCCTCCGTGGACGACGCCTTTACCTCGACCGCCTCGATCACCGCGTACCTCTCGTTGCCGTCGTTGCCGTCGTTGAATCGTGCGATCGTCTCTTGGTCCGTTGCGTCACCAAGCACGGACAAACTCCACGCCGCACCGCGCTCAGGTAACAACGCGATCTGTTCAGTGAGCTCGCGAAGCCGCGTGCATGGCACGACGAACCGTCCCAATGCCCACGACCGATCGGAGTGCCGATAGTCATCGTAGGCGCGAACGGCGTCGCGCATCGACAACCCCGCTGGCGGGAAAAGTCCGGCGTAGTCAATGAGTCCCGCCACCAGTGCTCCGATGGGGTGCTGAGCCAATGTCATGTGCCTGCTGCCACTCGGCTCACATCTTCGGCTTCGGGTCCGCGTGGTCCGTCAACCACGCGCGTACCTCTTTCCACCACAGCTGCGAGTTCTGCGGTTTCAATACCCAGTGGCCTTCATCGGGAAACACGATGAGCCTGCTCGGCACATTCTGGCGCTGTAGCGCCGTAAAGAGCGACAATCCCTCGGTGTACGGCACGCGATAGTCCAGTTCTCCTCCGACCACCAGGGTCGGCGTCTTAAAATTCTTCGCATAGAGGTGCGGTGAGAACTTTCGATACTGCGTGGCCATGGCTTCTTCTTTCCACCACGGTCCACCAAACTCGGCGTCGGTAAACCACTGCTCTTCGGTCGCACCCTGCATCGACTCCAGATTAAACACACCGGCATGTGAGACGAGCGCCTTGAAGCGGTTGGTGTGGCCGGCAATCCAGTTCACCATGTACCCGCCGTACGAGCCACCGGCCGCCGTCATCTTCGTCGAGTCCAACCAAGGATTCTTCAGGAGCGCCGCGTCCAAACCTTTCATGAGGTCGATGTACACCTTGCCGCCCCAATCCTTCGAGATTCCATCGATAAACTTTTGTCCGTATCCAGGTGAGCCGCGTGGATTGATCATCACCAATCCAAAGCCGCCAGCCGCGAACATTTCCGGCGCCCATCGCGATCCCCACGCATCGAGCCAGGGTACTTCCGGGCCGCCATGCACGAGCAGCAACACCGGAAACTTTTTGCCGGGCTGATACTGCGGTGGCTTCACTACCCATCCGTGCACACTGTCGCCATTCGCACCCCTGAACCAAAAGTCTTCAGCGGGATGCAGCATCAACTGCGACACCATTGCATCGGTCTCATGCGTGACCGCATGCGCCCCTTCAATGCCATTCGCTCCCAACTGGCCCGTCCAGACTTCCGGCGGATGCTCAGTTGCGTCCCGCTGCCACGCGAGCGTGCGACCATCACGCGACATGGTGATGCCAACATTGTTCATCCCATCCGTCATGAGCAGCGGCCCGCCGGCTTTTCCTGCGGCGTCGAGCGTGACACGGAAGTAGCGGTCGCGTCCCCGGTCCGACGTGCCAAGAACGATGGTGCGCGAATCCGGCGTGAACAGGTACGAATCGGCCCACCGGTCGAACGCCGGCAGCAGTTCACGCGATGTGTGCGCGGCACGGTCGTACGCCATCAACCGAAAGCGATCACTCTCAACGCCGGCGCGCTTCTGCGACCCATACAGAATCCATTTGCCGTCGGGGGAATAGACCGGGTTCTGATCGTTTCCCTTGTTGGCCGCTGTAATTACCGTGCTAGGGCCACCGGACGTCGGGACCACGTACACATTCACGTCGGTGCTCCATGCTTCCGTACGCCCGGCGTCTTTCGCCGTATATGCGATTTCGCGGCCATCCGGCGAGAATGCATATCCTTCGCTGCCGCCGAACGGTCCGGGCGGGACGTCGTATCGGGCTCCGGGGATCAGATCGCGCAGATCGCTTCCCGCCGGAGACACGACAAACAGATGTGACCGTGTGCCGTCATCGAAGGCATTCCAATGGCGGTACATCAATGCGTCGGCAACATGGGCCTTCACCTTGCTGTCGCTCGCTGCTTTTGCCTTCATGGCGCTGCAGGCATCATCGCGACAATCGGGGTATACGCCGGACACGAATGCAATTCGATCTCCAGTCGGCGACCACGCGGGCCCACTCGCACCGCCTGAGAGACTCGTCAACTGTCTGGCATTTCCGCCCTTAGCGTCGGCCACCCACAGCTGGCCGCCCGTGGTATACGCCACCCGCGCGCCATCGCCGGACCAACGGGCCTCGACGGCCACGGTCTTGTCATCCGGAAACTGGCGGGGTGTTCCGCCTGAGACACCAATGACAAACGTGCGCGTCGTGCGTTTGTTCGCGGCAATGTCGGTGGTACGCACCGCATACAACACCATCGTGCCATCAGGCGAGAGCTGAGGATCACTCACCGCGCGGATCGCTGAAAAGTCGTCGAACGTCATCACCCGTTTTTGTTGCGCGGTCACGGGGGCGGCCGCCAACACTATGGCGCCGGCTAGCATCCAGAACTGTTTCATGGTCATTGCTCCTCCGAAAGTCTTCAGGATTCCATCACGGTCGTCCCACGCCATGTCATCTGCCAGCGTGCACGTGTACCCGGCTCCAGCCACTGCGCCGCATCCCACGCGCCGATCGCCTCAGTCAGCGAATCCGGCGCACCGAGACTCGGGCCGAGCGTTACCGTACATGGGGCCTTGGGCCGGGACCAAGGCCAACGCGGCCCCTTGGTAAGCGGTGCCACAATTGCATGGCGATTAATTGCCAGACCGACCTGCGGAGTTTCGCGGCCGTGCAGCAGCATTTCCAGTCTCGCGTCTCCGTCTTCAAGCGCAATCACACATTCCGTGCGCGGCAACTGCACATAGAGTTTGCATGCGTAGTTTTCCTTCAATGCCGCGTACGGGCGCGAGAGGTCAACAAGTACAGCGCCGGCGCGCAACTTCGGCCAATGATGCTCGGCCGCCACACCGCCAAACTCCACTCCCTGCTGCGACCAGACCCGCGTACGCGCCCCCTCGGGAAGTATCAGGCGTGTCCGTGGAGTCAGGGGAAACACGGGCATCGCCGCCCACGAAAATGGGATCCGGTTCGCGCCGACATTCTCCGCCGAGTACGCAAACACCATCGCGCCGTCAGATCGCACGGTGACATCACGGGTAATCCGGTATGGCAGTGACACACCCGCCCACGAGCAAGTCGCCGTATTGCCGCGCTCGTCTGTTGTGATCTCAAATTGCGGCTGCTGCGCCCAGAGTTCACCATGGTCGGGGAGGAGCACATCGCCCGCACCCTTCACCCACGTCGGCAATCGACACGCAGCCACCGTTGGTGCACAATCGTCGTAGCCGCCGGAATCTCCGCTTCGCGCAAACGATGCTCCTTCTAGAGCTGCCATTGGCGCCAAGTCCGGATTGTGCCACAGCCACTGCCGGCCAGCCATCGTGACTTCGCGAATCTTGCCACCGAGTGCGGGGAGGAGCGTCACGCTTGACTCCCCGCCATGAAGCACCGCGTGACCGGGTGGCGGCGCGACATTGAACTCTGTCAGACGATGTCCGCCGCCACGATCCCACGCGTAGCAAAGACGCGGTAGACCGCTTCGCCAATCTTATTGTTCGGCGTACTCGCACCGGCCGTGAGCCCGACGCGCACCGGTCCGCTGGCGGCGAGCCACGCGGCGGTTTCAATCTCGACCGTCGCGCCGGGCGGCAAATGCCGCACCGTACCGCGTTCCACATCAATACAATTGGCATCGCTCACGTGATAGGTCGTCACGCGTTCAGCGCACAGTAACGCGAGCGAAATGGTGTTGCTGGAGTTGTATCCACCAATCACCAGCATCACATCGAGCGGCTCGAGCAACAATTCATTCACGGCATCCTGCCGGTCCTGCGTGGCGCTGCAGATGGTGTCAAAGGTGCGAAAATGCATGGCACGATGCGCCACACCATACCGCCGCCCCATGGCCAATCCGACTTCCTCGCCGATGGCCAGCGACTCGCGGGCCAACATCGTCGTTTGATTGGCAACACCTACGCGCGCGAGATGCATGTCGGGGTCGAAATGCGGGCTGGCTTGCTTGCGATACTTTTCAAGAAACGCGGCGCGCGACAGGCCTTTTTCCTCGATATAGTCGCAGACCTCGCGTGCCTGCTCCATGTTGCGCACCACGAGGTACGTGCCGCCGTCGTACTTTTCTACCTGCGATGCCGTCGCCCGGGTTTCCTCGTGATAGTACTTGCCGTGAATGAGCGCCGTGAACCCGTCTTTCGCATAGTTGTCGACCCGCTTCCATACGTTGAGCACCGAACCGCATGTAGTGTCGACCATCACGCAGCCCAGCCCGCGCAACGTTTCAAAATCGCCCATCGTCACGCCGAACGCCGGAAGAATCACGACGTCCGCTGTCCCAACCTGTGAGTAATCGAAACCGTTCTCACCCGATTGGAGGAAAATAATTCCCATTTCCCGCAATTTCGCATTCACGTGCGGGTTGTGGATGATCTCACCGGCGAGGAAAATGCGGCGCTCGGGAAACTTGGCACGTGTTTGATACGCATATTCCACGGCGCGCTCGACGCCATAACAAAAGCCGAATTCCTTAGCGAGCCGCACGGTCACACCGCCGGCCGTGAGCGTGTAGTCGCGCGACCGCAGCAGATCCACGAGATGCCCCGTGTAGTCTGCCGACAAGGTCTCTTGTACTTCGGTTTTGAGGCCGAAACCCTTGCGGAAATAGGTCGCATTGTCCGTGCTGGCCATCCGCGGAAATTACCATAGCGCCTGCTCCCGCGCTGGCCGTCCTCGCCAACCCGCCCCCCGACCCCTAACTTTTGCCGCGATGACCGACCATTACGACCTGATTGTCATCGGCGCAGGCCCGGCCGGCGAAAAAGGCGCGGCACAGGCCGCCTACTTCGGCAAGAAGGTTTGCTTGGTCGAACGCGCCCCCAAACCGGGTGGCGCCGCCGTGAACACCGGCACCATCCCGTCGAAAACACTCCGCGAGACCTCCCTGTACTTCTCCGGGCTACGCCAGCGGGGGCTGTACGGCGTTGAGTACCATATCAAGCCCGACATCACCATTTCGGATTTTATGTACCGGGAACGGGCGGTGGTCGATGCCCAATGGCAGCGCATCGAGGAAAACCTCGCAAACCACCAAGTCACGGTGATGCAGGGTGCGGCCCGGCTGGTCGACGCGCACTCGGTTGAAGTAAGCCGCTACAAAGACGAAACGCGACGCATCAGCGCCGATTTTATTCTTCTGGCCTCGGGCTCGCACCCGTTGCGGCCGGACACCATTGCCTTCGATGACGAGATCATCGTGGACAGCGACTCGCTGCTCACCCTCGCCGAAATTCCCGGGCGCCTCATCGTCATTGGCGGCGGTGTCATCGGTTGCGAATACGCCTCGACATTCGCCGCGCTCGGCGTGCGCGTGACCGTGATCAACGCACGCGAACGTCTCATCACCCAACTCGACGCCGAAGCAAGCGAAGCCCTGCAGGCCGACATGACCCGCCGGCTCGGCGTGCAAGTGCTTCTCAACGCTGAGGCGGCCGACATCCGCGTCCACGGTGATGATCGGAAATATGCGACTGTGACGCTGACCGACGGCACGGCGCTCGACGCCGACGTGGTGCTGTACAGCATCGGCCGCGAAGGCACCACGAAAGACTTGGGACTCGAACAGGTCGGCGTACGCACGAACAGCCGCGCCTTCATTCTCGTGGACGAAAAGTTTCGCACGACCGTACCAAGTGTTTACGCCGCCGGCGATGTCGTCGGATTCCCGGCACTCGCCTCAACGTCGATGGAGCAGGCGCGCGTCGCGATGTGCCACGCGTTCGATCTCAAATACAAGGAACAGGTATCACCCATTCTCCCTTATGGAGTCTGGACAATTCCGGAAATTGCGATGGTCGGCGAAACGGAAGAAGGCGCGATCGCCAAGGGATTCTCCGTTGAAATTGGCAAATCGAGTTTTCGCATGAACCCGCGGGGCCAGATCATCGGCGATCTCGACGGTTTCGTGAAGCTGGTGTTCCGGCGCGACGATCAAACGCTGCTGGGCTGCTCGATCGTTGGTGAAGGCGCGTGCGAACTCATTCACATCGCCGCGGCGGTGCTCCATTTTGGCGGCACGATCGACTACTTCATTCAGGCCGTATTCAACTACCCCACACTGAGCGACGCCTTCAAGTATGCGGCCTACGATGGCCTGCAGCGGCTCGCCAAACGCCACAGTTCGTTCAAAGGACTTCCCAGCATCGGTGCCTAATCCGCAACGATGAATGGCGCGAGTTGTTGCCGAACCGAATCCGGGATCCGGCGCTTGACCATCGCGTCTTTCTCCACCGACACCACGGTCAGCCGCGCACTCGCGCGGTGGGCGCGGTCGGACGCGCGATACACTTCAAAACGCCAGGTGAGCGATGTTGTTCCAATTTTCGTCACCGACGCGGCGACGATCACCTCTTCGTCCATTTGGGCCGGCGAATGGTACTCCGCGGTGAATGCTTTTCGCGGCAACCACACCCCGCCTTCGCCCCGGAGCACCTCGTAAGACAGACCGCACGACCGCAATAATTCAAATTCAGCGGCTTCAAACAGGCGGGGGTATGCGCCATACCAAATGATCCCCATCGGATCGCAGTCGCTCCAACGCACGCGATCGCGGTGTTCATACGGTGCGGGTTTCACCAAAACTCCGGCGTAAGAAATGGGGCGAGTGCATAGGTCACGAGTATTTCATAGGCGCGCTGACGGTCCACAAGTCCGGCTGTAAGAATCCCCACTGCGCCTTTCCCCTGCTTGGTATTGTGCTCGGCCACCAGCGCGTCCATCGCGTGGCCCAACTCCGCGCCTCCACGGATCAGCGCCGCCACCCGATCCGGCAGGGGCATCGCCAAAGATCCACCGATTCCGATTCGGCCACTCCGGTCAACGATGACCGCCCACGCACAGGTGCGCATGCCGCCCGGCATCTCGACACATCCACCTTCGATACCAATCCCAAGGTCGGCGTCGAGCGCCGCGCGCGCCGCATCAGCGCGTGTTCGGGCACCGCGAATGGTTTCGTCATCACCAAACGGTTGGTCCGGCACGCTTGACGCGACGGCGATTCCCTCGAATTGCGCTAATGGCGCCAGTGGCGCCAGCACGGCGCGCGCTGCACCGATCTTCACCGGGTTCTTCGACCCGATAGCTACAAGCTGAATTTGACCAAGCATATTGTGACGAATGTAGTAGAACGGCGGCCGCGGTGGCATTAGAATCGGAGGATGATACTGCGCTCCTCAATCTTCTCCACCGCAATTGCCCTCCTGAGCGCTGCGTGTAGTTCGCAAGGAGGAGGCGGCGGAGTGGACGCGCCGGTCGCAACAAAAGTCGTGACCTGGGTCGACAACGCCTGGACCCAGCCCGTCCCGGCCTGGGGATCACCGGTGCGACTCAACCTTCCCGTGCCGCTCGCAAGCATCGTGCTTACGGGTGCCGGTGGACTTGGCGCGTTCGGCGCACACGAGGGCGGGCACACCGAAGGGCTCAACCATGTCTGGATTCCTACCATACCCGGCACCATGGTGCGCAGCTGGAGCGGTGGCACCGTTACCAAAATCGAAGATATGGGAGACCGCGGTACCGGCGACGGGCGCCACGAATATTTCATCACTATCGATTACGGTCGCGGACTCGTCGGAAAACATCTCGACGTGGATACGCCGCTCGTTCGAATCGGAGATGTGCTCAAAGAAGGAGATCCGGTCGCGCGCGCGTTGACGGCCGAGTTCAACCTGATCGACAACTACCGCACGGACGGTGAGCGAACCGGCGGCACCACCGGCTCGCCGGTTTCACCGTTCGACTACCTGCGCGATGATGTGAAAGCCGCCCTGCTCGCGCGCTATACGACCGAAGTGGTGGATCCCTACTTCCGCGCTGGACAAGAAGTGGGAACTAATCGACCGTGGGAACCGTTCCTTACCAACAAAATGCTGTTTCACGCAGATCATCGCGGCACGGTGGCGGGCGAATGGATTCTTATTAACAAGGGGTGGAGCGTCGCCGATCCGACCTACTTCGATGTGATGGCGATTTTTGACGTCACGAATACGTATGGCCATTTCCAACGGTTGGAGATGGGTGATCACGACTGGTCGATGCCCGGAAACAAGCGCCACATTACCGGGACGTGGAGCGCTCCCGATGGCGCCGGTCACATTATTCTGTCAATGCAAGGCGGCCTTACGTATTACGGTCTCTTCGCGGTGGACGAAAGCAGCGGCCGCGCCCGATTGACCATCGAGTGGAGAGCCGGGAGCTATCCTGTGGCGATATCAACGAATGCCGCCGTGTATACCGAGCGGGCGCCGATCTATCTCAGTGGCGACGCACAGCAACTCGGGGTGGTCAAGTAGCGCCTTGCCCCGCTCGGCACTTTCACATAACCTCAGCCGAGAATGCCGGACGAACCGTTTGCTTTTATTGCCGAGCGTCTCTGGCTCGACTTTGTCAACAGCGATGACGCGACGCGTCACCGCGGCGCGGAACGCGTCGATGCATTCCACTCATTCGATTCATTTATTCGGTGGATGGGCGCGGCCCATGCGCTGGATGATGAGCGCGCCGCCGCCATGCTCCGGCGCGCGCAACAGCAACCGACCGGTGCGAGTGCGACGCTCCACGAGGCGCGCCGGATTCGCAACACGTTGCGCGTCCTCGCCGAACGGGGCGGCGCTCCTCCTGATCGCGCCGCCCAAACGGCCATTGGCGAGATCAACCGTATCCTTGGCCGCAGCGCCGGTTCGCGGAGTATTGAACCGGGCCCCGATGGCGGCTTCACGCGCACCTTTGTCACCGTTGGCGATGTATTCGCCGGATTGCTGATTCCGATTATTGAATCGGCAGCCGATGCGCTCGTGAGCGGCGAACTTGTCCGCGTGCGCCGATGTGCCGATCCACGTTGCCGTCGTCTATTTTTTGACAGCACCCGCAACCACACCCGACGGTGGTGCGAAATGGCGACCTGCGGAAATCGTGCCAAGGCGGCGCGGCACCGCCGAAAGGGAAAGTTGACAATCGGGACGAGCGAGCGACGTGCCGCACCGTAGGGGCGGTCCGGAAGACGTCCAGCTACTTCGCTTTTTTTGACGGATCCATGTACGGCCGCAACGACCAATCGAAAAACGTCCAAGTCCGGCTCCATGAATCGATCTGCTCCGGAGTGTCCATACGCTCGAGCGACACCGGGTCCACGCGACGACTGAACGTGTGGCCGGCACCTTCAGGGCCGATCGGTGGATTGACATAAATTTTCGTTTCCGCCAGATCCGGCTTGAGCGCCCGCAACGTGTATACCATCTGCTGATCTTCGGTGAACCACACGTCGGTGTCGTTCGTCGCAACGTGTACGAGAATCGGAACCCGCAAATTCTCTGCGTGAAACACCGGTGACCGGGCGACGTACTCATCCACTTTCTCGTGTGGCATACCGCCAATCGTCGCGGCGAAATCACGCTCGTAGCTGGGACCGCTGCGTGCCAACCGCTGAAACAGGTTGGTAACCGGGACGATCGCCGCACCAGCTTTGAACGGATGTTGTGTGCGAAACAACGCCGCCGCCGCAATCATGCCGCCATGACTCCACCCCATAATGCCGACGCGATCGGTATCGACATAGGGTAGCGTCTTGAGATACTCAACAGCGCCCATCGCGTCGTCGACTTCTTTGCCGCCATAGTCGAATGCCTCATAGAGTGCTTGACCGTAGCCGATCGACCCGCGGTACTCCGGGCAGATAATCACGTATCCGCGCTGCACGGCCTCGCGAACAAACGGGAAATACAGCTCGCGCCACGAGCCGTGGATCCCATCATGCACCCAGACCATTGCCGCATGCCCTTTTACCCCGCGCTTCGCGAGCGGCGCAAATACATAGGCCGGAATTTCCAATCCATCGACTGGGCTTTTGTATACAATTTTCCGAAACTCCATCACGCCGCGGCTGCGGACTTCGTACACACTATCAATGCGATGTTGTTCGATAAGCTGCGCCGCATAGTTGCCCGGCGGGAAGTCCTCTTTTTTGTCGCTGACATACAGCCGGCGCGCGCGGATGCTGTCCATCACCACCGGAGGCCCACCGCGTCCACCGCCACGGCCGGTGCCGCTGGTGGTACCGACACCTTGCGCGGCAATAACAGATGGCAGCGCGACGAGCGCGGCGAATGCGAAGGTGCGATGGAGCGACGTGACCATTGATTCTCCGGAAAGGACGACGTGAAAAACTTAGCGCCGGAGCCGCGCGGGCGGGCTAGCGCCCCTTACCTCTCCGCTTGCCCCGACCGGCCGGCGACCCTGGCTTCCCCGAGCCACCTCGTGAATCCTTGTCGCGGCCTCCGCGGCTATCACGGCCCGAACCCCCGCGAGCGACTGCACCGCGCTTACCATCACGCTTCTCATATTTTTGGAACGCCTCGCGTCGCGAACTGCGCTCCTGCACCAATTCAGAATCAGTAAACGGCCGATCGAGCGCGTCGGCAATTCCATCCAGCGATTCCGCTTTCACCGATCCCCGCCCGCCGCGCGTAATTGAGAACCGCACGGGACGGTCAAGCTCCGGAAGTTCTTCGGCAATTAATCCGCGGGCGATTTTCTCCGGCAATACCAACCGGACCACACCAAGCGGACCAGCCGGCGTGTCTTCCACTTCGTAATGCATGAGCACCGTGCGCTCGCGAACTTCTGCTGCGCCCGGCAACGCCATTAGCCGAGCCCGCTCGTCGCGTGACACAAAATCGTCAGCATTGAATCGCAGTGATGCAGCGCGAAACTCTTGCAGATTCGTCACGGTGCGCAGGCCTTCCGCATACCACGCCGTCAGCTCCGCCTGTCCCATCTTCGGCGTCCTGCCGCCCGACCGTCGGTAGGCCTCACGCACTTCGTCGACCGGTTGCCTGTTCCGCTGTGCCGCGGCGTGCCGCGCTTCGCCGCGTGCCAGCGCTTCGCCGAGCACGCGCCGTGCTTCGTCCTCAAGCCCCACCGGGAACTCGTACACTGCCTCGCGCTCACGCTCGAGTTCAAACCCGAAGTAATCCACCCGCCGCTCAAGAGCCAGCGGTGTCTGCTTGTGCTTGCCATCAAACACCAGGCGGGCCGCACTCGTCGTCGCATATTTGCGAATGAGTGCGTGCGGAATATTGGTCCCTTCAATCGCGGCGCGCGGATTGCCATACGGATCGGCGAAGTAGCGCAGCGTGCCACTGATCGCACCCCAGCTGCCGGCAACGCTGGTCTTCGACACGCGCGCATCGTGGCCGTCCATCGTGTGCTCATCGATCACCAGATCAAACGGCTGAATCTTGGCGAGTAAGTCCGTGAACTGGCGCTCGATCTGCTCGGTCACTATTGGCATCGTGGTCGGTAGCGGCAACCCCACGGATCGAAACACACTGGCCATACCAAGTGCCGCATCTTCCATCGCCTTCACCAGCACGCCACGCCGGTCGGCCCACCGCTCAATGCTCTCGTCAAACTGATGCCGCGGGAGATCATAAATTTCCCCGATGAAGCCGCATTTATGAAACGCCTCAGCGTACACATTGTACGACGTCAGGTTATCGCTTCCCTGCACGATCAGTCCGGCAAGATCACGGTCTTCACGTGTCATCCGGTGAAGCGATTCAATGGCACTCATCACAGCCACATACGGCAGCAATGCGTCGTCGCAGTGCACGAGCAACTCGGCCCACGGACGGTCCACCGGCATCGCCTCGACCGCTTTGCCATACCGCGACAGACGTCCGTTGTCGATAATGCCGCGCGACTCCAACAACGCCACCGCTTTGCGATAGCTCAGTTTGTCGAGCTCTACTGGTAAATCGAGTTCGTCGGCGCGTACACCAAGATCGGCACAGGTGAGGGCCACGCGCTGGCTGTCCCCGGCGAGTTGGAATTCCGGCGCGGTCGGTCGGAGCGACGCAAACTGAATGTCGCGATCCGACAAAATGAACACGCGGCCGCCGGCGACGCGTCCGTGGACGCGACCGGCCATTTGCAGTAGCTCATTCGCTCCGAGGTGCAGCCGCGTCAGAACGTTGCGGCCGCGGTCCACGACATTCGCGAACCGCGTATCATCGATCACCACCGTATCCAAACCCTGGACATTCAGTGCGCTCTGGCCGGCCGCAGTCATCGAGAGGACGTACGGTTTATTGACGGTGCCTTCGAGAAACGGGCGGATCACCCGTATCGGTTCGCCGCCGTGATAGAACTGCGCGGTGATCTGTTTGAATCGTGCGCCGACGCTCGCTGCGACCTGTTCCACGCCCGCCCGCGTCGGCAGAAACACGCCCACGCCGCGTTTCTCTTTCATGACACGCGTCAGAAAACGGTCGTCGAGAAAGTTGACCGGATTCGATCGCACCACTTCCACCACCGCGGCCTTCGCGGGATCAAAGGCACTGCTTTCTACCACACTCGCTGCGTTCAGGTAGCGTGCATAGAACGACGGGTCGACCGTCGCCGAGAGCCAGATGAATCGGCACCCGACCCGCTTTCCAAGGGCGAGACACAACTCCAGCTCGGCGCTCGTCTGATGGATTTCATCCACTACCAGCGTGTCCTGATCGCGAATGTCACCGTCCTGAAACCAACGCCGGGCAATGCCCGTGGTCACGATGACCACATTCCACGTCGGTGACTCGGGTGTCGCCTCACGCTCGCGGTTGATCACGCCCACACGCAACTCTGTGGTCCCGAGTATCGCCTGCGCGATCGGCTTCACCGCCAGCGTTTTTCCGGTGCCGGTGCCAGCGACAATTCCGAACCCGCGTCGCAATGCGCCGCGCGGGGCATTCAGGTCTTCCGTATGGAATCCGTCGGCGAGCGCATACAGCTCTTGGCCACGCGACTGCCAAAGTACAGTCGGAATATCGAGCGTGAATGCCAGCTCGATGGTCTCGCATGCTGCCCGAGTCGGCGCAATGACGATAATGCGACGCGTTGGGCCGGAGCCGACAAACGCATCGTGATCCGGCGGGAGATACGGGTCGCGAACGCGACGGAGCGGCGTGTCTAGTACTGCGGTTTCTCCGGCGGCTTCACCGGCGCCGGCGTGGGCCGAGCGACGGGTTGAGGCCGCACAATAGTCGATGGAGGCGCTACCGTCGCGCGCGCGCTGGCTGCGGCCGCTTGTGCCTGTATCTGCCGCCGATCATTCGCCTCTGTTCGCTGCACAGCTTGATCACCACGCATTGTAACCTGTTCGGTGCGCGATATAGGTTGCTCCGGACGCTTGAAGTAGGCGCGCTCGACCTGTTCGCTGCTTTGGCGATTCGCAATCCCCGGCTGAACCGGCTCCAGCGTGCGAATTCGTGCCGCCTTAGAAAACGTGCCGAATATCAGCCGTGCGCCGCTCCCCGGACTATTCTTGACTGCGGTCGAGCAATCCGTCGGCGCCGGCTGCTGAGCTGCGGCCACATTGTCCAGCCATACCCGACACATCCCCGCCGGCGGCATGGCCGACTTGGGAATGGCCTCATCCCTGCGCTCCTGCGCGCCAAGCGGCTGCGCAGCAAGCCCAAGAATCAAGGCAGTGGGGGAGACAAGCGAACGGAACAACAGCACGGTCCAACCTCCGAACTAATACGGTAAGCGTCGACGGAATGACGACGCACCATTGCGGCCGCCACAATGTTACCAGTTTGGCGGCCTGACTGTACTACCCCCTGGCACACCCGAGGTTCATTTCCAGCGGCGGCCGGCGCGCAAGACGCGTGCGTCAATCACCAAAGGAAATCCCTAGGCGTCGGGCGGTGAGAACCAAGTCGTGCCCCAAATCCACCCGTTTGGGTTTCCCGAGAATTTGTTCGATCGGGATTGTCACGATGTCCGGGGACTGGAGGGCCACCATGTGACCCCATTTGCCGTCTTCGACCGCCTTTACCGCCGCACCGCCAAACCGTGTCGCCAGCAATCGGTCGTACCCGGTGGGCATTCCGCCACGCTGGAGATGTCCGAGGACGAGCGACCGGCACTCCTTACCGGTCCCCTCATGAATCTGCCTGGCAAGAGACTCCGCCACCCCGCCGACCCGCTTCGCCTGCCCAGGTAGCGACGCCCCCATCACAGATTCATAGCCGCCCTTTGGAAATGCGCCTTCAGCAGCGACGACTATGCCGAAATGCCGGCCGCGACGATCGCGCACCATCACGGCCTCGCACACACGTTGAATGTCATACGGGATTTCTGGAATCAGAATCACATGCGCCGCGCCAGCCACGCCGGAATGCAATGCAATAAATCCCGCACTCCGCCCCATCACTTCCATCACGATGACCCGATCGTGACTCTCGGCGGTCGTATGCAGTTTGTCGATCGCCTCCATCGCCGTGTTCACGGCCGTATCAAAGCCGAACGTGGTGATCGTGCCGCTGACGTCGTTGTCGATCGTCTTCGGCACACTCACCGTACGCATCCCTTTTTGCGCGAGCCGCTGGGCAATTGCCAGCGAGCCGTCGCCGCCGATGGAAATCACCGCGTCGATTCCAAGGTTGCGGGCGTTCTCCACGAGCTCGTCTGAGCGATCAATCTCGATATGGCTGCCGTCGGGCTGGCGCACGGGATAATGGAACGGATTGCCCCGATTGCTCGCCCCGAGAATCGTACCGCCCAAGTGACCAATGCCACGCACTTCGTCGCGGCCCAGCGGAATCACTTCGTCGTCGCCGAGCAATCCGGCATACCCTTTCTTAATGCCCAGCACTTGCCAGCCGCGGTCAATAGCAGAGAGCACGGCGGCACGGATGACGGCGTTAAGACCCGGGGCGTCGCCGCCGCCAGTGGAGATAGCAATTTTCACAGTTGGGCGCGTTGCTTGAGAATGCCGAGCACTTCACCCGGCTGTGCGTGGCGTCGAATTTTCGACTTCTCGAAAATTGGGACGCCATCGAGGACAACCTCGAACCGTCCGCCGCTGGAGGGAATCATTCCCACGTCGGCATCCGGAAACATTTCACGAATCGCGGCCGCCAGACCGACAGCCCTCGGCTCATAGTTTCAAACCGTACAGTATTCGATGGTGACAATCATCGCTGCTCCCATGCAGAGGTCCTAAATGAAATATGGCGAATTTGTCACACGCCGAACATCGCTGCGATTCATATCGTCGCGAATGCTTCGAGCGCCGCGGGCGTCACCAGTTCGGTCCATCGGGCGTATTGAGTGCCGGACGGGTGCAGTCCATCCGCGGCAAGCCAGTCTGGGTGCCGCTCTCGTGATGCGGCCGAGATGTCGACGTAGTGCACGCCCGCCGCCACCGTTTCGCGACGATTGAGAGCGTTGAACCGGTCGATGCCGTCGCCGATGTCAGCAGGATCTTGCCCCGCTTTTCCTTTGATTTGTTTTTGTTGCATCGCAAAAGGCGTCACACCCCAGTCGGGAATCGACAACACGACCACGTGTCCAACGTGTCCGCCCGCAAACCCGATCGCCTGAACGAGCAGTGCAACGAATTCCTGGTGGTACCGCTCGAGCGAGCCGCCGCGATATTGGTTGTTCACGCCAATCGATAGACTCACCAATTCGTATGTCGGCACAATCAATGCGGCGGAAATGGCGGCCGAGAGTTCGTCCGTCGTCCATCCCGTGCGCGCCACAATCTCGGGATCGTCGAGCATCACACCATGACGCCGCAACACCCGCGTGAGCTGACTGGGCCAGCATTGGTCAGGCGCGACCTGCTCGCCGACCGTGTAGGAGTCACCCAGCGCGAGGAACCGGCTCATTTAACAACAACGATGCCGGTCACGTTGGCGAGCCGGGCATTGGTCGTGTCTTGTTTGGCGAGCACCAGTTTCAGCGAGTCCATCGCGCCCTGGAGGTCGGCAGTCTGCTGCCGCAGTTGCGTGACGGCGTCGCTCATTTCAATCATCTGCTGGGCACGACTCGCTTCTGCTTGTGGACTGGAGACGCAGGCGGTGAGCGACAGCACTCCGGCATAAAACACGGTCTTCAACAGCCTGACATTCAATTGAGCGGCGAATGGCATCGGCGAATCCCCCGAGAGCAGTGCGATAGCGCGGCGCATAAAACCAATGCGAGACGCGGCAAGACGATGACGGCCCTGCCCGAACGGGAACGTATATCCGATCCAACTCAATCGGGAGCCTGATGTGCGCATCATCCGGCGTGGTACCACGCTCGTTGAACTGGCGATGGTGATGACGCTTGTTGGAATATGCGCGGCCGTTGCCGTGCCGCGCGTTGCCGCGGTCACCGATCGGATGAGTGTACGCTCGGCATCCCAGGATGTGTTACTCGCACTCGCGGCAGCCCGTTCCGCTGCGACGCGCCGCGGTGACTATGCATCGTTCGTCGCCGATCCGCGCACCGGCCGTGTGCGCGTCATCAGTGGCGGCGAAACATTGCTGGAGCGCAATCTCGCGAGCAGTCGTGGCGTGCGGCTCGAAGCGTCTCGTGAATCGATTACCTACGCGCCAACAGGACTCGGCTGGGGCGCCGCGAACACCACGGTCATTGTCTCACGCGGTGGCCGGACGGACACGATTTTTACCTCACGGATGGGTCGCGTGCGGCACTGATGCCCGCTTATAGTATCGGCGTCCTTGAGCGCGACGGGCATTGCCCTTTGGCGGCTTGTCCTCGCTTCGCCTCGGCCGCTGGCCGGTCGGCGCTGCGGGCGCCGCCGGCGGGCAATGCCAGTCGCGCTCTGCCACCATTCGTGCGCAGCGACGGTCCGTGAGACTGTGCACCGCGCAGGGTCAGGCTTTCACTCCGCACCGTTGTGTGAAGCGAGCCCGTCCGGCACAGCCCACAGGCGGCGCCCGCAGAGAGTCCCCGGCCAACGGCCGAGGACGAACGAGGACAAGCCGCCGCCGGGCGGTGCCGGACGGGCGAGCGGGCGAGCGGTGCGCTGACGCTAAGTCCCGAAGTCGTACCCCGGCACCGAGATTCGCGGAATCTGCTGACCGATCACCCGTTCAATCGTCCGCACCATCGCAATCTCATCCGCACACATAAACGTGTATGCATCACCCGTGCTGGCGGCGCGACCTGTGCGCCCTATGCGGTGCACATAATCTTCGGCTTGCTGGGGCACATCGTAGTTGATCACGTGCGTAATGCCGGAAATGTCCAGTCCGCGCTGCGCAATGTCAGTCGCCACGAGTACGCGAAGCTTGCCGCTCTTGAAATCTTCAAGTGCTTTGGTGCGCTGCCCCTGCGTTTTATCGGCATGCATCGCGCCGGCCTTGACGCCGTCGCGCTCAAGATGCTTGACCACGCGGTCGGCGCCATGCTTGGTGCGGGTAAACACAAGCACGGTGTCCATTGCCTTCTGTTTGAGCAATTCGGCGAGTAGCGCACTCTTCTTGTCCTTCGGGCACGGATAGACAAAATGCTGCACGGTTGTCGCGGCACCCGAACGGCGCCCGACCTGAACGACCACGGGCTTGCGCAGATATTTGCGCGCCAGCGCTTCGACTTCCGGTGGCATCGTCGCGCTGAACAGCAGCGTCTGTCGGTACGGATGCAGTTGCGCGATAATCCGGTTGATTTGCGGAGCAAATCCCATATCAAGCATCCGGTCTGCTTCGTCGAGTACAAGCACCTCGACTTCGTCAAACACGACGTTTTGTTTCTCGAGATGGTCGAGCAACCGGCCCGGCGTCGCGACGATAACATCGACTCCGGCGCGCAACGCTTTCACCTGCGGCTCATATCCCACTCCGCCGTACACAGGAATCACGTCGAGTCCGGAATGGCGGCCGTACTTCGTGAAGCTCTCTTCGACTTGCACGCACAGTTCGCGCGTCGGCGTCAGAATGAGCGCCCGTGTGCGGTGCGGACCGCCGATCAGTCTTTCGATGATCGGGATCGTAAACGCCGCCGTCTTGCCGGTGCCCGTCTGTGCCAGACCGATCAGATCGCGGCCCTTCAGTGCCAGTGGCACGGCCTGCGCTTGAATCGGTGTCGGCTTTTTGTAACCGGCGTCCGTCAGCGCTTCGAGCATTTGGGCGGAGAGCCCAAGGTCGGCAAATGTAATGTCGGTGGTGGCGGCTTCTGCTTCTGCTAATGTGGCCGAATCGGAAATCGGCGCAGTGATCGCCACTGGCCCATCGGCCGGCGGTGCGGCCTTAGCGGCTCGCCGCGGCGCGCGAGGCGCCGCTGTTTTCGGTGTCATTTTTTTACTCGTGAAGTATTGGCTTCTCTGCGGTGAGCCAATGCCTCCGCGAATCGGAGAATCGGCCCCACGGGACCCGTGGAGCGTTGCTACGCTACCGGCCGGCCTATCCCGTTCAAGGAAAGCTAATAGAACCAAGGAGCCATGCCAACGCTGCACGCTGCAGGCTGCAGGCCGTACGATGCACGCTGCAACCTGCACGCTCCTTCTGCCCACTATATCCCGGCCAGGAACCCCAAAAGCATCCGGTTAACCTGCTCGGGAACTTCTTCCATCACCACATGTCCCCCGCCTTCGATCCACTCCAACCGCCCCTGCGGCAACACGCCAGCGAGCCGCTCCGCATGCACCGGCCGCACCGTCCGATCCTGTGTTCCAAAAACGACTAGTGCTGGCGTACTCACTGCTCGAAGCCGGTTATCGGCAATCGGCGCCCACTCGAATTCACGCAACATCTGCAACTGGGCTCTCACCACGTCCGGGAACTGCGACGGGGCCCAATACTCATCGACGTCGCGCTCGGTGAACCAGCCAATCTTGCCCCACACCCGGCGCTGGACGATGTCCACCATTTGGCGCGTGACCAGCAGCGACGGAAGTGTTCCCGGCAGCAAAGGCAAAAACGGCGCAAAGGTTTGGCCGGGTGGAATGTCGCCGAATCCAACGGGCCCAAAGAGCGCGACTCGCGAGACACGCGTGGGCGCCCGAAATACCATCTCCATCGCAATGCGGCCGCCCATCGACTGGCCAATCACTTGCACGTTGCCGAGTTCGAGCGCATCGCACAACATCAGCGCCCGCTCGGTAAATGCCTCGACGGAGTAGCTCCCTTTCTCCTGCGGCGCGTCGCTCAGCCCGTGCCCCGGCAAATCCGGCGCGTAGACACGAAACCCTGCCGCGGCCAACGCGGGAATTGTTGCGCGCCACAAGTACGCCGACACTGCCCAGCCGTGTAGCATCAACAGCGGCGGTCCCGCCGCCGGCCCGGCCACTAATACGCGTTGCGTGACTCCGTCGGCGAGTCGCACCCGCTGGACCGCAATATCATCGCGGCCTGCAGGAAACCACGCTTCGGGAGCGAGACGGTCGGTCAGATCAGTTTGACGGGCCGGCCGCTCAACCGCGCGATCAACCCAATGCGAAACGTCATGTCTGCCCACCGTTCATCGCCGCCGTGCGGCGACTCCAACGGATACGCCGACCAGATCCACGCGGCCGAACTCCGCGGAATCACCAAACCCTTGTGCGGGTGCCACACGCCGTCGCGACCGCAATCATCGACAAACCGTTCGTACATCTTCGACCAGTTATCATTGCGGCGCAGAAACCCGAAGCGACTGATGAGTTCCAACCAGCCCATCGCCGCCGGTACGTCGTCCTCGACGGCATTGCGATGCGGCAGCTTGTCGCCAAGTACCATAAGCGGCACCGGCACAATCTTTTTGCCGACCACCTGCATTTGCTCCTGGCGCGGCAATGCCCGCGTCAGCCAACGATAGAGCAGTTCCATTCCTTCGTAATGCTCGCTCCGGAAGAGCGGCATGTGCGCCCACATCTGCAGTGCGTAGATCGACGGCGGGAACGCCTCCGGCGATAGCACCTGCTGATTGCCAACTCGAATCCACGGCTTGGCCGCGACGGGCGATTTCAAAAATTCCATCATCCGGTCAAGAGTCCGCCGAGCCGCACCGCGCAAACGCGGATCGGACTCGAAGCCGGCTTGCGCCAGCGCCGATCCCGCCGCCTCGCGCAACGTTTGCCGAACCATCAACCGCTCTTCTTCGGTCTTTCCCTTGGCGAGCACTTTCGGCCCGAGCTCGAACAACAAAGCCGGATCGTCGTCTTCGGCAAGCAATCGAAACAGAATACGCCGCGCCTGATTGACCGGCGGCGAATCTTTGTCCCAACCGTATTCCAGCAGACGCCGCAATGCGTGCACCGTACCCACGCCTTCGAATCCGTCCGACCGAGCCGGCGGAACGGTGAGCATAGAGTCGTTCCACACACCTTCAAGCGACTGCCCAACCGCCAATTCCAGCGCTGGCCGGTACGAGTACGGCAAACTATGGAACGCCGAACTCAGTCCGGTCGTGTGTTTCGCTACTTCAATGGTGGCTCGATACTGTATCGGAGGTGACGCATGCTCCAAAAGCCATCCGATCGGAAAACAAACTGCCGAAAGTGGCGGCGGTGGTGGCGGAAACTGCGAAACAATGGGAATTGAAGGTGCGGTCAATTTGGGACGCCTTGTCGTAAGCTGTTATTTCACAATGAGTTGCGTAACACATTGGCTATTCTTAATAATACATGCCGTAAGAATATCATTTTTCAGGGATTGCGCTAGGCCGTTAAGTTGCCGCGATGCGAGGTGAATTCGTCGATCTGGCTGGTAGTCGGCTGTATTACTACGCGGCCGGGACCCGTGGTGCGGGTGAACCGGTGGTCTTCTTGCATGGCTTTCCGGCCTCATCGCAGCTTTGGCACAGGGTCGTACCAGAAATGCCTGAGGGGCACCGGTTGGTACTGGTTGACCTGCTCTGTTTTGGGCGAAGTGATCGCGCCGACGTCGCCGCGCTCACGGTTCGGGCCCACGCCGAACGTACGCGTGCACTGATGGACGAACTTGGCATCGCATCGGCTTGCTTCGTTGGCCACGGCGTGGGCGGCGCGGTGGCACAGGCCGTGGCACTCGCGTTTCCCGAGCGCGTGACGCGACTCTGCCTGATAAACTCCACGGCATTTAATTGTTGGCCGCGCCGAGCCGCACGCCTGGCGCGCATACTTGCCAAGACGCCGATCGGACGGATGCTCGGGGCGCCACTGCTCTCCGGACTTGTGCACGGTTCGCTTTTGTCCGGCTTCGCCGACGAAGAAATCGGCCGCCGCGCGCTCGATAAATATCTCGGCGCATTTAACTCGCGGCTCGGTATTGATGCGTTGGTGGCGCAACTGCGTGCCATGCACGACCCGGCCGTGGAGGCCATCGGCGCGGAGCTCGGACGGATCACGCAGCCGACCGCAATTACATGGGGGCAACGTGATCCATATTTGCCTGTCGCCCTCGCCTACAGATTGCAGCGGGCAATCACCGGCGCCACGGTCGAGATTGTGGACGGTGCGCGACACTTCACACCCGAAGACGCGCCGGAACGCGTCGCCGCCGCCATAGCACAGTTGCTACGCCGGTAGCGGCCAATCCGAAAAGTTTTGGTGCGATCAGCTGGAGCGGCCGCGCTCGCTACAGCCGCCGAACCTCGTTGGCTGCTTCGATCACACGCCCAATGTCTTTGGAGAGCGCCCGCGCCTCCTGGGTGGCGCCCATCGACGCATCGAGCTTCGCGTCCACATTGCTCGACCGAAGCTTGAATAGGTCGAGTTTTATGGTCTGCAAAATGAGTGACGCACTTTCCATCTGCTGCGCGTTCGCCTCGCGGTGGCGCGCCAAGTCCTTCAGGGTCACCTGCTGGCGCTCGAGTAACTGGAGCCGCCGGTCTCGATCCGGAGCGTCTTCCGGCGTGGCGCGCACAGCCGCCACACGTTGGTCGAGTCGTGCCAGCGCCTCTGGCGATGCGTCGCTGTCGAGCTGATGCAGCGTCTGCGCGAGTGAGCGCACGCGTTCGACGAGCGTGTCGACGGTCGGGCGAATCTCCGGCAGCATCTCACGGTCCGCCGGCGAGAGGCCGGCCAGCACCTGTACGATAACCGCTTTCGATTCTGCAGCGTCGCGAATCGCCGCACCGTGCGGACCGTCGAGCACGTCGCGCGGAATGCCGGCCAAATCGGCGGAGGCAATGCGCGGTGCCGTTAACGGCGCCTGTACTCCCCGCGATTCCGGAAGCTGCGTTGCTACTACACGCTCCGTCATCGGCTGACGGGTAAACAGCCGGCGCACCGGAATACCGTCAATCCAGAGTGAGCTGACTTTCGAAACCACGCCAATGCCCATGCCGATTGCCGGGAACAGAAACCAGAGAAAACGCGGGGAAGTAAGCAGGTTGATCGACGCCAGCATGCCGACCGTCCCGACATATCCCAAAATGGATCGCTGCACCCGCCGGATACGTTCTTCCGGAGTAAGATTGGCCCGTCCGTCGCGCAGCCGCACTTTCAGTTCGCGCTTGGTGAGCCGCGCCTCGTGACGCAGATCGTGAAGTTCATCCCGTTTTTCGTTGCGCCATTCGCGCTGCTGGTCTCGCCATTCGCGGAGCGCATCCTTGTTGTATCCCTGCGACGGAGAACCCGTCATGGTATTGATCCGCTCGGGAAATATCGGCAGACCGAACTCGCGCGCACCGGGTTCGCGGGGCGCGTAGTTCGCGCCCTGCGCGCGCAACCGCTCAAGTGCACTGTCGGCGCTGCGATCCGTATCGGCGGGTGTCTGGTACGCGCGGACGCTTGGACCGATGGCCGCACCAGCGGCGAGCGCATCGCGGAATGCGGTCGCATCGGGCCAGCGATCATCGCGCCCTTTGGCCATCGCACGCTCGATCGCGATCACGAGATTCACCGGCAAATCCGTGCGCAGTTCACTCAATGGCCGCGGGCGTTCGCTGATGTGCTTCATCAGCATCGCCGGCGTGTTCGCCGCCTGATGCGGCAGCTCGCCCGCCAACATCTGGTAACCGACAATACCCAGCGAATAAATGTCGGCGCGACCGTCCACATCCCGCTCGCCCATCGCCTGCTCCGGACTCATATACGCCGGCGTGCCGACCGCGATGCCAGTCACCGTGAGCCGTGAATCGCCCTCGGCCGCGCGGGCAATACCGAAATCTGAAACAAGCGCACGCCCGGTCGCCGCCTCGATCAGAATATTGTCCGGCTTCACGTCACGATGGACCACGTGATTCGCGTGCGCATAGGCGAGCGCATCGGCGACTTCACGTAGCACCCGGCGCACGGTCTCGACATCCGGCCGTGGCGAGTGCACCAGTTGCTGCGCAAGCGTCTCGCCCTCGACTAATCCCATAGCGAAAAACACAATTCCGTCGAGTTCGTCCACGGCATAAATGGGCACAATATTCGGATGCGACAACTGCGCCGACATCTGCGCCTCGCGCAGAAAGCGCGACTTGACGTCGTCGCGAAAGGCGAGTTCCGGCGGTAGCACCTTGAGCGCCACCTTCCGGCGCAATCGCACGTCGCGGGCGCGGTACACGACGGCCATACCGCCGCGGCCAATCTCCTCTTCAACCGAAAAGAGCGCGCTGACGGCGCGCTCCACGCGGTCGCGCAACGCATCTCGGCCGTTCACGATGTGCCGGGTGCCGCCCGGCCATCGCGTCGCGATCCGCCGCGCGGCAGCACGCGGGCGAGTTCATCGGCGACATACACGGCGCTGTCCACTTCGCGGGCCAATGCCGCCGCCTGCTCGGCGACCGACGTCACATGCTGCCACGTCTGGCCACCGGCTTTGAAACGCAGTAAATCAAAACGCATGTTTTGCAGCGCCAGCGCGCAGCTGTCGAGTTTGCCTTTGAGTTCATCGCTCCGTCGCATCAACTCGGCCACGGTGCGCCGCTGCCGTTTGAGAAATGCCAGTCGCCGCACCCGCTCTTCACTGGCGATCCTGTCGAGCGGATTCGCCTGCGATTCGAGTAGCGTGATCTCCGTGTTGATCGCCTCCGCCGACTGCGGGCCGGCCGCACGATCAAGTTCTGCCAATGCACCGACGATGCCCACCACGTTGGCACTGAGCTTCTGCGCCGCCTCGATGACGCCGGGGATGCGCAGGCGATCACCCTTGGGCAGTGACTCCACCTGTCGCAAAATTTCATTGCGATCGCTGATCGCCTGCCTCGCCACCGCCGCGTGCTGACCGGAAGCCAGGGCGGCACTCTCGGCAGCCTGAATCTGCACCGGACGTCCACCAACCGGAGTGGACGGCGTAAACAAACCCGGAGAATCCAGGCGTTGCCGGTGCCGTTCGCGCACTTCGGCACGCTTTTGTTTGTTCCAGTAGGCTTGCACTTCGTCGACGAGTTCTCCAGTCACGTCCATAATCATCCGGTCGCGCGGCTGACGGAATACGTCGTGCCAGTCGTAGCCATCGCTCCACAGTTTTGCGTACTGGAAGGCCATCCACACGGCCACCAGACCCAAAAGACCAGTGACGTTTACAATCCCGAGAATCGCCAGAATTATCACTGCGCCACCGACCACCAGGAACGGCGCGAGCCGCTTCCGGAACTTCACAACGGCCGGCGCATCCCAGCGCGCCAACTCGCCGTCAGACGCTATATACGCTCCGGTGGAACCGGTCATTATTGGGCGCACGGAACTGGCGTTTGTCGGCTCCAGCCCGGTCAGTGCGCGCGGTACCGGCAGGTTCGGCACCTCGCCCGTATCCAATGCGGTGACCAGCGCCTGAGCGTTCCCAAAGCGGTCGTCGGGGCTCTTTTCGAGACACAACATCACGGCCCGCGCCAAATCGGGCGGTACTCCGGCAATCCGTTGGTCAATCGGCACCGGGCGCTCGGACAGATGCTTCACCAGTAACGCCGGAGTGTTATTGGCGACGAACGGCAACTCACCGCACAGCATCTGATAGGCGACGACGCCGAGCGAATAGAGATCGCTCCTACCGTCGAGATCGCGATCACCAGCGGATTGTTCAGGGCTCATGAACGCCGGCGTGCCAATAGCCACGCCCGTCGCTGTGAGACGTGCATCGCCACCTTCCGTGATCGCGCGGGCAATGCCGAAGTCCGTTACCATCGGCCGGTTGTTCTGCGCGTCGAGCAAAATATTATCGGGCTTGATATCCCGGTGCACAACGCCGTGGGAGTGCGCATATGCGAGGGCATCGGCCACGGCGCGCAACACGCGGCGCACCTCAACGGGATCCATCGGCCCGCGATCGTGTATCCGCTTGGCCAGATTATCGCCATCGATATAGGCCATGACAAAGTAGACGAGACCGTCCTTTTCGTCGACGCTGTAAATCGGCACGATATTCGGATGCGACAGCTGGGCCGCAGTTTCGGCTTCCTTCAAAAAGCGCGAGCGAATTTCCGACCGGAATGCCAACTCGGGCGGGAGCAATTTGATCGCGACCGTGCGTTTCAGGCGCCGGTCTTTTGCCCGATAGACAATGCCCATGCCCCCGCGCCCAATCTCACGGTCCAGTTCATACGTCGCGTCGAGCGAGCGCTCAACGTGCGAACGCAACTCGGCGTCGGATTGGGTAATGCTCGGTTCTGACAATTGATGGAGAAAAAGGGGGTCAGCAGCCGCTAGAATAGCACTCTGGCGTCATACAATACAACTCTATGCGGGACGAAGAGTTGTCATACAGTACGTCACAACGGCCACCTAAAGTTGCAATCCCCGCCAGTATGTCGTAACTCAGGCTGGAACGTGACTTGCAAGTAGTGTCCTTGGAATTGAACCAATTGCGGGGCCGGCGGCGTACCACTCTAGAGCCCCATTCAGCCGAAATCAGCGCGCAGGAGCTGCGACACATATGAGCACACGACAGACACTTCCCGTTCTTCCCCTGCGAGGGACGGTTATTTTCCCCGGATTGACGGCGCCC